>CANQBA010000013.1 GCA_947589545.1 uncultured Oscillospiraceae bacterium | reverse complement strand
CGGAGCGGCCGGAGTAGTCCACGCGCTTGCCCAGCAGGTTCTGGCGGAAGCGGCCCTGCTTGCCCTTGAGCATGTCGCTGAGGGACTTCAGGGGCCGGGAGTTGGCGCCGGTGACGGCGCGGCCCCGGCGGCCGTTGTCCATCAGGGCGTCCACCGCCTCCTGGAGCATACGCTTCTCGTTGCGGACGATGATGTCCGGGGCGTTCAGCTCAATGAGGCGCTTTAAGCGGTTGTTGCGGTTGATGACGCGCCTGTACAGGTCGTTGAGGTCGGAGGTGGCGAAACGGCCGCCGTCCAGCTGCACCATGGGGCGGATATCCGGGGGGATCACCGGCAGGGCGTCGATGATCATCCACTCCGGCCGGTTGCCGGATTTGAGGAAGGACTCCACCACCTCCAGGCGCTTTACGATCTTGTTCTTCTTCTGACCGGAGGCGGTCTTCAGCTCGTCCCGGAGCTGGGCGGACAGCTGGGCGCAGTCGATCTCAGCCAGCAGCTCCTTGATGGCCTCGGCGCCCATGCCGGCGCGGAAATCGTTCTCGTACTTCTCGCGCATATCCCGGTACTCCGCCTCGGTGAGGAGCTGGTTCTTTTGCAGCGGCGTGTCGCCGGGATCGGTGACAATGTAGGCCGCGAAGTAGAGGACGCGCTCCAGGACACGGGGGGTCAGATCCAGGATCAGGCCCATGCGGGAGGGGATGCCCTTGAAATACCAGATATGGCTCACGGGGGCGGCCAGCTCGATATGGCCCATGCGCTCTCTGCGCACCTTGGCGCGGGTGACCTCCACGCCGCAGCGGTCGCAGATCTTGCCCTTGTAACGGATCTTCTTATATTTGCCGCAGTGGCACTCCCAGTCCTTGGTGGGCCCGAAGATGCGCTCACAGAAAAGGCCGTCGCGCTCGGGCTTCAGGGTGCGGTAGTTGATAGTCTCCGGCTTTTTCACCTCGCCGTAGGACCATTCGCGGATCTTATCGGGAGACGCGATCCCTATTTGAATGGAGTCAAAGGGGGCATAACTCATAATTCATCGTCCTCCTCGTCAAAAGCTTCGGAATCTTCGCCCTCGTCGTCGTAGTCGCCCAGCAGGTCGAAGTCCTCCTCGTCCTCCTCCCCCTCGGGGAGCTCCGGCTCCTCGATGCCGAAGCCAGCGTCCTCAAACTCCCGGTCGTCGGCGTAGCTCCGCTCGTTCTCCACGTCGCGGAAGCCGTGGGCGTACTCGTCCTCCTCGTCGTCCCGGAGCTCGATGACGTTGCCCTGGCTGTCCAGGACGTTCACGTCCAGGCACAGGGACTGCAGCTCCTTGATGAGCACCTTGAAGGACTCGGGCACGCCGGGCTGGGGGATGTTGTGGCCCTTGACGATGGCTTCGTAGGTGCGGACACGGCCCGTCACGTCGTCGGACTTGACGGTGAGGATCTCCTGCAGGGTGTAGGCCGCGCCGTAGGCCTCCAGGGCCCAGACCTCCATCTCGCCGAAGCGCTGGCCGCCGAACTGGGCCTTGCCGCCCAGAGGCTGCTGAGTGACCAGAGAGTAGGGGCCGGTGGAGCGGGCGTGGATCTTGTCGTCCACCAGATGGTGGAGCTTCAGGAAGTAGACATAGCCCACGGTGACGGGGTTGTCAAAGGGATCGCCGGTGCGTCCGTCGTAGAGGACGCTCTTGCCGTCGGTACGCAGACCCGCCTGCCCCAGAAGGTCGCGGATCTCCGTCTCGTTGGCGCCGTTGAAGATGGGGGTGGCCACCTTCCAGCCCAACGCCTGGGCGGCGTAGCCCAGATGCACCTCCAGCACCTGACCGATGTTCATACGGGACGGCACGCCCAGGGGGTTCAAGACGATGTCCAGCGGCGTGCCGTCGGGCATGTAGGGCATATCCTCCTTGGGCAGGATGCGGGAGACGACGCCCTTGTTGCCGTGGCGGCCGGCCATCTTGTCGCCCACGCTGATCTTGCGCTTCTGAGCGATGTAGACCCGGACCACCTGGTTGACGGAGGGGTTCAGCTCGTCCCCGGCCTCCCGGGTGAAGACCTTCACGTCCACCACGATGCCGCTCTCGCCGTGGGGCACCTTCAGGGAGGTGTCGCGCACCTCCCGGGCCTTCTCGCCGAAGATGGCCCGCAGCAGGCGTTCCTCGGCGGTGAGATCCGTCTCGCCCTTGGGGGTGACCTTGCCCACCAGGATATCGCCGGCGTGGACCTCCGCGCCGATGCAGATGATGCCGCGCTCGTCCAGATATTTGAGGGAGTCGTCGCTGACGCCGGGGATGTCCCGGGTGATCTCCTCGGGGCCCAGCTTGGTGTCCCGGGCGTCCACCTCGTGCTCCTCGATGTGGATGGAGGTGAACACGTCCTCCATGGCCAGACGTTCGTTCAGGAGGATGGCGTCCTCGTAGTTGTAGCCCTCCCAGGTCATGAAGCCCACCAGGATGTTCTTGCCCAGCGCCAGCTCGCCGTGGGAGGTGGCGGGCCCGTCCGCCAGGACGTCCTGGGCGGCGACGCGCTCGCCGATGTCCACCACGGGCCGCTGGTTGACGCAGGTGCCCTGGTTGGAGCGGGAGAATTTGATGAGATGATAGTCCTTGATTTTTCCGTCGTCATACCGGACGGTGACGGTGTCGGCGTCCACATAGGTGACCGTTCCGTCGCCCTCGGCCAGGATGGAGACGGCGGAGTCGATGGCGCACTTGTGCTCGATGCCGGTGGCCACGATGGGGGCCTGGGTCACCATCAGAGGCACCGCCTGGCGCTGCATGTTGGCGCCCATCAGGGCGCGGTTGGCGTCGTCGTTCTCCAGGAAGGGGATCATGGCAGTGGCGATGGAAACCATCTGCCGGGGGGAGATGTCCACATAGTCCACGCGCCGGCGATCCACGTCGATGATCTCGTCCCGGTGACGGCAGACGATACGCTGATTGAGGAGCCGGCCCTCGGCGTCCCGGGGCTCGCTGGCCTGGGCCACATAGAACTGATCCTCGGCGTCGGCGGTCAGGTAGTCCACCTGCTCGGTGACGCGGCCCGTGGCCTTGTCCACCTTCTGATAGGGGGACACCAGGAAGCCGTACTCGTTGACCTTGGCGTAGGAGGCAAGGTACGAGATCAAGCCGATGTTGGGGCCTTCGGGGGTCTCCACGGGGCACATACGGCCGTAGTGGCTGTAATGGACGTCGCGGACGTCGAAGGAGGCGCGCTCGCGGGAAAGGCCGCCGGGGCCCAGGGCGGAGAGACGGCGCTTGTGGGTCAGCTCCGCTAAGGGGTTATTCTGATCCATGAACTGGGAGAGCGGCGAGGAGCCGAAGAACTCCTTGATGGCCGCCGTCACAGGCCGGATGTTGATAAGGCTCTGAGGGGTGATGACGTCGGTATCCTGGAGGGTCATGCGCTCACGGATGACGCGCTCCATGCGGGAGAAGCCCACCCGGAACTGGTTCTGCAAAAGCTCGCCCACGGACCTAAGACGCCGGTTGCCCAGATGGTCGATGTCGTCCACGGTGCCGATGCCGTGGGCCAGGGTGTTCAGGTAGTTGACGGAGGCGAAGATGTCGTCGGGGATGATGAACTTGGGCACCAGCAGGGCCGCGTTCTCGCGAATGGCCTCCTTCAGCTCCTCCCCCTCGTACTTCTCTAAGAGATCCTTGAGGATGATCCAGCGCACCCGCTCCTTGATGCCAAGCTCGGAGACGGGGTCGAAATCCACGAACCGGTTCAGCCAGACCATGCCGTTGGAGAAGACCTTCACCTCATGGCCGGCCTCGGCCTCCACGTAGGCTTCGATGACGCCCAGCCTGTCCAGCTCCTCCGCCTTCTGGCGGTTGACCGTCTCGCCGGCCTCGGCCACGATCTCGCCGGTCAGCGGGTCGGCGATGGGCCGGGTCAGCTTCTTGCCCACGATCCGGGGCCACACGGCCAGCTTCTTGTTGAACTTATACCGGCCCGCGATGGAGATATCGTACCGGCGCGGGTCGAACAGCAGGTTATAGAGCAGCGTCTCGGCGGAATCGATGGTGGGGGGATCGCCGGGGCGGAGCTTGCGGTAGATTTCCAGCAGCGACTCCTCCCGGCTCTTGCAGGCGTCCTTCTCCACGGTGGAGACCATGCGGGCGTCCCGGCCGAAGATCTCAAAGAGCTTCTCGTTGGTGTCGCCGCCGGCCTCGCCGCCGGACATGGACAGCCATGTGTACGGGTCGGCGGTGCGGATGCCGCAGGCCCGCAGGAAGCAGGTGACGGGCAGCTTGCGGTTCTTGTCGATGCGGACGTTGAACATATCCGCCGGATCCGTCTCATACTCCAGCCACGCGCCCCGGTAGGGGATGACGGTGGTGGCGTAGACCGCCGCGCCCGTCTTGTCCACGGTGCGCTCGTAGTAGACGCCGGGGGAGCGGATGATCTGGGACACGATGACGCGCTCCGCGCCGTTGATGACGAAGGTGCCGCCGTCGGTCATGATGGGGAAGTCCCCCATGAAGATCTCCTGCTCCTTGATCTCCTCCGTCTCCTTGTTCCGCAGGCAGACGCTGACGCGGATGGGGGCGGCGTAGGTCACGTCTCTGGCCTTGCACTCCTCCACGGAGTACTTGGGCTCCTCGTCCATCCTGTAATCCAGGAAGGTGAGCTCCAGATTCCCCGTGTAGTCGGTGATGGCCGCCACGTCGCGGAACACGTCCCGAAGACCCGTCTTCAGAAACCAGTTGTACGAGTCCTTCTGGATCTCCAGAAGGTTCGGCATCTCCTGAATCTCCTCCGTCTTGGCAAAGCTGTGGCGCAGCGTCTTGCCGTACCATACTTCTTTTGGCACTGACTTCACTCCTTACAGTTACTTGCCGGCTCTCGGCAGATACGCCCGGCGGAGTTGTAGAATTCTTGGCGCAACCCCTTGATTTTTTGCCGGATTGTGGTACTATATGTGTAGATAGGGTGGGAGTGGCCCCACTTCGGGGGCCAAAGCATCAGCTTATTATACCATTATATAAAAGGGCTTGTCAAGAGGTTTTTCGGAAAAACTTTCATGTTTTTCCGGATTTTCTTTTTTCAGCAAATTTTAAAAAAGCGGTTGACAAACGGATTTTTTCTGCTATAATAGTTTTGCTTTGCGAGAGTGCTGGAATAGGCAGACAGGCACGTTTGAGGTGCGTGTGTCGAATGACGTGTGAGTTCAAGTCTCATCTCTCGCACCACACGAAAAAGCGTTGGAAGAGCTGAAAGGTCAGCAATTCCAACGCTTTTTTGTTCAGAAACGGCGTGGCAGGGCCCGAAGCGGCGGGGGAGCCGTGTAAAAACCGCGCGGTACCCGTCCCTGTCTGGAGGGATTTTTGTCAAAAACCGGTCAGGAGATAAGCGCCATGAGATACTATGAAACGCCACGTGAAGCGATCGACTATTTTCGCGAGGAATATGAATTTTTAAGCAATTTTTATCCCACGAAGGTCGTATTTGACGGAATTACATATTTTAATTCAGAAGCCGCCTATCAGGCGCAGAAATGTCTCCACGCGGAAGACCGTGGGCGTTTTGCCCGCCTGTCCTCCGACGAGGCAAAGCGTCTCGGTCAGAAGGTCGAGCGGCGGCCGGATTGGGACAAAGTGAAACGCGGCATAATGGAAAAAGTCGTGTACGAGAAGTTTTCGCAGAATCCCGCGCTGGCCCGGGCCCTGCTGGATACGGGAACCAAGCCCTTAAAGGAAGGAAATTATTGGAAAGACCTGTATTGGGGCGTGGATCTGAAGACCGGCGAGGGGGAAAACCATCTCGGGAAAATACTGATGCGGCTGCGGGAAGATTTTCGCAGGAACGGGATCCCCGACGCCCTCCCGTTCCGCGAGCCCTTGACAGGCCCCTTTGAAGGGATCTGGATGGATGACCGTGACATCACCCTGTCGGAATGTGAGTGCATTGTCAACGCCACAAACGAAACGCTCCTGGCAAGCGGCGGCGTAGACGGCGCCGTCTTTCGCGCGGCGGGCCCTGCGCTCAGAGCCGCGTGCGCGGCCCTCGGCGGCTGCGGCGTGGGGGAAGCCAAGCTTACAGGCGGCTATGGATTGAAGGCCAGATACATCATCCATACGGTCGGGCCGAAATATCCCACAGAAAATTGCCGGCAGAATTTGACGAGGTGCTACCTTGAAAGTCTTGATCTGGCAAAAAAGAACGGGATCCACAGCATCGCCTTCCCCTCGATTTCTACGGGAAAATTCAGTTATCCCAAGAAGGAGGCCTGCCGGATCGCTGTGAGCGCCGTAAAAGGCTGGTTGAGGGATAACCGCGATTACCGTATGAAAATCGTGTTTTCGTGCGTCGATCCCACGATCTATGAGCTGATCTATTCCGAGCTGACCGGCGCGGAGACGTGAACCGGCAAGCTCCATTGGACGCTATGTATCACGTCTCATACGGGCTGTCCAGGGAGTAGTCCCAGCGGTCGCCGCCGCGGAAGGCGTCCCGGAAGTAGTTGTGTTTCCCGTCCCCGGCAAACCAGAAATAGCCCGCCGGCAGGACGCGGCCCGTATCGGCAAGGCCGTTTTTTTCGTCGTTCCAGCGCCTCAAAACGTCCCCGGCCAGGGCGAGAAGCTCCTCCTCCAGCGGCGCGCGTTCCAGGTAATAAAACTGCCCCGGCGCGGTCACCACCTCCGCGATGGTCTCCCCCTGGAAATCCGGGCTGTCCAGGCGGTTCAGCACCGTCCAGACCACGCACGCCTGCTCCGTTTCGCTGTCGATCCCCCCGGCCTCCGACCACATCAGCTTCGCCAGCATCTCCACATCGGCCCGGGTGTAATACGTCACGTAGTCCTCTTCCACGGGTTCGGGCTTGTCCGCCGGCTCCGGCCGCGCCCAATCCGTCAGCGCCGCCGGGCGGACGGCGGCTTTTTCATAGCAGGTTCTGGCACAGGCGGGCATGGCGGTCAGCACCATGACGCCGGCGATGAGGCCCAGCAAGACTGTTCTCATTTGATCACACTCCTTGTCCCCATCCTATGCGGGCGGGAGCGTGAATATTCCTTTTATTTGAAAAATGACATAAAAAAGACGGGACAGCCGATGCTGTCCCGTCTGAAACTGTCGAAAAAGCCCTGACGGGCTTTTTCCGACAAAGGGAACGTGCGGACAATTTTCTCTGAATTTTGCGAAATTCAGAGAAAATTGACCTGCTGTTTTGTTCCGCGCACGACCTGCGGGGCTGCACACTCCGCAAAACAAAAGGGATTTTTTCCGACGCGCATGTCGCCGGAAAAAATATCAAATTTGAGTTTTTTGACAAGCTAAAAACCGGGACAGCATCAGCTGTCCCGTCTTCCGCCTTGCTAAGCTTCTGTGAATTCCCCGTCCAGCGGCGGGAGCTCCCGGCCGGCCAGCTCCGCGATGATCATGCGGCGGGTGACGATGCCGCACAGAGCGCCCCGGTCGTCTACCACGGGGACAAAATTCTGCTGGAGCGCCGCGTCGATGAGGCTGTCCTCGCTGGCCGTGATGGCGATGGGCGGGCAGAAGTCGTGGCGCATGATCTCCCCCACCGTATGGCGCTCCATCTCCGGCGCAGCGCCGTTCAGGCTGTCGAAATACCGCAAAAAGTCCCGGTCGTTGACGCAGCCGGTAAACTTTCCCTCCTGATCCAGCACCGGTATGGCGGTGTACCCGTGGCGGCGCATCACGTCCACGCCCTTGCGGATGGAGGAGTCCGTTCTCAGGCAGACGGTCAGCGCCTTGGGCACCATGATTTTCGCTATGTTCATATCGCTTGAACCCCCAAAAGGTTATTCCTGTTCTATTTAACCATATAAATGTGAAAAATGGATTAAAATTTTGTGAAATTTACAAAATGTTCAAAGCTGTGATACAAATTTGAATCTGTCTTGCGAAAAGGCGCGGATTGTATTAAAATGTCCTTAAGGTGAGCAGAGTGGGTTCGACTCCCCTCGCCTTATAGAAAGAGGTGTTATCCATGGAGTACAACGCCGGAAGCTGTGACGTGGCCGTTATCGGCGCGGGGCACGCCGGGATCGAGGCGGCGCTGGCCTCCTGCAGGCTGGGGTGCCGGACGGTGATCTTCACCATGAATCTGGACAGCGTGGGCAACATGCCCTGCAACCCGGCCATCGGCGGCACGGCCAAGGGGCATCTGGTACGGGAGCTCTCGTGTCTCGGCGGGCAGATGCCGGTGACGGCGGATCAGGCCTGCATCCAGTACCGGATGCTGAACCTGGGCAAGGGCCCCGCCGTCTGGTCCCTGCGGGCCCAGGCGGACAGGCGCGAATATCAAAAGCTGATGAAGGGCGTGCTGGAGCGGGAGGAGAATCTGCGCCTCGTCCAGGCGGAGATCGTGGAGATCCGCACGGAGAACGGCGCCGTCAGCGCCGTGGTCACCAAAAGCGGCGCAGTCTGGTTTTGCCGGGCCTGCGTGGTCTGCACCGGCACGTATCTCCGGGGCCGGACCGTGGTGGGGGATGTGACGGAGGACAGCGGCCCCGACGGGATGCACGCCTCCGGCCCCCTGACCGGCTGTCTTCTGAATCTGGGCCTCTCCCTCCGGCGCTTCAAAACCGGCACGCCGCCCCGGATCAACGCCAGGAGCGTGGATTTTTCCAAAATGGAGCTCCAGCCGGGGGATCCCCGGCCCGAGCCCTTCGCCTTTGACGGGGAGGCCGTGCCGGAGAACCGGGCGGTGTGCTGGCTCACCTACACAAACGAGCGCACCCATCAGATCATCCGGGACAATCTGGCCCGCTCCCCCCTTTACAACGGCGTCATCGGCGGCGTGGGGCCCCGCTACTGCCCCTCCATCGAGACGAAGATCGTCACCTTCCCGGACAAGAAGCGGCACCAGCTGTTCATCGAGCCCATGGGCCTGGGCACCGAGGAGCTGTACATTCAGGGCCTCTCCTCCTCCCTGCCGGAGGACGTGCAGGTAGAGATGGTGCACTCCATCGAGGGCCTTGAGCGCGCCGAAATCCAGCGCTACGCCTACGCCATCGAATATGACTGCGTGGATCCCACCGAGCTCAAGCTTACGCTGGAGGCCCGGAGCGTCCCCGGCCTTTACGGCGCGGGGCAGTTCAACGGCAGCTCCGGCTACGAGGAGGCGGCGGTACAGGGCTTTGCGGCCGGGGCCAACGCCGCCCTGAAGCTCCTGGGCCGGGAGCCGCTGATTTTGGATCGGGCCGGCAGCTACATCGGTACCCTCATCGACGACCTGGTGACCCGGGGCACCAACGAGCCCTACCGCATGATGACCTCCCGCTCGGAGTACCGGCTCTGCCTCCGCCAGGACAACGCGGATATCCGCCTGTGCGGCGTGGGCCACGCCCTGGGCCTGATCTCCGATGAGCGGTACCAAAAGGTATTGGACAAATACGAAAACGTAAACCGGGAGACGGCCCGGCTGGAGACGGTCTTTGTCCCGCCCACGGAGGCCCTGAACGCCTTTCTGGCCGCCCGGGGCCAGCCGCCGGTGACCACCGGCGCGAGCCTTGCCGGCCTCATCCGCCGGCCCCAGCTGGACTACGCCTCCACCGCCCCCTTCGACCCTAACAGGCCCGCCCTGCCGGAGCCGGTGGTGAAGGAGGTGGAGATCGGCCTCAAGTACGCCGGCTACATCGAAAAGCAGACCCGGCAGATCCGCGAATTCCGGCGGCTGGAGGCCAAAAAGCTCCCGCCGGACATGGACTACAACGCCATCCAGGGCCTACGGCTGGAGGCGCGGCAGAAGCTGAGCCGTCTGCGCCCGGACAATCTGGGCCAGGCCACCCGCATCTCCGGCGTCTCCCCAGCCGATGCCGCCGCGCTGATGGTATACCTGAACAAATGACCCCGAAAGGAGAATATGATATGTGGAACAGCTTTAAAACCGACGATTACGCCGGTCAGATCGCCGAGACGGTGGTCATCCCCGGCCGGCGGAACGTGCCCATCCATGCCTACTGGTCGCGGCCTCTGGGGGTGGAAAAAGCGTCCTCCCTGGTGCTGATCCCCCACATGCCCGGCTGGGACGAGTGGTGCCGGGAGGCGGCCCGGCGCTTTACCGAGCACGGCTACGCCGTCCTCTGCCCCAACATCTACGAGGAGGTGGGCCACGGCACGCCTTCGGAGGTGGCCCAAAAGTCCATGGAGCAGGGCGGCGTGCCGGACAGCGACGTGATGGACGATGTGGCGGCGTCCCTGCGCTTTTTGAAGGCACAGCCCAACGCCAACGGCAAGGCCGGCGTCATCGGCATGTGCTCCGGCGGACGCCACACCTTCCTGGCGGCCTGCACCGTCCCCGGCATCGACGCGGCGGTGGACTGCTGGGGCGGCGGCGTTGTCTGCCCGCCCGATAAACTGACCCCCGCACGGCCCGTGGCGCCCATCGACTACGCGGAAAAGCTCCAGTGCCCGCTTCTGGGCATCTTCGGCAGCGAGGACCGCAGTCCCACGCCGGAGGACGTGGACACGCTGGAGGCGCGGCTCCGGGAGCTCCACAAGGACTATGAATTCCACCGCTACGACGGGGCCGGACACGGCATCTGGTACTACCACACGCCCATGTACCGCCAGGGGCCGGCCATGGACTCCTTCGATAAGACGCTGGAGTTCCTGGACAGGCACCTCACATGAGCGAAAAACTGCCCTTCGCCGTGATGGCTAAGCCCGTGGGCTCCCGGTGCAACATGCGGTGCCGCTATTGCTACTACCTGGATAAGGGAAAATATTCCACCCACGCAAGGCAGACGCGCATGAGCTTCGATCTTCTGGAAAAGCTCATCCGCCAGACCGTGGCCGGCTCCCCCGGCCCCGTGGTGTCCTTCACCTGGCACGGCGGCGAGCCCACCCTGGCGGGGATGGATTTCTACAAAAAAGCCGTGGAGCTCCAGCGAAAGCATCTCCCCGCCGGCTGGACGGCTTTGAACAATCTGCAAACCAACGGACTTTTGCTCAACGATGCCTGGTGCGCCTTCTTAAAGGAAAACCGCTTCGACGTGGGCCTGTCCGTGGACGGCTCGGAGGCGGTGCACGACCTGAACCGCCGGGATCTGGGGGGCGCCCCCACCTTTCAGCGCGTCCGGGCCGCCGCCGCGCGTTTAAAGCGCCACGGGCTGGAGCCGGATCTTCTGTGTACCGTCCATTCCGAAAGCGAGAAGCGGCCCCTGGAGGTCTACCGCGCCCTCCGGGAGTTGGGGAGCGGCTGGATCCAGTTCATCCCCATCGTAGTCCGCGGCCCGGACGGGGCCGTAACGCCGGAATCCGTCTCCCCGGAGGGCTACGGCGGGTTCCTCATCGCCTGCTTTGACGAGTGGGCGGCCCACGATCTGGGACGGCTGGACGTCCAGCTCTTTGCGGAGGCCGCCCGGGTCCTGGCGGGCGGCGAGGCGTCCCTGTGTACCCTGCGGGACACCTGCGGGCGGGTGCCGGTGGTGGAGGAGGACGGGGCGGTGTACGCCTGCGACCACTTCGTGGATCCGGCGCACCGGATGGGCAGTCTGAGCGGCGGAAGTCTGGATAAGATTGTAAATTCCGAGGCTCAGCTCTCCTTCGGCCGCCGGAAGGGGGAGCTCACCGGCCAGTGCCGCCGCTGTCCCCATCTTGCGCTGTGCAACGGCGGGTGCCCCAAGGATCGCTTCGCCCTCTCCGCGGACGGGGAGGCGGGCCAGCACTACCTCTGCCCCGGCATGAGGACGTTTTTCGACCACGCCGCGCCCATCCTCCGGCGGATGACGGCGTTGAGCCGTGAGGGTCTGGGGCCTGAGGAGATCATGACAGAAATAAATAAACCTTCCAAGGAGGGATCCCTATGCTGAAATCCATCGTCCTTGCCGCCGGCAAGGGAACAAGACTGGCCCAGGAGGGCATCGACCTGCCCAAGGCCATGCGCCAGGCCCTGGGAAAGCCCCTGCTGGGCTGGGTGCTGGACGCCCTGCCCACGGATCGGGACGACACCGTGATCGTGGTGGGCTACAAAAAGGAGTATATTTTAAAGGCCTTCCCCCAGTATCCCCACGCCGAACAGACCGAGCAGCTGGGCACCGGCCACGCGGTGATGTGCGCAGTGCCGGCCCTGGGGGACTACCGGGGGGACGTGCTCATCTGCTGCGGAGACATGCCCCTGGTGCGGCCGGAGACCTACGCGGCCCTGGTGGAGGAGCACCGGCAAAGCGGCGCGGCCTGCACGGTGCTGTCCGGCGTCTCCCAGGAGCCCCTGCCCTTCGGGCGGGTGATCCGGGACGAAAACGGCGATTTTGACCGGATCGTGGAGGATCGGGACTGCACCCCGGAGGAGAGGGCCTGCCGGGAGCTGAACTCCGGCATCCTGGCGGCGGACTTTGAGAAGCTGGTCTCCGCCCTCTCGGAGCTGCGCACCGACAACGCCCAGGGGGAGTATTACCTCACCGACCTGCCCCGCATCCTCAAGGAGCGCGGCGAAAAGGTGCACGTCTGCGTCCGGAACATGGGCGAGGAGCTGATCGGCGTCAACACCCCCGCCCAGCTGGCCCAGGTGGAGGGGCTTTTAAGGGTACGCGCGTCCTAACCGACGCCGCTTAACCTCGCCCTCCAAGTATTCGGGCTCAGGCGCAGGCGTCGGACGTCCTCTCCCATCCGGGCGGCAGCCCGGATGGGTTTTTTCACCCTGAGACGTGGGTTCGCCTTCCGCCACCATAGATATTATACCATACGCCCTTTGCATTGTCAAGTACTTTTTATAATTTTTTTAATTATTTTTTAGCTTTATTTTTTGACATCATTTTTTTGCTTGACAAGGCGCTGCCGGTCTGCTATAATCCCATCGTAAACAGGGGGCCCGAAACGAAGGACTGAGATATGGGTAACTTCCCATGACCTATCACCTGATCTGGGTAATGCCAGCGTAGGGAAATACCGGGGCTCATACCGCGCCCGTTTTCTTTGCGTCCGGCATTTGCCGGACGCAAATTTTTTGGGAGGGTTAGAAAATGAACAACAAACGCGTGAAAATGCTGGTGGAGGGCGCCGTCATGGTGGCCCTGGCGGTGCTGCTGGACTACCTGGCGTTATATCATCTGCCCGACGGCGGCTCCATCACCCTGAAGCTTGTCCCCATCGTGTTCTTCGCCGTGCGCTACGGCTGCGGCTGGGGCGCTCTGGCCGGCTTTGTCTTCGGCGCGCTCAACTACATAAGCGGCAACGGCGTGTCCATCGACTGGACCACCATCATCTGCGACTACTTCCTGGCCTTCACCCTTCTGGGCTTCGGCGCGGGCCTCTTCAAAAGGGTCAAGCTGGGCGGCGTCTGGGGCTCCCTGGTGGGCGGCCTTCTGATGTTCGCCTCCAGCTACCTGGTGGGCGTGTTCGTCTGGGCGCGGAACCTGTCGGCGGCGGATCCCTGGGACTTCCTGGGCATCACCTTCACCAACCCCTGGTTCTACTCCTTCATCTACAACATCACCTGGGCCGGCCCCTGCATCGTCCTGGCCGCCGTCGTCTTTGTGCTGTTCTATCAGATCAAGCCCGTGGCCAAATACCTCAACGGCACAGACTTGAAATAAGACAGTTCCTGTTCTTTTCTCCTCTTGTCAACCGGGCCGGCTCCGATTTGGATCCGGCCCGGTTCATTCGTTTCTAAAGAGTTTTGCAACGTCTCAACAAACTGGAATTTGTTGTTGATACCATTAATTATGTTAGTATAACATATTAACTTGATTATATAAGAAACGACCAATATAATGGAATTACCAAGCGTTTTGAAAAGAGGGCCGGCTATGATTCGTACCTATGAGACCGATCACTATGTATTCCATTATCTAAAGGACAGTTTGGCGGAGCGTGACATTCCGCAAATCGCGGAGGGTCAGGAGCGATGCTTTGACAGGATATGTGAGCTAATCAATATTGCGTATTCTAAAAAAATTGGATATTGGTTCTACAATTCGCCGCAGCTTCTTGGAAACGCCTTCTTTGACGGGGCTTTGTGCAACGGCGTATCCATTACGAACGCGCAGGATGACGACATCGGCAAAGTCGTCTCGTTAAGCGGAGAAAAAGAGGACAGCTTTGTGGTAGAGCCTTACTCGATCCATGCCGTCTATGAGGAGAGAATCAAATGCATCGGGCCGCATGAGGATACCCACGTCCTGGCGGCACAGCTTTTTGAGCCGTCTTCCGCCTTTTTGTGCGAGGGACTTGCGATGATGATGGATGGAAGCTGGTGGGGGATCAAAAACAAGCTTTGGGCCAGATATTACAAAGAAACAGGGGAATTTGTTCAAATCCCTAAGCTCATAAACAGCTCCGAGGAGGAGTTTTATGGGCTGGAGGACAGGATAACATATCCCGTCGCGGGCGCGTGGACAGAATACATGTTTCAAACCTTCGGCAAAGTAAACTATATGCGGTTCTATTGCGGCAATGGAACATCGCAAATGGCGATAGCTGTTTTCGGAAAATCCATGCCGCAAATCTGCCGGGAGTTTGAGGAATGGTTGTCAGAGCTTCCTTTTTCAGAGGAACAGCGCCGGAAAATCGAGAAAAGAATGGGCAAATAGAAAATAAAGTTGTTCCTCCCAGGAATTATATTGTCTATTTTTACTGTCCCCACAGCTCCCGGCCCAGGCGGCGGTAGAGCTGTTCGAACACCCGCTCCAGGAAAAGTCCCCGATCCGGCGTCCCCTCGGGGAAAAGGCTTTGGAAGACCCGGGGCGGGCAGTTTTTCACCGCGGAGGCCACGACCGCCTCCAGGCGCTCCTCCACCTGGGCCTCCGTCAGGCCCAGACGCCGGGCCACGGCGGGAAGGACCCGCTTCGGGTCGAGGCCGTCACCGTCCGGGGACGCGGCGAGGGCCCGCATGGCCTCCGTCACGCACCGGCGGCCCGGCAAATAGTCCGCCACGCGCAGCTCCCGGAGGACGGCCCGGGTCTCCCGGGGGATCTCCGGGCTTGGCGCGGCGGGGATACCGGCCGCCAGCGCGGCGGCCAGCTGGGCGTCGTCCGGCTGGGCCAGCCCTCCCGCTCTCTTCTCCGTCACGCGCGACCCCTCCTTCTTTTCTCCCGGAAGGCCGGCAGAGCCGCCTCGCCCCGGACGGTGACGGGCCGGATCCATTTCCCGGAGTACAGATGGAGCTGCATCAGCACATACCGGATCGGCTCGTCGCAGTAGCAAAAGAGGAACACCGCCCAATAGGGCAGGCGGAACACAAAGCCCGTCAGCAAAACGGCGGGGATCACCAGGATGTACATGGAAACGATCTCCAGCACCGTGCCGGTGACGGCGTCGCCGGAGGCCCGGTAGGTGTCGTTCATGATCCAGTTGCCCATGCGGATCAGGGCCACAAAGACATAGACGGTCAGGAACCTGACCCCGGCCTCATAGGACGCGCCGGACAGGCCCATGGCGGTGAGGATGGGCCGCCGCAGGCCCAGGAGCCCCAGCCCCACGGCAAAGAGGATGCCGCCGCACAGATACACAAGCCGCTTGGCCCGCTGATAGGCCGTCTCCAGCTCCCCGGCCCCCACGCATTTGCCCACCAGCACCGACGATGCCGAGGAGAAGCCGGCGAAGAAGCCCACGATCAGGCCCTCCAGGGTGCGGAACACCGCCAGGCCGTTGATGACGGCCTCCGGCTGGCGGCCCAGGGTCACGTTGATGACCATGTTGCCGATGCCCAGAAACAGCTCGTTCAGGATGATGGGAAAGCACTTTATGAAAAAGCTTCGGGCATGTCCCCGCGTCCAGCGGAAATGGGCGCGGATGTGGAAAAGATACGGGTACCCCTTCCACTTGGCCATCCCGTAGATCGCCGCCACATTCACCGCCGCCGCCACGGTGGTGGCCAGGGCCGCGCCCCGGATGCCCATAGCCGGCGCGCCCAGGCGGCCGTAAATAAACACCCAGTTTAAGAAAATATTGACGGCCACCGACGCCACCGAGGCGATCATGGGGATCCGCACCCGCTCCGTGGCCCGCAGCAGAGCGCTCATAGCCATGGAGCAGACCTGCAGGGGGTAGGCAAAGCCCACAACGGCAAGGTATCGCGCGCCGATGGCCCGGAGGGCGGTCTTGTCCGTATAGAGCCCCATCACAAGGCCGGGGGCCAGCAGGGCCAGGAGGCAGAAGATCAGGGACACGGCCATCATGCACACCCAGGTCATACCGTAGCTGCGGTCGATGCCGTCGTCCTCCCGGGCGCCCCAGTACTGGGCGAAGAAAAGCATCCCGCCGCCCACAAAGCCCCAGTAGCAGGAGAACATCAGGGAGGAGAACTGGGCGCAAAGCCCCAGCGCCCCCACGGAATTCTCCCCCAGGGGCGCCACCATCATGGTGTCCACCATGGACGCGGTGGTGGTCAGCAGATTCTGCACCGCCACGGGAAGCCCCACCGCCGCCAGGGATTTGAGAAATTCCCGCCAGGGGAAGGCGGATCTTTTGAGAAGCGTCATAAAATCCCCTTTTCTACAAAAATGTTCTTTGATTATACCCCCGTCCCCGCGTAAAATCAACAGGTCAAACGAAACCGTCGGTTCCCCTTCCCATTCAATGGTTTCCTTCTCCACCAAAAAAAACCCGCCCTATTGGGCTAATGTCATTAAGTTAAGAACCCTACCCCAAATCGGTATTTTGCCGAAAAGGACTGCGATGTTAAGTTAAGAAGCGTATAGAGCGCACGGCGTTGTTGCTGTGCGCTCTATGATTTACGGGGTATCAACATGTTGTGAGAAAGATGTAAAAGTTACGCGGTTTTAGAAAAAAGCCAATACGGAATGATGTGTGGTTCCATTGCAACAAGTATTTGCAACGATGTGAAAAATATGGTAGACGCAAAAATCACGCGATGGGACGCCTCCTGCAAAAGCAGAATTGTCTCTTCAAAATATTTTTCTGTGCTTTTTCCGCTCCCCAACCCAACAACGGGAGAATATCAACAAGTCCGGATAATGTATCTAAAATGATTTTCGCCGCTTTTTAGCGCTATCTGAAATATTCATTTTTTGTTAACTTTTTATGCTTTTTTGCCGGTATAATGGGCTTAAATATGATTGTGTCCTACAACCACAGCCAAAAACAGACGAGATAGGCGCGCTGGTTTGGATGCTTAACGCCCACCGTTTCCCGGATAAGACACTGATAGTCATGAACCGGGGCTATGAGGGGTACAATATGATTGCCCACCTTGTGCTGAAACCTAACGTGGACTTTCTCCTGCGCGTCAAAGACGGCGCTGGAGCGATGCGGGAAGTCGCAAAGCTCCCGATGATGCCGCTTGACCGTGACCTTTCCATGACAATTACCACAACGCAAACCAAGCGGGACGATGTTCAACTTTTGTTCCCGCATCGTAAGGGGCGCTGTCGTTCAGAATAAGGCGGCGAATGTTTACGAGTACGCGGTCAACATGAAGATGGCGATGGCGCTGTGCCGCGACTATTTCCGCGCCCCGGAGAAGGATGGGGAGAAGCTTTTGCTGGAAATTGCGAAGTACACAGAGCCGGTCAGGCCAAACCGCGCAGGCGCCCGAAATCTCCGCCCCAAGTCCTTCCCCGGCTTCACCTATCGCGTGGCGGTAAGAAAAGGCGATAATGCAATACGGAATTTCTTGATGAAATGGTTGGAAATAAGAATAAGAATCTGATGTATTAAAGTATGGCGCGTCACCCAGAAAGGTTACGGAGGTCAACGGACAGCCGTTAAATGTCCCGGCTCCAATATATGTGACACTCTCAGGAATGGTCACCGAGGTGAGCGCACAGCCGTCAAACACTTGCCTTTTAATATCCGCGACGCTGTCAGGAATGGTCACCGATGTCAACTGACAGTTTGCAAATGCATACCTCCTGCGTCAATGTATGTATCCCGTACACTTGAGATTATGCACTCCAGCGAGTCAAGGCCGCGCTCACTACGCATGCATGAATTTAAAGAAGCTGGCAAGAAACCGCTGGAGCGACAAGTGGAGGGCGTACTACCGCTCTCTTGCGTCGCTCTTAGCGGGGCTTTTTTCTGGAATATACAGAACAGTACACCGCCCCTCGGCTTGCGGCGGTGTTTGTCGACAGGCTGAGGGCCGCCCGGTGGGCGGCCCTCAAATCGTTTACAAAGGTGAACCTTTCAGATCAGCGCGCAGACGGCGTCGGAGTAGGCGGACAGATCCTCCACGGGGAGGCCGGACAGGAGCTTGGCCTGGGCGCAGAGCACCAGGGCGATTTTGGCGGCTCTGTCCTTGTCCTGCTCAAAGGCGGCGGTGAGGGAGGCGAAGACCGGATGGGCGGGGTTCAGCTCCAGAACGCGGCGGGCGCGGATCTTCTCCCCGGCCTCGCCGGGCATCTGGCGGAAGTAGCGCTCCATCTCCAGGGTGATCTCCCCCTCGTAGGACATGCACACGGCGGAGCTGACCAGGGAATTGGACAGCTTCACGTCCACCACGTCGTCCTTCAGCGTCTCCTTCATGAACTCCAGAAGCTCCCTGGACTTGCCGGCCGTCTCGTCCTGCTCCTTCTTCTCCTCCTCGCTCTCCAAGCCCAGATCCCCGGCGGCGACGCTTCGGAGCTCCTTGCCGTCGTAGTTCATCAGCACCTGGACGGCGAACTCGTCGATGTCCTCGATGAGGTAGAGAAGCTCGTAGCCCTTCGCCTTCACCTGCTCGTTCTGGGGCAGGCCGGCGGCGGTGCGCAGGCTGTCGGCGGCGGCGTAGTAGATGTACTTCTGGCTCTCGGGCATCCGGGAGACGTAATCCTTGAGGCTTGTCAGCTTCTCCTCGTTGGAGGAGTAGAATTTCAAAAGATCCTTCAAGAGCTCCCGCTTCATGCCGTAGTCGCCCACAAGGCCGTACTTGATCTGGCGGCCGAAGGCGGCCCAGAAGGTGTCGTACTTGTCGGGCGCGTCGGTCATCAGCTTCAGAAGCTCCGCCTTGATCTTGTTCTCCAGGTTCCCGGCGATGATCTTCAGCTGGCGGTCGTGCTGGAGGATCTCGCGGGAGATGTTGAGGCTCAGGTCGGGGGAGTCCACCACGCCCCGGACGAAGCGGAAGCACTCGGGCAGCAGGTCGGCGCAGGACTCCATGATCATAACGCCGGAGCTGTAAAGCGCCAGGCCCGGCTTATAGTCGCGGCTGTAAAAGTCGTAGGGGGCCTTGGCGGGGATGAACAGCAGGGCGCGGTAGGAGGTGAGGCCCTCGGCGTTGACGCGGATGACGGCTACGGGATCCTCGCTGTCGTGGAAGCGGTCCTTGTAGAACTCCACGCACTTCTCGTCCGTTGCCTCCGCCTTGCTCCTCTGCCAGATGGGCACCATGGAGTTGACCGTCTCCTCCTCGGTGTGGGTCACGGGTTCGGTCTTCTTGTGACCGTCCGCATCCTCCTCGCCGGTCTCCACATATTCTGTATGCTCCACGTCCATGCGGATGGGGAAGCGGACGTAGTCGGAATATTTCTTAATGAGCTCCCGGATCCGCCACGTCTCCAAAAACTCGCTGTAGCGCTCCTCCTCGGTGTCGGGCTTCAAGTGCATGACCACGTCGGTGCCCACGGTATCCTTTTCGCACTCGGCCACGGTATAGCCGTCGGCGCCGGAGCTCTCCCACCGGTACGCCTGCTCCGCGCCATAGGCTTTGGAGATCACGGTCACCTTGTCGCTGACCATGAAGGCGGAGTAGAAGCCCACGCCGAACTGGCCGATGATGTCCACGTCCTCGGCGCTCTCCAGCTCGGACTTGAACTTGAAGGAGCCGGAGTGGGCGATGACGCCCAGGTTCTCCTCCATGTCCTCCCGGGACATGCCGATGCCGTTATCGGAGACGGTGATCGTCCGCGCATCCTTGTCCAGGGCGACGCGGATGCGGAAATCGTCCCGGTCAAGGCCCACGTTCTGGTCGGTCAGCGCCTTGTAGGCCAGCTTGTCGATGGCGTCGGAGGCGTTGGAGATGATCTCCCGGAGAAAAATCTCCCGGTGGGTGTAGATGGAGTTGATCATCAGGTCGAGGAGCCGCTTGGATTCGGCCTTGAACTGCTTTTTTGCCATTCTTTCGTACTTCCCTTCAAATGTGAAGCCCGCGCGGAGCGGGCTTTGCTGTTAAAATGTAAGTATATACCCTTTTCGGAAAAGTTTGTTACAAAATTAAAAATTTATGACGCCCAGATGCTCCAGGAGGATCTTCAATCCGATGAGGATCAGGATGACACCGCCGGCCAGCTCCGCCTTCTCATGGAAGCGGCCCCCCACCTTATTGCCCAGATAGACGCCGCCGAAGGAGAAAGCGAAGGTGGTGACGCCGATGACGGCCACGGAGGACCAGATGTCCACGCTGAGGAAGGCGAAGGTGACGCCCACGGCCAGGGCGTCGATGCTGGTGGCGATGGCCAGCAGCAGAAGCTCTTTAAAGGCGAAGGAGCCGGAATCGTCCCCGTCCCCGCCCCGCAGGGCCTCCCAGATCATCTTGCCGCCGATGAAGCCCAGCAGCACAAAGGCGATCCAGTGGTCGATCTCCACGATATAGCGCTCGAACTGCCGGCCTAAAAGCCAGCCCAGAAGGGGCATCAGCGCCTGAAAGCCGCCGAAAAAGAGGCCGGTTTTCGCCGCGTCCCGGGCCTTAAGCGTCCGGGCCGACAGGCCCTTGCAGACAGAGACGGCAAAGGCGTCCATGGAGAGGGCCGCCGCCGTCAGAAAAAGCTCCCAAAAGCCCATGGTCAGCCACCGATGGCGGCGCGGATGCCGGCCAGCAGCTCGTCGAAGGTCTCGAAGGCGGGCAGATCCGGGTTGTCCGCGCGGATCTTGTCCGTACTGCGGAAGAGGAACCCGGCCTTGGAGGCGCGGATCATGGCCAGATCGTTGTAGCTGTCCCCGGCGGCCACGGTCTCGAAGCCGCAGGACTGCAGGGCGCGGACGGTGGTGAGCTTGGAGTTTTCACAGCGCATCCGAAAGCCTGTGATCTCGCCGCTTTGCGCCACGGTCAGCTCGTTGCAGAAGAGGGCGGGCCACTTGAGCTTGCGCATCAGGGGCTTGGCAAACTGGGTGAAGGTGTCAGAGAGGATGACCGCCTGAGTCTCCTCCCGCAGGGCGTCCAGAAATTCCACCGCGCCGGGCAGGGGGTCGATTTGGGCGATGACGTCCTGGATCTCACGAAGGCCCAGGCCGTGGGATTTGAGGGTGGCGATGCGGAAGGCCATGAGCTTGGCGTAATCCGGTTCGTCCCGGGTGGTGCGCCGCAGCTCCGGGATCCCGGAGACCTGGGAAAAGGCGATCCAGATCTCGGGGACAAGCACGCCCTCCAGATCGAGACAGACGATGTTCATGGTGATACCTCGTTTCGGAAAAGAGTATGCCGCGGGGGAAGGAAGCGGTAAACGTACCTATTATACACTGTTTTTACGGTTTTTCAAGGCGTATTTTGCCGTTGATATCGCTAAATTGCCGGAAATTTCGGCAATTTTACGAGCCGGTTTTGCTAAAACGTAAAAAGAAAAAATGAGCCTTGACATCTGATTTAATGCGTTGTATTATAAGGGAACAGAAAAAGGCTGAGATGGGAACAAAGGTGTCCGCCGTCGATCGCAGAGAGCCGCTGGCAGGTGTAAAGCGGCATCGGGTGAACATCACACTCCTCCCGGAGCTGTCGGCTGAACGCGAAGTCTTTCGTCAGTAGGCTGGAACGGGTTCTCCCGTTACAGAGAGGCCGCGTTATTGGACGCGGGTTGAGCGGGCGCCGCAAGCGCCAAGAAGAGTGGTACCGCGGAAGTTTTCTTTCGTCTCTTTATCCTGAAATATTTGCGTATTTTGGGTAAAAGAGGCTTTTTTTGTACCCAAAAATACCGGAAAGGGAAGATTATGAAAGGTTTTGAAAAGTACACACGGCAGTATTTCGTCCCGGAGGGGAACTACACCGACTGGATGAAAAAGGATCACATCGAAAAGGCCCCCACCTGGTGCAGCGTGGATCTGCGGGACGGCAACCAGGCCCTGATCATCCCCATGAGCTTAGAGGAGAAGCTGGAGTTTTTCGAGCTTCTGGTGAAGATCGGCTTCAAGGAGATCGAGGTGGGCTTCCCCGCCGCCTCCGAGACGGAGTACGAGTTCTGCCGGGCGCTGATCGAGCGGGATATGATCCCCGACGGCGTGGCCATCCAGGTGCTGACCCAGTCCAGGGAGCACATCATCAAAAAGACCTTCGAGGCCGTTTCCGGCTGTAAGAACGCCATTGTCCACCTCTACAACTCCACAAGCGTGGCCCAGCGGGAGCAGGTGTTCAAAAAATCGAAGGCGGAGATCGTGGACATCGCCGTCTCCGGCGCGAAGCTTTTCAATGAGTACGCCGCCAAAACGCCGGGGAATTTCCGCTTTGAGTACTCCCCGGAGAGCTTCACCGGCACCGAGCCGGAGTTCGCCCTGGAGATCTGCGACGCGGTGAGCGAGATCTGGAAGCCCACCCCGGAGCGGAAGGTCATCTACAACCTGCCCGTGACGGTGAGCCACTCCATGCCCCACGTGTACGCCAGCCAGATCGAGTATATGTGCAAGAATCTCAAATACCGGGACGGCATCATCGTCTCCCTCCACCCCCACAACGACCGGGGCTGCGCCATCGCGGACACCGAGATGGGTATTCTGGCCGGGGCGGAGCGGGTGGAAGGGACGCTCTTCGGCAACGGCGAGCGCACCGGAAACGTGGATATTGTCACCCTGGCCCTGAATATGTACTCCCAGGGCGTGGATCCGGAGCTGGACTTCCACGACCTGCCCGCCATCACAAGGACGTATGAGAAGGTCACGCGTATGCGGGTCTACGAGCGCCAGCCCTATTCCGGCGCGCTGGTCTTCGCCGCCTTCTCCGGCTCCCATCAGGACGCCATCGCCAAGGGGATGCACTGGCGGGAGGAGCACCCGGAGGAGCCCTGGACGGTGCCCTATCTGCCCATCGACCCCACCGACCTGGGGCGCGTCTACGAGGCGGACGTCATCCGCATCAACTCCCAGTCCGGCAAGGGCGGCATCGGGTACATCCTGGAGACGCAGTTCAACTACACCCTGCCGGCCAGGATGCGGGAGGCCTTCGGCTACCACATCAAGGGCATCTCCGACCGGGAGCACAGGGAGCTTCTTCCCCAGGAGATCTTCAACATCTTCAACGAAAACTACGTCAACGTCAAGTCCGTCATGAACGTCCCCGAGGCCCATTACGTCCAGGAGCCGGACGGCATCACCGCCACGGTGACGGTGCTCTACAAGGGCGTGAAGCAGAAGGTCACCGCCTTCGGCAACGGGCGCCTTGACGCGGTATCCAACGCCGTCAAGCTGGTCATCGACCAGCCCTACACCCTGGAGGTCTACACCCAGCACGCCCTGGACGAGGGCTCCACCTCCAAGGCCGCCAGCTACGTGGGCATCAAGTCCCAGAGCGGCGAGATGTTCTGGGGCGTGGGCGTCAGCCGGGACATCATCGTCAGCTCCATCAAGGCCCTGGTTTCCGCCGTGAACAGGCTGTTGGAGAAGAAATGAGCCCAAATAACCATAGAGTAGGAGAAACGCCATGAAATTGACAGGAGCGCAGATCGTCGTCGAGACACTGATCGAGCTGGGCGTGACCGACGTGTTCGGGTATCCCGGCGGACAGGTGCTGAACCTCTACGACGCCATATACGAGGCGGGCGACCGCCTCCACCATATCCTTACCGCCCATGAGCAGGGGGCGTCCCACGCCGCCGACGGCTATTCCCGGGCCACCGGCAAGGTGGGCGTGGTCATCGCCACCTCCGGCCCGGGGGCCACGAATCTGGTCACCGGCATCGCCACCGCCATGCTGGACTCCGTGCCCATGGTGGCCATCACCGGCAACGTGCCCCAGGATCTCATCGGCCGGGACTCCTTCCAGGAGATCGACATCACCGGCATCACCCTGCCCATCACCAAGCACAACTACTTCATCCACGACGTGAACAAGCTGGCCGACAAGATCCGGGAGGCCTTCCGCATCGCCAAATCCGGCCGCCCCGGCCCCGTGCTCATCGACATCCCCAAGGACATCCAGACCGCCGTGGCGGACTACGAGCCCCAGCCCGTGGCGGAGCCCTTCCCCCAGCACGCCCCCAACCGGAACAGGATCGCCCAGGCCGCCGCGCTCATCGACTCCCGCTCCAGGCCCTTCATCCACATCGGCGGCGGGGTCATCGGCTCCCAGACCGAGGAGCTGGTGCTGGAGCTGGCGGACAAGATCGACGCGGTCATCGGCTGCTCTCTGATGGGCCTCTCCGGCATCCCCACGGATCACCCCCGCTTTTTGGGGATGCAGGGGATGCACGGCCACTACGCCAGCTCCATGGCCTCCAACGACGCGGATCTCATCATCGCCATCGGCACCCGCTTTTCCGACCGGGCCACGGGCAATAAGGCGAAGTTCGCCCAAAACGCAAGCATCATCCACATCGATGCGGATTTCGCGGAGATCAGCAAGAACATCACCGCCGATATCGGCATCACCGGCAACATTGCCGAGGCCCTCCGGGAGCTCATCGACTCCGTCCACGAGGCCAATCACATGGAGTGGATGGATCACGTCGAGGATCTGCGGGAGAAGGAGATAAGCTTCCTTACTGACGACCCGGAGATCCTGACGCCCCTGAAGGTCATGGAGATCATCAACCGGCACAAGACCGCCGACACCCCCGTGGCCACCGACGTGGGCCAGCACCAGATGTGGGCGGCCCAGTATATCAGGTTCCAAAAGCCCCGCAAGATGATCTCCTCCGGCGGGCTCGGCACCATGGGCTTCGGCCTGGGGGCGGCCATCGGCGCCGCCGTGGGCACCGGGGAGCGCACCGTCCTCATCACCGGCGACGGCAGCTTTGGCATGAATCTCAACGAGCTGGCCACCGCCGTCACCTACCGTATACCCGTGACCGTCGTCCTCATCGACAACAAGACCCTGGGCATGGTGCGCCAGTGGCAGACGCTCTTTTTCAACCACCATTACGCGGACACGAATCTGGACGTGCGCCGGACCGACTACGTGAAGCTGGCCGAGGCCTTCGGCGCCAAGGGCGTCAGAGCCGCCGCCCCCGCAGAATTTGAGGCGGCCTTTGAAAAGGCCATCCGGTCCGACGACGTCACCGTCATCGACTGCCTCATCGACAAGGACGAATTCGTCCTGCCCATGCTGCCCCCCGGCGGCGCCATCGACGACATCATCACCGTGAAGAAGAAGGAGGTGTGAGCCGTGTCTGAACCGAAAAGCAACAAGTTCGTCATCGCCGTCTATGTGGAGAACAAATTCGGCGTCCTGACCCGCGTCACCAGCATGTTCACCCGGCGCGGCTTCAACATCGACTCCCTCACCGTGGGCGTCACCGAGTCCCCGGAGTACAGCCGCATCACCATCACCATGTCCGGCGACGGCTACGCCCGGGCCCAGATGATCAATCAGCTTCGGAAGCTCTTCAACGTCAAGAAGGTGGAGCTTCTGGAGGAGATCGACGCCATCGAGCGGGAGCTGGTGCTGGTGAAGATCAAAAATAATCCCGACAACCACCAGCGCGTCCTCTCCGCTCTGGACATCTTCAAGGCCAAGATCATCAACTACTCCGTGGAGGCCCTGTGCATCGAAGTCACCGGCACCCCGGACAAGATCGACGCCCTCATCGAGATGATAAAGCCCCTGGGGATTATCGAGCTGTGCCGCACCGGCATTGTGGCCCTGCAAAAGGGCGGCGGATCCATCCTGGAGCAGCCGGATATCAACTGAGGCCGGCTAAGCGGGCCGCCAAGAGAGGCGCGGGCCGCCAAGAGAGGCGGCCCCTACGGCCCCGTTTTCACCTTGCACGGGCCGCCGCACGGCAGGCCCGCCGCGCACAAAACGCTTTTTCCGGCGAAGGCCGAAAGTATAATCAAATTCACTTTAAAAGGAGATAATCACCATGAACAGGATCTTCTACGAGCAGGACTGCGATCTTCACCGTCTGGACGGCAAGACCGTCGCCATCATCGGCTACGGCTCCCAGGGCCACGCCCACGCCCTGAATCTGAAGGATTCCGGCGTCAACGTCATCGTCGGCCTCTACACCGGCTCCAAGAGCTGGGCTAAAGCCGAGCAGCAGGGTCTCACCGTCATGACCGCCGCCGACGCCGCCAAGGCCGCCGACATCATCATGATTTTGATCAACGACGAGAAGCAGGCCAAGCTCTACAAGGAGAGCATCGAGCCCAACCTCACCGAGGGCAAGACCCTGGCCTTCGCCCACGGCTTCAACATCCACTTCGGCTGCATCAAGCCCCCCAAGAATGTCAACGTCATCATGATCGCCCCCAAGGGCCCCGGCCACACCGTCAGGAGCGAGTATCAGGCGGGCAAGGGCGTGCCCTGCCTCATCGCCGTGGAGCAGGACGCCACCGGCGACGCCTGGGACATCGGCCTTGCCTATGCCGCCGGCATCGGCGGCGCAAGGGCCGGCGTTCTGGAGACGACCTTCCGCACCGAGACGGAGACCGACCTCTTCGGCGAGCAGGCCGTCCTGTGCGGCGGCGTCTGCGCCCTGATGCAGGCGGGCTTTGAGACCCTCTGCGAGGCCGGCTACGACCCCCGGAACGCCTATTTCGAGTGCATCCACGAGATGAAGCTCATCGTTGACCTCATCTATCAGAGCGGCTTCGCCGGGATGCGGTACTCCATCTCCAACACCGCCGAGTACGGCGACTATGTGACCGGGCCCAAGATCATCACCGAGGAGACCAAGAAGACCATGAAGAAGATCCTCAGCGATATCCAGGACGGCACCTTCGCCAAGGAGTTCCTGCTGGATATGTCCGACGCCGGCGCGCAGGTGCACTTCAACGCCATGCGCAAGAAGGCCGCCGAGCACCCCAGCGAGATCGTGGGCGCCGAGGTGCGCAAGCTCTACAGCTGGAGCGACGAGGATAAGCTCATCAATAACTAAACTGGCTTGAAAGGCCGCTTTGCGGCCTTTCAATGCCAAGGGAACGTGCGGTAAAACATATCTGAATTTTGCGAAATTCAGATATGTTTACCCTGAGGTATTTTTTCCGAGGCGCATGTCCTCGGAAAAAATATATATTGATTGGAAAGGGTGCGAATTTGATGGAGGAGAGGGCTTGCGGGAGCGGCCGGCATGAGGTCGTGACCCTCTGCGGCAGTACCCGCTTCAAGGAGGATTTCCTGAAAGCCCAGGAAGCCCTGACTCTGGCGGGCAAGCTTGTGATCTCCCTGGGCTTTTTCGAGCACGCCGAGGGCAAAACCGTTTCCCCTGAGACAGAAGCCCTCCTGGCGGATATCCACCGTCAGCGGATCGACATGTCCGACTCCATCTTCGTCGTCAACCGGGACGACTACATCGGCAAAAGCACCGCCTCCGAGATCGAGTACGCCAGAGCCGCGGGGAAGCCCGTGCGGTTCATGTTCCCCCACGGCGCGCAGGCTCGGACGGGGGAGCATCAGGAATAAAAAAGGAGAAAACAGCATGGTAAAAGACACCATAGTCAACGGCTTCGGCAACGCGCCGCACCGGTCGCTTTATTACGCCCTGGGCCTCACCGACGAGGAGCTCCAGCGGCCCCTTATCGGCATCGTCAGCTCCTACAACGAGATCGTCCCCGGCCACATGAACCTGGACAAGATCACCGAGGCGGTGAAAACCGGCGTGGCTATGGCCGGCGGCACGCCCATCGTTTTCCCCGCCATCGCCGTCTGCGACGGCATCGCCATGGGGCATGTGGGCATGAAATATTCCCTGGTCACCCGGGATCTTATCGCCGACTCCACCGAGTGCATGGTCATGGCCCACGGCTTTGACGGCCTGGTGATGATCCCCAACTGCGACAAGAACGTGCCCGGCCTGCTGATGGCCGCGGCGCGGCTCAACCTGCCCACCGTGTTCGTCTCCGGCGGCCCCATGCTGGCCGGCCGCGTGGACGGGCACAAGACAAGCCTCTCCAGCATGTTCGAGGCCGTGGGCGCTTACTCCGCCGGAAAGATCAGTGATACCAAGCTGCGGGAATACGAGTGCAAGACCTGCCCCTCCTGCGGCTCCTGCTCCGGCATGTATACCGCCAACTCCATGAACTGCCTCACCGAGGTCCTGGGCATGGGGCTTCGCGGCAACGGCACCATTCCGGCGGCCTACTCCGCCCGCATCAGCCTTGCCAAACGGGCCGGGATGCAGGTGATGGAGCTGGTGCGGAAAAATATCCGCGCCCGGGACATCATGACCGAGGCCGCCATCCGCAACGCCGTCACCGCCGACATGGCCCTGGGGTGCTCCACCAACTCCATGCTCCACCTCCCCGCCATCGCCAACGAGTGCGGCGTGGACTTCGATATCAGCATGGCCAACGAGATCAGCGCCAGGACCCCCAACCTCTGCCATCTGGCCCCCGCCGGCCCCACCTATATGGAGGATCTGAACGAGGCGGGCGGCGTCTACGCGGTGCTCAAGGAGCTGACGAAAAAGGGACTTCTGGACACCTCCGTCATGACCTGCACCGGGAAGACGCTGGCGGAGAACCTGGAGGGCGTGGAAAATCTGGATCCCCAGGTCATCCGGCCCATCGACAATCCCTACTCCGAGACCGGCGGCATCGCCGTGCTGTTCGGCAATCTGGCGGAGAACGGCTGCGTGGTGAAGCGCTCCGCCGTGGCCCCGGAGATGCTCCGGCACGAGGGCCCCGCCCGGGTCTTCAACAGCGAGGAGGAGGCCATCAAGGTCATCTATGAGGGCGGCATCCACCCCGGCGACGTGATCGTCATCCGGTACGAGGGCCCCGCCGGCGGCCCCGGTATGCGGGAGATGCTCAACCCCACCTCCGCCATCGCCGGCGCCGGCCTTGACAAGACCGTGGCCCTCATCACCGACGGCCGCTTCTCCGGCGCTACCCGGGGCGCGTCCATCGGCCATGTGAGCCCCGAGGCGGCCTCCGGCGGCCTCATCGCCTATGTCCACGAGGGGGATCTTATCGCCATCGATATCCCCAACCACACCATCACCCTGAAGGTTCCCGACGAGGAGATCGCCGCGAGGAAGGCCGCCGAAAAGCCCATGGTGAAGACGGACATCACCGGGTACCTCAAGCGCTACGCGGCCCAGGTCAGCTCCGCCGACAAGGGCGCTATCATCAACAAGCTGTAAAAAATAAGGGCCGCCCACGGCGGCCCTTTCCCCCGAAACGCTATAACCTTACATAAAAGGATGTGACCCCTATGCCAATGACCATGTCACAAAAAATTCTTGCCGCCCACGCGGGCCTTGAGAGCGTGGAGGCCGGCCAGCTGATTCTCTGCCAGCTTGACCGCATCCACGGCAACGACATCACCTCCCCGGTAGCCATCCGGGAGTTTAAAAAGATGGGGTTTGAGAAGGTAGCCAACCCCGATACCGTGACCCTGATCATGGATCACTTCGTCCCCAACAAGGACATCAAGGCCGCCCAGCAGTGCAAGTGCTGCCGGGACTTCGCCGCCCAGCAGGAGCTGGAGAGCTTTTTCGACGTGGGGAGGATGGGCATCGAGCACGCCCTGATCCCCGAGGAGGGCCTGGTGGTCACCGGGGATCTCGCCATCGGCGCGGACTCCCACACCTGCACCTACGGCGCCCTGGGGGCCTTCTCCACCGGCGTGGGCTCCACGGATATGGCCTTCGGCATGGCCACCGGCAAGGCCTGGTTCAAGGTGCCCTCCGCCATCCGGTTCGTCCTCACCGGCGCTCTGCCCCCATACGTCTCCGGCAAGGATCTTATCCTGCACATCATCGGCATGATCGGTGTGGACGGCGCCCGGTATAAGTCCATGGAGTTCACCGGCCCCGGCGCCCACTCCCTCTCCATGCCCGACAGGCTCACCGTCTGCAACATGGCTATCGAGGCAGGCGCGAAAAACGGCATCTTTGAGGTGGACGAGGTGACCCTGGCCTATGAAAAGGAGCACGCCAAGCGGGAAGTGCGGGTCTTCAAGGCCGACGAGGACGCCCTGTACGACGAAACATACGAGATCGACCTCTCCGCCCTCCGCCCCACCGTGGCCTTCCCGCATCTCCCGGAGAACACCAAGACCGTGGACGAGGCCGGGGAAATCAAAATCGACCAGGTGGTCATCGGCTCCTGCACCAACGGTCTTTTCAAGGACATGAAGGAGGCCGACGACATCCTGAAGGGCCGCAAAGTGGCCCGTAACGTCCGGGCCATTATCATCCCCGCCACCCAGGACATCTACTTAAAGTGCCTGGAGGCCGGCTTCATCAAGGATTTCATTGAAGCGGGATGTGTCGTCTCCACCCCCACCTGCGGGCCGTGCCTGGGCGGGTATATGGGGATCCTGGCGGAGGGGGAGCGGTGCGTCTCCACCACCAACCGCAACTTTGTGGGCCGCATGGGCCATGTGGACAGCGAGGTCTATCTGGCCAGCCCCGCCACCGCCGCCGCCAGCGCCGTCATGGGCAGAATAGCTTCCGCTGAGGAGGTAATGAAATGAAATGTAACGGAAAGGTCGTCAAATACGGCGACAACGTGGATACCGACGTCATCATCCCGGCCCGGTATCTGAACACCAGCGACCCCCGTGAGCTGGCCGCCCACTGCATGGAGGACATCGACAAGTCCTTCCACGACAAGATAGCCCCCGGCGATATCCTGGTGGGCGGGGAGAATTTCGGCTGCGGCTCCTCCCGGGAGCACGCCCCCATCGCCATCAAGGAGAGCGGCATCAGCCTCGTTATCGCCAAATCCTTCGCCCGTATCTTCTACCGTAACGCCATCAACATCGGCCTTGCCATCGTGGAGTGCCCCCAGGCTGCCCAGGCTATCGAGGAGGGCCACGCCGTGGAGGCCGACCTAGACGCCGGCGTCATCACCGACGTCACCACCGGCGAGAGCTTCAAAACCGAGCCCTTCCCGGCCTTCATCCAGAACATCATCTCCGCCGGGGGGCTGGTGAACGCCGCCAAAGCCGGCATCATCGGGTAAGCTGACTACCATGCGGGCCGCCGTGGGCGGCCCATGAAACCTCTGACATTTAAGGTGATCACTATGACATACAACATCGCTCTGCTCCGGGGCGACGGCATCGGCCCGGAGATCGTGGACAGCGCCGTGCGCGTCCTGGAGACCGTGGGCAAAAAGTACGGCCACGCCTTCAACTTCACCCCCTACCTCATCGGCGGCGCCGCCATCGACGCCAACGGCGCGCCCCTCCCTCAGGAGACGGTGGATGGGTGCTTAGCCTCCGACAGCGTCCTCCTTGGCGCGGTGGGCGGCCCCAAGTGGGACACCCTGCCCGGAAATCTGCGGCCGGAGAAGGCGCTTCTCGGCATCCGCGCCGCTCTGGGGCTCTTTACCAATCTGCGCCCCGCCAGGCTCTACCCGGCCCTCTCCGGGGACTGCCCCCTGCGGCCCGACATCGTCAAGGACGGCTTTGACATCATGATCGTCCGGGAGCTCACCGGCGGTATCTACTTCGGCGACCGGGGCTACCGGGAGGGCAAATACGGCGAGGAGGCTTTTGACACCGAGTGCTACTCCCGCTTTGAGATCGAGCGCATCGCCCGGGTGGCCTTTGAGACGGCCCGGAAGCGCCGGGGCAAGGTCAGCTCCATCGACAAGGCCAACGTGCTGGAGACTTCCCGCCTCTGGCGCAAGACCGTCCACGAGATCGGGGAGCGCGATTACCCGGACGTGGAGCTTTGCGACGTGCTGGTGGACAACGCCGCCATGCAGCTGGTGAAAAATCCCGCCCAATTCGACGTGATCGTCACCAGCAACATGTTCGGCGACATCCTCTCCGACGAGGCCAGCCAGATCACCGGCTCCATCGGGATGCTGCCCAGCGCATCCTTAAACGAGACGACCCGGGGCATGTACGAGCCCATCCACGGCTCCGCCCCGGACATCGCGGGCCGCGGCATCGCCAACCCCATCGCCACTATCCTCAGCGCCGCCATGATGCTGCGCTATTCCTTCGACCTGGCCTCCGAGGCGGACGCTATCGAGGCGGCGGTGAACCGCTGCTTAAGCGAGGGCCTGCGCACCGCCGACATCGTGGGCGCCTCCGGGAAAACGCCCCTGGGCACCCGTGCCATCACCGACGAGATCATAGCGAGGCTCTGATATGCTGGAAAGTCTGCCAATGGCGGCGGCGAAGCTGGCCTCCATCGTCGTCTTCCGGGGCGTGAAAAACGCGTCGGTCTTAAAAGCCCTCCGCGCCTTTTTCGAGAGCGAGGGCGACGAATCGGAGCGGGTGGAGCGGTACGCCGATTTTGCCGCCGCCCTCTATGAGCGGGGCTATAACCTGAGCCGCTATCTGCTGGACGCCGCCGCCGAGGATGAGAACGAATATATTCTTCTGCGGGCCCACGGCAAGCCGGTGCCGGAGACGCTGGCCGACGCGGTGCGTGGGGAGCTTGGCATTTTTCAGGAGCTCTCCGACCTGACCGCCGGGGATCTCAGGCGCCTTTTGGGCTTTGAAGGCTATCTGCCGGGGTTTGCGTCGGAGAAGCTGGACTTCGCCGCCGAATTTGAAAAGCGCGTGGCAAAAATCAACGTCACGGGCTTCGGCCAGTATGCCCGCCACACCATGTTCCGGGTGGTGAAGGGGCAGGTGGTGCCCGTCCACACGCCGGACAGGACAAGGATCGAGGATCTGGTGGGCTACGAGCGGGAGCGCCAGGAGCTTCTCAACAACACCGAGGCCCTGCTGCGGGGCCTGCCCGCCGCCAACACCCTGCTCATCGGCGACGCCGGCACGGGAAAATCCAGCTCCGTCAAGGCCGTGGCCAACCTGCTGGCCCCCCGGGGCCTGCGGCTCATCGAGGTGCCCAAGGCGGAGCTGCTGTCCATCCCGGCGGTGATGGAGCACTTGCGGGACAACCCCTTGAAATTCATCCTGTTTATCGACGACCTGAGCTTCGAGAAGAACGACGACACCTTCTCCGCCATGAAGGCCATCCTGGAGGGCTCCGTCAGCGTCAAGGCCCCCAACACCGTCCTTTACGCCACCTCCAACCGCCGCCACCTGGTGAAGGAGTCCTTCTCCGACCGGGACGGGGACGACGTGCACCGGGGCGACACCATCCAGGACACCGTGGCCCTCTCCGACCGGTTCGGCCTCACCATCCTGTTCACCAGGCCCCCCAGGGCCCTCTATCTGCGCATCGTCCACGAGCTGTGCGCGGCCAAGGGCATCCCGGCAGACGACGGGCTCGATGTGCGCGCCTGCGCCTTCGCCCTCCGCCGGGGCGGCATGACGCCCCGGGCGGCGGAGCAGTTCACCGACAGTCTTTTAGCGAATATTCCCGAGAAGGAAGGGGAGTTTTAATTGATCTCACTGGACAAGATCTACCACGCCCGCTACGTCCTCAAGGAGGTCATCCGGGATACCGATGTGATCTACGCGCCCCGCATCAACCCCCAGGCGCAGATCTTCCTGAAAACGGAAAATCTCCAGATCACCGGCTCCTTCAAGGTGCGCGGCGCCTATTACAAAATAAGCCAGCTTTCCGCCGAGGAAAAACAGCGGGGCGTCATCGCATGCTCCGCCGGCAACCACGCCCAGGGCGTGGCCCTGGCGGCGCAAAAGGCCGGGATAAAGGCGGTCATCTGCCTGCCTGACGGCGCGCCCATCTCCAAGGTGGAGGCCACCAAGTCCTACGGGGCGGAGGTGGTGCTGGTGGAGGGCGTCTACGACGACGCCTATGAGCGGGCCCTGAAGCTCCGGGATGAAAAGGGCTACACCTTCATCCACCCCTTTGACGACGAGCTGGTCATCGAGGGCCAGGGCACCATAGGTCTGGAGCTCATGGAGCAGATCCCCGACATGGACGCGGTCATCGTCCCCGTGGGGGGCGGCGGCCTCATCTCCGGCCTCGCCTTCGCCGTGAAGGCCCTGAATCCCGAGGTGAAGGTCTACGGCGTTCAGGCCGCCGGCGCGCCCAGCATGGTCAGCTCCCTGAAAAACCGGGAGATCGTCCACCTGCCCGCCGTCTCCACCATCGCCGACGGCATCGCCGTCAAAACGCCGGGGGAGAACACCTTCGCCCTGACGAGCCAATATGTGGATGAGGTGGTCACCGTCACCGACGACGAGATCGCGGCGGCCATCCTGGCCCTGATGGAGCAGCAGAAGCTGGTCACCGAGGGCGCGGGGGCCATCTCCGTGGCGGCGGCCATGTTCAACAAGGTGCCAGTGCAGGGGAAAAAGGTGGTCTGCCTGCTGTCCGGGGGCAACGTGGACGTGAGCATCCTCTCCCGCGTCATCGACCGGGGTCTGCTCATGTCCGGCCGCCGCTGTCAGCTGACCATCGAGCTGGTGGATAAGCCGGGCCAGCTGGAGAAGGTGGCCGGGTGCATCGCCCGGGAGGGCGGCAACGTTGTCTCCGTCCACTACGAGCACGCCAACGAGGGCTCCGACATCAACGGCTGTTATCTCCGGCTGGAGCTGGAGACGCGCAACTTCGAGCACATCAAGGCCATCCGCCAGGGCCTCAAAAATCAGGGCTTCAAGCTCATCGACGAATAAAAAATTACGGGAGGTCAACCTTATGAGTAAAACCGTTCACACCGACGCCGCTCCCGCCGCCATCGGCCCCTATTCCCAGGCCGTGGCCGCCGGAGGTTTTGTCTTCACCTCCGGCCAGATCCCCATCGACCCGGCCACGGGCAATGTGGAGGCCGACGGCATCCAGGCCCAGGCCGAGCAGGTGATGAAAAACCTGGGCGAGGTGCTGAGGGCCGCCGGTTCGGACTATACAAAGGCCGTCAAGACCACCTGCTTTTTGGCCCATATGGCGGACTTCGCCGCCTTCAATGAGGTCTACGGCAGGTATTTCACCTCCAAGCCCGCCCGCAGCTGCGTGGCGGTGAAGGATCTGCCCAAGGGCGTCTTAGTGGAGGTAGAGGTCGTCGCCGAGGTATAAACGCCGCAGTCAGTCGCAAAAAACTCCCGGAGATCCGGGAGTTTTTTGCGTATTCAGATGATTTATTTCGCCCAGCCCCTGGCGCGGCCCACGGCCTTTTGCCACTCGGACAGCAGCTTTTGACGGGTATCCGCCGTCATCGCCGGCGTAAATTCCGCGTCCACGCGCCAGAGGGAGCGCAGCTCGCCGGTGTTCCGCCAGATCCCCACGGCCAGGCCCGCCAGATACGCCGCGCCCAGGGCCGTAGTCTCCCGGATCACCGGGCGGCGGACGGGCCTGCCGATGATGTCCGCCTGGAACTGCATGAGAAATTTATCCCGGCTGGCGCCGCCGTCGGCCCGCAGGGAGTCCATTCGGATGCCCGTGTCCGCCTCCATGGCCGCCACCAGCTCAGCCACCTGATAGGCGATGGACTCCTGGGCGGCCCGGACGATGTGCTCCCGGGTGGCGGCGCGGGTAAGGCCCACAATGGCGCCCCGGGCGTACATATCCCAGTGGGGCGCACCCAGGCCCGTGAAGGCGGGAACCAGATAGACGCCTCCGTTGTCCGGGACGGAGAGGGCCAGCGTCTCGGCCTCCCGCGCCTCGGTGAGGACGCGCAGCTCGTCCCGGAGCCACTGGATGACGGCCCCGCCCACGAAGACGCTGCCCTCCAGGGCGTAGGTGACATGCCCCGGCAGGCCGGCGGCCACGGTGGTGACAAGGCCGTTTTGGCTCTCGCAGGGCTTCTCGCCGGTGTTCATCAGCAGGAAGCACCCGGTGCCGTAGGTGTTCTTGGCCTCGCCGGCATCGAAGCACCCCTGGCCGAACAGGGCCGCCTGCTGGTCGCCGGCGATGCCGGCCACGGGGATCCGCACCCCGTCGATCTCGGTAGTGCCGTAAATCTCGCTGCTGGAGCGCACCTCCGGCAGGACGGACGGGGGGATATCCAGCGCCTTCAGAAGCGTCTCGTCCCAGCGCAGGGCGTGGATGTCATAGAGCATGGTGCGGCTGGCGTTGGTCACGTCCGTGGCGTGTACCGCGCCGCCGGTGAGCTTCCACAGCAGCCAGGTGTCCACGGTGCCGAAAAGCACCTGACCCCGCAATGCCTTTTCCCGGACGCCGGGGACATTGTCCAGGATCCACTTGATCTTGGTGCCGGAGAAGTAGGCGTCGGGCACAAGGCCGGTGACGGCCCGGATGTGCTCCCCCAGACCGTCGGCCACCAGCTTTTCCACGATGTCCGCCGTGCGGCGGCACTGCCAGACAATGGCGTTGCAGACGGGCTTTCCGGTGTCCTTCTCCCACAGCACCGTGGTCTCCCGCTGGTTGGTGATGCCGATGGCGGCGATCTCGCCGGGGGAGACCCAGGACTCGGCGATGACCGCCTCCATCACCGCCCGCTGGGATTCCCAGATCTCCTCCGGGTCGTGCTCCACCCAGCCGTTTTGGGGGAAGTACTGGGTGAACTCCCGCTGGGAGACGCCCACGATGTTCTGCTCCAGATCGAACAGAATAGCCCGGGAGCTTGTGGTGCCCTGATCCAGGGCCAGAAGATACTTTTTCATGCCGGCTGCCCCTTTCGTCATTTTATAATTGTATTATAATTGTATTGTAGCATACGGCCATGAAAATGTCAAAAAAACGGTCAAAAAAACAGCACCGGCAAATCCCTGGGGAGCCGGTGATGGGTGGTCTGATTATCGATATTCAGTTTTAATGTATTTTTTCTATTGACAAGGAGGACTTCACTTGATAGAACTGCCGATGTTTAATTCCTGCCGCCACTGTGGTGGTGTGCCATCGTCAGCCCAGTATTCGTCTACAGAAACGATTTTAGCTTTCTGTAAACGAATAAAAGAAACAACGTGAAATGACATGGAGCGGTCTTTTGGATAAACCCGCACAACGGTAATCGTGATGTCTCCGGCGTTTTCAATGCGCTCGATTTCACCGTCCCATTTGCCGGGGTATTCGCAATTGGCTCGGATAAACTCGTCAACAGTGAAGTGCTCATTTGTGCAGTGCCAGTTCACATAGGCGTCATCCCGAAAGTATTGCCTTATGCTATCTTCATCCTGTTCTAAAACCGCTTTCCAAAACTGCTTTATCATAATATTGTCTCCAACTCAACAATTTGATCATTCTTTCAGACTGGCTGAACAGGTAAAGACACGAGGCGGGTTTATCTGTTCGGTAAGTACACCGGGGACAGTCGCACGAGCGCGCAAGGGGGGTAGCCCCGTGAGGAGCGCGAAGCGACAAAACCTCTTGGAGGTTGGCTCTCCGCTGTCAGAGGGAGCCTTTCGAGCGCGCGATACAAGGCCCGGAGACTTTTTATAGAAGCGTATCCTTTAGTTCCTGAAGGGTTTTGGAAGCTGTCGGTCAAGAATAGCTGTTGACATTATTCCCTCAAGGAAGTATAAAAACCAGGTCGTCGCCGTCGAGCTCATCTGATTTTGTAAATCCAATGGACCGGTACAGCTTTTGGGCCTTGACGTTGGATGCCTCCGTAGAAAGCTTGATCGGCATTTTAGGGTCGGCGGCTCGCAATATTTTTATCGCAAGCTTTGCGGCGGCTTTTCCGTAACCCATGCCCTGAAAGCCGCGGTCGATAAAATAGCTCCAGGTAAACCCCGCGCCGGAGCCGCTCCATTTCTTTAAAACAATAAACCCGATCCGTTCACCGCCGGCCTTGCAAATCACGCACGGGATATGATCGTTGGGAGCGAGATACGCTCTTCCTATGGAAAAACCGGCTGGGTTGACAAACTCCTCCTGTTCCGGGAGGAGCTCGCACTCTGTAACGGCGTACCATAGATCGTCGTCGTTTTCGATTTTCCGTATGCCGACGGTTTCAGACAGCCAGGTATCCCCCGGAAGGTTCTTCAACAAATCCAATAGCGACTTTTCCATCGTGTCTCCTTTCTCTTATTCAGAGTTTTCAAGCAAATACCCATTTAATTAAAAGGAGACGCCGGGCGGCGAGGGTAAGCGGCTTCCGCGCATTTTTCAACGCTCCCCGATGGGGATATATTTCTGGCGGGTGGCGGCGGAGCGGTAGGCGGGGCGCATGATCCGGCCGGAGGTGATCAGCTCCTCCAGACGGTGGGCGCACCAGCCGGAGATGCGGGAGACGGCAAAGAGGGGCGTGTACAGATCCTCCGGGATGCCCAGCATCTTGTAGACGATGCCGGAGTAGAGATCCACGTTGGCGGGGATGGGCATGGACTTGCCCTTGCGGGCCATGAGCTTGGAGACGCCCAGGCGCTCCACCCGCTCGGCAATGAGGAACTCGTCGCTGTACCCCTTCGTCTCCGCCATCTCGGCGATCAGCGCCTTGATGGTCACGGCGCGGGGATCGGAGATGGTGTAGACGGCGTGGCCCAGACCGTAGAGCTTGCCGGAGCGGTCGTTTGCTTCGCCGTCCAGGATCTTGTCCAGATACGCGCCCACCTCGCCGTCGTCCCTGGGATCCTTGACGTGCTCCAGAATATCCGCCACCATGTGCATGACGGCCTCGTTGGCGCCGCCGTGGAGGGGGCCCTTCAGGGAGTTGATGGCGGCGGCAATGGCGCCGTAGGTGTCGGCCCCGGTGGAGGTGACGGCCCGGCAGACGAAGGTGGAGTTGTTGCCGCCGGAGTGCTCGGCGTGGAGCATCATCAGGCAGTCCAAAAGCTTGGCCTCCTTGTCCGTGTAGCTCTTGTCGCGCCGGGCCAGCCGCAGAAAGTTCTCAGCCAGGGTCAGGTCGGATTTGGGGTTGTGGATGTAGAGGGAGGCCCCGTCGTAGTAGTGGCGCTTCATGGCATAGGTGTGGGCCACGATGGTGGGCATCCGGGCGATGAGCTCGATGGACTGCCGGAGGACGTTCACCACGGAGGTGTCGTCCGGGTTGTCGTCGTAGGCGTACAGGCTCACCACCGCCCGGGAGATGGCGTTCATGATGTTGGGGCTGGGCCGCTTCATCAGCTCGTTCTCAAAAAAGCCGTCGGGCAGGGTCTTGGCCGCGGAGAGGATCTCCACGAACCGCTCCTGCTGGGCCTGCGTGGGCAGGGAGCCGCACAGCAGCAGATAGGCCACCTCCTCGTAGCCGAAGGTGTCCGCCCGCCGGTGGGCGTTGACGATGTCCTCCACGTCGTAGCCCCGGTAGAAGAGCTTGCCCTCGTGGGGGACGCGCTGGCCGTCCTCGATGTAATAGCCCCGGACGGAGCCGATCTTGGAGACGCCGGCGATGACGCCGGAGCCGTCGGCGTTCCGCAGTCCCCGCTTGACGTTTTCGTCATAGGCCGAGCCTGGGATACTGTAAAAATGCATAAGATTGCCGGTCAGCAGATCCGCGTATTCACGCGAGGCCGTCAAATTTGAATCCAAAATGATTCCTTCTTTCATTTTTCGAAGGTCACGGCCGGGGAATATCCCCCGGATACAGCTGTTATTATAACCCTCTCCCGGAAAAATTGCAAGTTTTATATACAGAAATTCATCTTTGACCAAAAGCGGGGAGAGAATCGGCGGGAACTTTTATGCAAACAACCAAAGCGGAGGTATTGAAACGCCGCAAAAAAACTGCTATACTTTTCGTAGAACTTTTATGAGGTGATGAAATGGTCACATTACACGACAAGGGAACCTTTTATCTGGGCGGCAGGCCCGTTTTTGAAGCCTCCGGCCGGGACGCGGAGGAGGGGCGGAAAAAGACCGTGGCCTACTCCATACTGACCGCCCACGACAGGGGGGCCGGCGGGAAGGATCTGCGCGTCTCCTTCGACAGCCTCATCTCCCACGACATCACCTATGTGGGCATCATCCAGACGGCCAAGGGGAGCGGCCTTCAGCGCTTCCCGGTGCCCTACGTCATGACCAACTGCCATAACAGCCTGTGCGCCGTGGGCGGCACCATCAACGCCGACGACCACGCCTTCGGCCTCAGCGCGGCCCGGAAATACGGCGGCATCTTTGTGCCGCCCTCCTTCGCCGTGATCCACCAGTACGCCCGGGAGGAGCTGGCCGGGTGCGGCAGGATGATCCTGGGCTCCGACAGCCACACCCGTTACGGCGCGCTGGGCACCATGGGCGTGGGCGAGGGCGGCCCGGAGATCGTCAAGCAGCTGCTGGGGGCCACCTACGACGTGGCCTACCCCCGGACGGTGCTGGTCTACCTCACCGGCGCGCCCAGGCATGGCGTGGGCCCCCAGGACGTGGCCATCGCCCTGTGCGGCGCCACCTACAAGAACCATTTCGTCCTGAACTCCGTCCTGGAGTTTGCCGGCCCCGGCGTTGCCAGCCTGCCCATGGATTTTCGCATCGGCATCGACGTGATGACCACCGAGACCGCCTGCTTAAGCTCCATCTGGCAGACGGACGAGCGGGTGGAGGAATATTACCGGATCCACGGCCGGCCGGGGGCGTATCAGAAGCTGGAGCCGGGGGAGGGCGCTTACTACGACGCCTGCGTGGAGATCGACCTGTCCACGGTGGAGCCCATGATCGCCCTGCCCTTCCACCCCAGCGAGGCGTATTCTATCCGGGAGCTGAAGGCGAACCTCACCGATATCCTCCGGGAGACGGAGAAGTCGGCGGAGGAGAAATTCAAGGGCAAGGTGAAGCTGGATCTTCTGAGCAAGGTGCGAAACGGACAGCTTTACGTGGATCAGGGCGTCATCGCCGGGTGCTCCGGCGGCATGTACGACAACATCGCCGAGGCGGCGGCCATCCTGGCCTCCGGCGGCATCGGCGCGGGATATTTCGGCCTGACGGTCTACCCGCCCAGCCTCCCCGTGGCCCTGGAGCTGATGAACAACGGCGTGACCCAGGCTCTCACCGCCATGGGCGCCGTCTTCAAGCCCTGCTTCTGCGGCCCCTGCTTCGGCGCCGGGGACGTGCCCATGAACGGCGGCCTCTCTGTCCGCCACTGCACCCGCAACTTCCCCAACCGGGAGGGGTCGAAGCCGGCGGAGGGACAGCTCTCCTGCGTGGCCCTGATGGACGCCCGCTCCATCGCCGCCACCGCCCGCAACGGCGGCGTCCTCACCGGTGCGGACGAGATCGACTACACGCCCCCCGAGAGCGTGGAGCGGAAATATGACCGGAGCGCCTACGACAAGCGCGTCTACAACGGCTTTGGCGACCCCCACCCGGAGGAGGCGCTGAAGCTCGGCCCCAACATCACCGAGTGGCCCGCCATCCCGGCGCTGAAGGAGAACATCGTCCTGGAGCTGGCCAGCGTCCTTCGGGATCCGGTGACCACCACCGACGAGCTGATCCCCTCCGGCGACACCTCCAGCTACCGGTCAAACCCCCTGAAGCTGGCCACCTTCGCCCTCTCCCGCCGGGATCCGGCCTACGTGGGCAGGGCCAACGCCATCCGGGAGCGGGCGGGCAGGGCCCCCGACGGGGCGCTTCTGGCGGCCTTCGAAAAGCTGGGCGTCACGGACGCGGACAATACCGCCCTGGCCTCGGCCATTTTCGCCAACCGCCCCGGCGACGGCTCCGCCCGTGAGCAGGCGGCCTCCTGCCAGCGGGTGCTGGGCGGCGGGGCCAATATCTGCTACGAGTACGCCACCAAGCGCTACCGCTCCAACTGCATCAACTGGGGGATGCTGCCCTTCAACATCGACGAGGGCGTCCCCTTCCCCTTCGAGCCGGGGGATCTCCTCTACGTCCCCGGCATCCGCAAGGCGGTGGCCTCCGGGGCCAGGGAGGTACCCGCGAAGGTGCTCTCCGGCGATCAGGTGACGGAGATCACCCTGAAGCTCCCGGAGCTTACGCAAAAAGAGCGCGAAATTATTCTGGAGGGCTGCCTGATGAATTGGTACGCCGCCCAAAACAAGTGACCGAGGTAAAAACTATGTCTAAAATCAAAATGAATCCCATCGTGGAGATGGACGGGGACGAGATGACCCGGATCCTCTGGCAGGAGATCAAGGATGAACTGCTCTCTCCCTTTGTAGAGCTGAACACGGAATATTACGACCTGGGCCTGCCCAACCGGGACGCCACCGGCGACCGGGTGACCGTGGAGGCCGCCGAGGCCGCAAAGAGGCTGCATGTGGCCGTCAAATGCGCCACCATCACCCCCAACGCCCAGCGGGTGGAGGAATATAAGCTCCACGAGATGTGGAAGAGCCCCAACGCCACCATCCGCGCCGCCCTGGACGGCACGGTCTTCCGCGCGCCCATCATGACAAGCCGCATCAAGCCCGTGGTCAACACCTGGGAGAAGCCCATCACCATCGCCCGCCACGCCTACGGCGACGTCTACAAGGCCACGGAGTACCGCGTCCCCGGCCCCGGCAGGGCGGAACTGCTTTTCACCGGGGAGAACGGCGAGAGCTTCCGCCAGACGGTGTACGACTACGAGTGCCCCGGGGTTTTGCAGTCCATGTTCAATAAGGACAGCTCCATCGAGGCCTTCGCCCGCAGCTGCTTTGAGTACGCGCTGTCGGTCCGGCAGGATCTCTGGTTCTCCACCAAGGACACCATCTCCAAGCAGTACGACCAGACCTTCAAGTTCATCTTCCAGCGCATCTTCGACGCGGAGTACGCGGAAAAATTCAGGGCCGCGGGCATCGAGTATTTTTACACCCTCATCGACGACGCCGTGGCCCGGGTCATCCGCAGCAAGGGCGGCTTCATCTGGGCCTGCAAGAACTACGACGGCGACGTGATGAGCGACATGGTGTCCACCGCCTTCGGGTCTCTCGCCATGATGACCAGCGTCCTGGTGTCCCCGGACGGGAATTTTGAGTACGAGGCCGCCCACGGCACGGTGACGCGGCACTATTACCGGTATTTAAAGGGCGAGCAGACCTCCACAAACCCCGTAGCCACCATCTTCGCCTGGTCCGGCGCCCTCAGAAAGCGCGGGGAGATGGACGGGAACGGGGCGCTGGCCGCCTTCGCGGACAGCCTGGAGAAGGCCGTCCTGGACACCATCAACGCCGGCACCATGACCGGCGACCTGGCCCTCCTCTGCCCCGGCCCGGACGTGCAAAAGGTCACCTCCGCCGGCTTCATCGGCGCCGTCAGGGCGAGACTGGAAAAATAACGATCCCCAGGCGGGGAAACTGTCGGACAAAGGCCGCCGCGCCTTTGTCCGACAGATGTTTTTATGCCCTGACCGGGGCCGGGTTTTGGCGGAGAGGCGGAAAAAGAGGATAAACCATCTTGCGCCGCGCCCTTTTCCGTGATAAAATGGCGCTGACAACTGCGAAAAGGAGTTTTCCCATGTCTGATCAGTATTACAGAGAGGCCATGAAGCTGGGCCAGAAGGAATACCGCGCCTGCGTAGCCAAGGGCATCAGCCCCGTCCTGCCGGTGCTGGACGATTTTGTGGCCGACGAGCGGGTGAACCTGGGGATAAAGCTGGGCACCCAGTCCATTCCCGTGGAGTTCATCGTGGGCACCAAGACCCGTGGCCGCACCAACAGCTTCGCCAGGAATTTCATGCCGGTGCTGTCCGAGACCAGCGAGTTTGCCGGCAAGTGGATCGCCCTGTGCGAGAGCCATCTGCGCGACGGCATTCGGGATCCCATCAAGGTCTATGAATATATGAACCGCTACTACGTCCAGGAGGGCAACAAGCGGGTCAGCGTCCTCAAATTTTTCGGCGCGGTGAGTATCCAGGCCGAGGTGACCCGGGTGCTCCCCGAGCGCGGCACGGGCATCGAGACGGATATCTACTACGAATATCTGGACTTTTATAAATACACCAAGGTGAACTTCCTGGAGTTCTCCAAAAAGGGCAGCTACAAGGCGCTTTTGAAGCTCCTGGGCCGCGACCCGGAGGAGTACTGGACGGAGGAGGAGCGGCGCAAATTCTCCACGGTCTACCACTATTTCCGGGAGGCCTTTGAGGACAAGGCCGGCAAGACCATGCCCCCCGCCGCCGTGGGCGACGCCCTTCTGGCGTACATGAAGGTGTACTCCTTCGCGGATCTCAGCGAGCAGGGGCCGGCGGAGCTGAAAAAATCCGTCTCCATGCTGTGGGAGGAGCTGATGCTCCAGCAGGAGAAGGAGCCCATCGAATTAAAGCCCGCCCCCATGGAGCCCAAGGGGGGCCTTCTGTCCAAGGTCATCATCACCACCAACGCCGTCCGGGGTCTGAAGGTGGGCTTCGTCCACGACAAGGATCCCGTCACCTCCGGCTGGACCTACGGCCACGAGCAGGGCCGCCAGCATGTGGATAAGCGCTTCGGGGACAGGATCGAGACAGTCTCCTACTTCAACGCCATGGACGAGGGGCCCCAGGAGACTATCAACCAGGCGGTGAAGGAGCTGTGCGACGTGATCTTCACCACCTCCCCGGTGCTCCTGCCCGCGTCCCTGCGGGCGGCGGTGGAAAACCCCGACAAGCTGATCATGAACTGCTCCATCAACAAATCCCACCGCTATGTGCGCACCTACTACGCCCGGATATACGAGGCCAAATTCATCATCGGCGCGGTGGCCGGGGCCCTGGCGGAGAACGGGCGGATCGGCTACGTGTGCGACTACCCCATCTTCGGGCAGATCGCGGGCATCAACGCCTTCGCCCTGGGCGCCCGCATGGTCAACCCCCGCGCCAGGGTACAGCTGGAGTGGTCCAGCGTGGGCGGACGGAGCGCCGCCATGGCGCGGCTTACGAAAAGCGGCATCACCCTCATCAGCTCCATGGACAACGCCCGCCTCTACGAGCCGGGCCAGGCGCTGGGCCTCTCCTACATAAACGGCGACACGAAAAAGCTCATCGCCGCCCCCATCTGGAACTGGGGCGTCTACTACGAGGGCCTGCTGCGCCAGGTGTTCAACGGCACCCTCCAGGCGGAATACGAGAGCTCCAGCAAGGCCATCAACTACTACTGGGGCATGTCCGCCGGGGCGGTGGACGTGATGCTCACCGACGAGGTGCCCGAGAGCACCCGGCGTCTGGCGGGCTACATGCGCGCCGGCATCTCCCGGTGGATCGTGGATCCCTTCATCGGCCCCATCCATATCCAGGGCGGCTCCACCGTGGGCGAGGCGGGCAAGCCCCTGGAGATGGAGGAGATCGCCGCCATGGACTACCTGGTGGAGAACGTGGACGGCCGCATCCCCGTCTATGAGGAGCTTTCCCCCACCGGCAAGGCCACCGTGGAGAGCGTGGGCGTGGAGAGCGCCAAAAAGGTCGAGAAGGAAGCCGGAGGGGAAGCGTGATATGAAGATCCTTGTCGTATCCGACGATCCCGCGCCGGTATACTACGACTATTACCGCCCCGGAAAGCTGGACGAGTTCGACCTCATCATCTCCTGCGGGGATCTGAGCCGCAACTACCTGGAATTTCTGGTGACCATGGCCCACTGCCCCCTGCTGTACGTGCGGGGCAACCACGACGACGCCCTCATCGACAAGCCCCCGGAGGGGTGCCAGTGCCTGGAGGACACCATCGTCACCGTCAACGGCCTGCGGATCCTGGGCCTGGGCGGCTCCTACCGGTACAATAAGACCGGCCGGAGCATGTACAACGAGCGCCAGATGGAAAAGCGCATCCATAAGCTGCGCTGGAAGCTCCGTCGCGCCGGGGGAGTGGATATCATCGTGGCCCACGCCCCCATCCGGGGCTTCAACGACTTCGACACCCTGTCCCACCGGGGCTTTGAGTGCTTTCAGGAGCTGATCGAAAAATACCGGCCCCGGTATTTCATCCACGGCCATATCCACCGCAGCTACGGCGTCAACATCCCCCAGGTCAGCCGCTACCGCACCACCGCCGTCATCAACGGCTGCGACCACTTCATCCTGGACACAGACCAGGAGCTGAAGGAATCATAAAATGAGGACAGGATTTTTCCTGCCCTCTCAATTTTTTATCTTCTCCCTCCGAAATCCCTCAACTTCCCGATTATCTTTCGTTAGACGCCGTAGGGGCCGCCTCTCCAGGCGGCCCGACGCGCCGTCGAATTCCTGAAACGCCGCCGATCAAAAAGGCTGCGGCTTCGCCGCCGTTGAATATGGAGGGCCGCCAAGAGAGGCGGCCCCTACGGAAGCGTATCAATTGGATATTGCGGAATTCGGTGGCACCATGGGCCGCCGAGGCGGCGGCCCGTACGGCGTTGGAAGAAAGATTATTGGAAATTCGACACACGGGCCGGCCGACGTCGTCGTGGAACTGGCGATGGCTCGCCCTGCAAGTGTTCGGGCTCACTCGCCAGGTTCGCTCCTCCTATCCCCATCGGGCAACGGCCCGATGGGGGTCCCAATACGGCCCGTACGGGCGCGTTTAACGTAATGCGTCGGGAAAGTCGCAACGGGCATCCGTAGGGGCCGATGACCACATCGGCCCATGTATCGAATTCCCGGAAAACCTTCGTTAGACGCCGTAGGGGCCGCCTCTCCAGGCGGCCCGACGCGCCGTCGAATTCCTGAAACGCCGCCGATCAAAAAGGCTGCGGCTTCGCCGCTGTTGAATATGACGAGGCTGTGAAAAACGAGCGGATATAAGCTCGGCTTTTCACAGCCCCTTGATGTTTATCTTCTCCCTCCGAAGCCGCCGCCGGAGCGTCCGCCGCCGGAGTGTCCCCCAAAGCCGCCGCTGCCGCCGCGGCCTCCGAAGCCGCCCCCGGAGTGTCCGCCGCCGCTGGGGCGGGAGGGACGTGAGGGCCGGGGCGCGGGCCGGGACGCCGGCCGCGATGTGGGCCTGTACCCGCCCCGCGGGGGCGGGGGAGGGGGCGTGGGCCTGGGCCGCCGGTAGGCCCGGTAGGGGCGGGCGGTGAACATGTACCAGGGGTAATACCGGGGTACCGGCATCCCGATGGACATGTAATAGCCCCTGTACCGCCGCCTGTCCGCCAGAACGATCAGGACGATGATCGCCGCGAAGATCAGGATGATGAAAATATTCCTGAAAAGAAAGCCCAGAATGACGCCCAGAAAGCCCAGGCCCGCCAGGGCCCCGGAGGCGGCGCTGCCGCCGGTCTGGGCCTCATTTCCGCCGGAGACGGGGCCGTAGTAGTCCTCATACCAGCCGGAGAGCTTCCCCACCAGCGTCGTCACGGCCTTGTCGTACTTCCCCTTGTCGAAGTCGTCCCAGAAGTACCGGTCCAGATAGCGGTTCATATCGTCGGAGGTGAAATCCTCCGCGATCTCCGTCCCCGCCGTCAGGCCGCCGCGTCCCTCCTTGGGGGAGACCACCAGAAGCATCCCCCGGGGCGACAGGCTCCACTCGTTGAAGAGACTTACCGCGTATTCGTCGGCGTACTTATCGCCGAAATAGTTCACAAAGGCCACCACAACGTGGGCCTGGTAGTTCTCCTCCAGCGCCTCGTTGATCCGCACCACCTCGTCCACCGTGTCCCGGCTCAGAGAGCCCGTCTCGTCGGTGACGTAGAAGCTCTCCCCCTGGGTCAGCGCCAGGGCGGGGACGGCCAGGGACAGGCACAGAAACAACAAAAGCGCAAGGGATAAAGCTTTTTTCAAGGCGTACACCTCATTATTCAAACTTTTCGGGCGGTTCCACGCCCCAAAGCCCGGCGAACAGGCGGGCCGGGAACCGGTCAAAGGTCTTTTCCGTGAATTCCTCCACCGCCTCGTTGTAGCCGGCGTGGTTGACGGCCCCCTGGGCGCCCTCGAACTGGTTGGCGTAGTATTCCACATCGGCGGCGTCCTGCTCCGAGAGCTCCAGGCTCCAGAGCTTATCCTTCAGCGCTCCGAAGGACTTGACCACCAGCGCGTTGGCGGCGGCGTATCCGGCCACGCGCTTCCCCTCCATGGCGTCCAGGAGGCAGGAGCGGTCAAACCGGAGCTCCCCCGTCTCCTCCAGGGCGGCGTCGTATTTGGCGCCCACGGATATAAGACCCAGGGCGGCCTCGCTTGCGTCCTCCAGGAAGTCCGCGATGGCCCCGCGGCCCTCCACGCCGGTGAAGAACTGCGCCTCCACCTGTTTGGAGGCGTGCCGGAGGCTCCTGGCGGAGCCCAGCGGGACGCCGAGGATCACCACCGCCGCCAAAACGCCGGCGGCGAAGCGGCGGTTTTTGAGAAGCTCAGCGCCCTCGGGGATGGGGTGGGAGGTCTTTGCCTGGGCGGCGCTCATTTATTGATCTCCAGAAGCTTGGCCTTCAGGTCGGACTCGATCTTGCCCAGCTCCGCCTCGGCCTGACGGCGCTTGGCGGCGCCCTCCACCTGGATGGTGCGCACCTCCTCCAGCGTCTCGATGAGAGACTGGTTGGTGGCCTTCAGCGTCTCAATATCCACGATACCCCGCTCGGATTCTTTGGCGATCTCCACGGAGCCCATTTTCAGCATCTCGGCGTTCTTCTTCAAAAGCTCGTTGGTCATGTTGGTGACCTCCCGCTGGGCCTGCATGGCCTGCTGGGAGTGGGCCTGCCCCAGGGCCAGCACCATCTGGCTCTTCCACAGGGGGATGGTGTTCACCAGGGACGTCTGGATCTTCTCCACCATCAGGGTGTCGTTGTTCTGGATGAGGCGGATCTGGGGGGACATCTGGACGGAGATCATGCGCGTCAGCTCCAGGTCGTGAAGCTTTTTGTCAAAGCGGGTGATCATGTTCTGATAGTCGTTCACCGCCTGGGCGTCTTCGGGGAGCCCGGATTTCTGGGCCTTTGCCTTCAGCTCGGGCAGAACGGTGTTCTCGCACTCGGCAAGCTTCTTCTTGCCGGCCAGGATGTACATGGTCAGCTCCTTGTAGTAGGCCAGGTTCAGGTCGTACATCTTATCCAGCGTGGCCACGTCCTTCAGCAGGGTGATCTGGTGCTGCTCCAGCATCCCGGCGATCTTGTCCACGTTCACCTCCGCCTTGTCGTACTGGGATTTGATGGAGGCGATCTGCTTCTCCACCTTGCGCTTGAAGCCGAAAAGTCCCTTTTTCTCCTCCTCGCCGTAGTTGAAGCCCTTCAGCTCTACCACCAGATCCGAGAGCATGTCGCCCACCTGGCCCATGTCCTTGGTGCGGACGGACTGGAGCGTGGCGCCGGAGAAATCGGCGATGTTCTTCTGACTGGCCGCGCCGTACTGCAAAACGGCGTTGGAATCGGTGATGTCGATCTTCTTGGAGAACTCCTCCACCGCCTTCAGCTCCGCCTCGGAGAGCTGGCTCTCCTCGTGCTGGGTGGCGGTGACAACGGGGGCCTGCGGCTCCGCGACGGCCTGGGCCGCCGCCTGCTGATCCGCGGGGGTCACAGGGGTCGCCGGGGCGGCGTCAAAGGTCAGGGTGGGTACATATTCCTGTTCGTTCATGTCAATTCTCCCTTTCTTTTAAAGTAGTGGTGGATGCCGGTCAAAAAAATAATAAAAAATAATTAAAATAATGCTTGACATTTGCTTCGACGTGTGGTATAATACGACCATAACGGGGTTTTCACACCTGAAAGTCCTTCCCGCTCAGGCCCTCGCGCTTAAGCATGGACTCCAAAACGGTGATATCCGTCTCGATATCCAGGGCCTCGTTGGCGAACAGGGCGTCGTACTGCTTGCGGTAGGCGCTGACGGTAGTGTCCAGGATGTCCTCGATGCGCTTCAGCGTTTCGCTGACGTTCGCCCCGGAGCCCTGGCCGCTCATGCGGTCGTAGGCGTTCAGGAGCTTCATGGTGGTGGGCAGGTAGTATCCGGCGAAGCGCTTGACCTGGGGCACGTCCTGGGGGTCGGTGCGGATGTCGTCAAAGATCTTTTGCGTAAGCTCCGTCAGCTCCTCCAGCCGCTTACGGACGGAGGGCTCCCGGATGGAGCCGTGCAGACGCCGCAGCTCCGCCACGGCCTGGGCCCCCTCCTTCGTCAGTTCGTCCACCTCCGGGTTTCCGGTGGGTTCCGGCTCTGGCTCGGGCACGTCCACCACCTTCTCCGTGCCGGGGAAGAGCGCCCGGAAAAGAAAATACGCCCCCACCGTGGCGGCCAGCAGAAGGAGGAAATGCCACAGCTTATACAGGGGCAAAAGGAGGCACCAGAGAGCGCACACGGCCGCCGCCCCGTAAAACGGCGCGGCGGAAGGGACTTTTACGGTCTTTTTCAGAAGGACGCACCCCCTTCTTTTATCTGGCGGGAGGCGGCGATTACGCCTCTCCGCCGCGGGTCTGCTCATTTATCATTTTAAACTTTCACACAGGAATTGTCAAGAGCGCGCCGCTTTTTTGCGGGGTGTCAGCGGAGCTTTGCCCTTTTCATATTCATATCAGGTCACCGGCGGTACTCAAAGGCGATGCCGCAGACGCTGACGGTGTCGCCCTCGCTGACGCCCAGCGCCTCCAGACGGTCGAAGACCCCCCGCTCCCGCAGGGTGCGGTCGAAATACATCCGGGACTCGTAGTCCCCGAAGTTCACGTTCTCCACCAGCCGTTCCACCCAGCCGCCGTCCACATACCAGACGCCGTTCTCCCGGTTGATCTCCGGGTCGGGCAGCTCCGCCGGCTCCTCCGGCTCCACGTAGTCCGGCGCGAAGGTGGCGATGGGGGGCAGCTCCGCAAGCCGGTAGGCGATGGCTTTCGTCAGCTCCTCCGTCCCCTGATGGGCGGCGGCGGAGATTTTGAAGAAGGCCATACCGGCCTCCTTGACGTGCCGTTCCAGCCGCTCCAGGTTTGCCCGGCTGTCCTCCTCCAGAAGGTCGCACTTGTTGGCGGCCACCAGCATGGGCCGGGACGCCAGGACAGGGGAGTACTCCTTGAGCTCCCGGTTGATGATGTCGAAGTCCTCCACCGGGTCGCGGCCCTCCCGGCCCGAGGCGTCCACCACGTGGACGATCAGGCGGCACCGGTCGATGTGCCGCAAAAAGTCGTGGCCCAGGCCCGCGCCCTCGCTGGCCCCCTCAATGATGCCGGGGATGTCCGCCATCACGAAGCTGCGCCCCTCCCCGGCGTAGACCACCCCCAGATTGGGGAAGAGGGTGGTGAAGTGGTAGTCGGCGATCTTGGGCCGCGCCCGGGAGACCACCGACAGGAGGGTGGATTTGCCCACGTTGGGGAAGCCCACCAGACCCACGTCCGCCAAAAGCTTCAGCTCCAGCACGATCTCCCGCTCCTGGCCGGGCAGGCCCGCCTTGGCGAAGCGGGGCGCCTGCCGGGTGGGGGTGGCGAAATGGGCGTTGCCCCAGCCGCCGGAGCCGCCCCTGGCGGCGATGAAGCGGTCGCAGGCGGACATATCCGCCATGACGGCGCCGCTGGCCTTGTCCCGCACCACCGTGCCCACGGGTACCCGGATCACCAGATCCTCCCCCCGCTTGCCGCTGCAGCGCTTGCCCGCGCCGTCCATGCCGTTCCCGGCCGTGTATTTGCGTTTATAGCGGAAGTCCATCAGGGTGGACATGTTGGCGTCGGGGATCAGCACTACGTCGCCGCCGTCGCCGCCGTCGCCGCCGTCGGGGCCCCCGGACGCCACGTATTTCTCCCGGTGGAAGGCCACGGCCCCGCTGCCCCCCTTGCCGGCCCTGATCTCGATGGAAGCCTTGTCTACAAACATAGCGATTTCATCCTTTTTTCCGTATTGATTCCTATCATACCAGAAACCGCGCCGGTTTTCAAGTACGGCGTAAGAAAGGGGACTATTCACAAAATATTTACCGGGAATACCTATACAAGATGGAGTATCATGGTTGATATTTTACGCAAGATGTGCTAAAATATAAAATTGGTTCAAAATGTTTACGAATAAACGAAAAAAAGACAGAGGTGAGAGGCGTTGGAGAAGAAAAAAGGGGCTGTCCGGACGGTGGGCCTGATGGTGGCCATCACCTTTGCCGGCAAGCTCCTGGGGCTGGTGCGCGACCGGATGCTGACGGTCAATTACGGCAGCGGCATGGAGGCCAACGCCTTCCTCACCGCCTCCCGGATCCCCCGGGTATTTTTCGACACCGTCTTTTCCTCCGCCATCGGCGCGTGCCTCATCCCGGTGCTGGGGGAGGTCATGGAGAAGCGGGGGAAAAAGGACGCCATGCGCTTCGCCGGGAATTTCATGACCGCCATGTGCGCCCTCTGCGCCCTGATGACGGTGCTGGGGACGGTCTTCGCCGGCCCCCTGACCTGGCTTTTCGCCGACGGCTACGACGCGCCCACGGCGGCGCTGTGCGCCGAGCTTACCCGGATCATGATGCCCATGGTGCTCTTCGCCGGGGTGGCCTACTCCTTTGTGGGGATATTGCAGTCTTTGGACGAGTTCAACGTCCCGGCGGCCATCAGCCTCATCTCCAACGTGTTCGTCATCGCCTATTATTTCACCCTGAACCGGCGCTTCGGCATCTACGGCCTGGCGGTGGCCTTCCTCGTCTCCTGGGCTGTCCAGGCGCTGGTGCAGGTGCCGTCCCTTATCAAAAAGGGCTTTCGCTTCTACCCGTCCCTGTCCCTGCGGAACCCCGAGATGCGCAAGGTGTGGAAGCTCCTGCTGCCCGTGATGGTCAGCACCTGGGTCCTGCCCATCAACCAGACCATCAACTCCCGCTTCGGCTCCCGGCTGTTCGGCGGCGCGGGCGTCTCCGCCATCGAGTACGCCTTCAATCTGTACACCGTCATCGCCGGCATCTTCGTCATACAGCTGGCCAACTACATCTTCCCCCGGCTCTCCCGGGAGAGCGCCTCCGGCGGGCCGGAGAAAATGCGGGAGACGCTGCGCTCGGCCCTGGGGATCACGCTCTTTGTGGTGATCCCCATGACGGCGGGGCTTTTCGTCATGGCAAAGCCCGTGGTGGCCTTCATCTACGGGGGAGGCCGGTTCGACGATTTCTCCATCGGCATCACCTCCCGGGCCCTCCGGTTCATGAGCCTGGGGATGGTGGGGTACGCCGTGCAGTTTGTGCTGTCCAGGGCGTATTTCGCCGGGCAGTCGGGGATCGTCCCCCTGCTCTCCGGCGTCGTCTCCATTGCCGCCAACATCCTCCTGAGTATGCTCCTGACCCCCCGGCTGGACGTGGCGGGCATCGCCATCGCCTCCGCCGTGTCCTTCACCCTCAGCGCCCTGGTGCTGGCCGTCCCCATGAAAAGGCGGGGCATGGGCTTTTTTGACCGGGCGTTCTTTCTGAATTTGGGAAAACAGCTGCTCTGCGCGGCGCTGATGGCGGGAGCGGCGTACCTGACGCTGCGGGCCCTGGACGGGCGCGCGGGGAAGCTCCTCACGCTGCTGGCGCCGGTCGCCGTGGGCGCGGCGGTGTACGGCCTTCTGGCCGTCTGTCTGAAAACCGACGAGGCCAGGGGCGTCGTCGGGCTTATCAAAAACAAACTGGGAAAGGGATGAGCGCCTGTGAGAAGGATCCTGGAGGGGAGCCTCCTCTACCGTCTTCTGACGGCGGCGGCCGGATGGATCGACCGCCAGTGGCAAAAAAGCGTTCTCGCCCGCCTGTTCACGCCTCCGCGCAAGGAGCGGGGCGGCACGGGCGTCCTGGCCGCCCTGGCCCGGAAGGCTCACGGGGGCCTGTGCCGTGGCTTTGAGGCGGTGAGGCTTGATCGGGCGCTGGAGGGCTCCGTCACTCAGCGGGCCTACTTCTGGGTGGCCCTGGCGGCCTTCTGGGGGCCCATCCTGCCCACCATGGCGGTGCTGGCGCTGGCGCTCCTGGCTTTCGGCTCGCTCTTCCTGGTGTACGGCAAGCACCGGGAGCGGCGGGCGGTACACACGCCCCTTACGAAATGGATCCTCCTCTTCGCCGGGGTGGAGCTGGGCTCGACGCTCCTCTCCGTGACGATGCGGGAGAGTATGCGCACGGGCCTCCTGACGGCGGCCTTCACGCTTTTCGCCCTGACCGTCCCGGACGTGTGCCGGGAGCGGCGGGAGCTGGACAGGCTCCTGGGGCTGATGGTGACCGCCGGCTCTCTGGTGGCCCTGTGGGGCTTGGCCCAGGCGGTGATCGGCGTGGAGGGGAACCTGGTGTGGATCGACGAGACGAATTTCTCCGACATCACCCTGCGGGTCTGGTCCACCCTGGAAAACCCCAACGTACTCAGCGAATATCTTCTCCTGATCATCCCCCTGGCGGCGGCGGGGGTCTACACCGCCAAAAGCCGGCGGGGGAAAATAGCCTCCGGCCTGGGCGCCGCCGTGATGCTCCTGTGCCTTGTCCTGACCTGGTCCAGAGGCGGCTGGCTGGGGCTGGCCATCGGCGCGGCGCTGTTCCTGGTGCTGATGGACAGGCGCTTCATCCCCCTGGGGCTTATCGGCGCCGTGGGACTTCTGGCGATCCTGCCGGATTCCATCATGACGCGGCTTCTGAGCGTGGGGAACATGGCCGACAGCTCCACCTCCTACCGGGTGTATATCTGGATGGCCTGCCTCGATATGCTGAAGGATTACTGGCTCAGCGGGTTCGGAACGGGGGTCGCGGCCTTCCAGGCCATCTATCCCCATTACAGCTTCAACGCCGTCTTCGCCCCCCACTCCCACAATCTCTTTTTGCAGGTCTTCTGTGAAAACGGGATCCTGGGCATCCTCGCCCTGCTGGGGTGCTTCTGCTCGGCGGCGCTCTGCCTGGGCAGGACTGTGACGGCGGCCAAAGACAAACGGACAAAGGTGCAGGCCGCGGCGCTGATGGCGTCTGTCGCCGGCTTCGCCGCCCAGAGCATGACGGATCACTCGTTTTATAACTTCCGGGTGGTGCTGATGTTCTGGACGGTGGTGGGCGCGGCGGCGGCGCTCTACGCCCTTGTGACAAAGGAGGCCAGAGAATGATCCGGGTACTGAACATCATCTCCGACACCAACATCGGCGGCGCGGGGCGGGTGCTCCTCAACTATCTGAAATACGCCGACAGGACAAGCTTTGAGATCCACGTGGCCGTCCCGCGGGGCAGTCTTTTGACACAGCCCCTGACGGCGGCGGGGGCCGCCGTCCATGAGGTGGACGGCATCGCCGACAGATCCCTGGATCTGCCGTCTTTGGGGATCCTGAAAAGGCTCGTCCGGGAGGTGGATCCGGACATCGTCCACACCCACGGCTCCTTTACCGGGCGTATCGCCGGGAGGCAGTGCAAAAAGACGGTGATCTTCACCCGCCATTCGGCCTTCCCGGTGAAGCCCTATCTGAAAAAAGGCCCCGGGAGGTGGGCCAACAAGCTTTTGAACGAGCATTACGCCGACGCCATCATCGCCGTCTCCCCGGCGGCGGCGGAGAACCTCACCGACGCGGGCGTCTCCCCGCGGAGGATCCAGATCATGATGAACGGCGTGGAGCCGGTGAAGCGGCTCTCCCCGGAGGCCTGCGCGGCGTTCCGGGCCGGGCACGGCATCGTGCCCGGGGACTTCGTCATGGGCATCGTGGCCAGGATCGAGGATTACAAGGGCCACACGGATATTCTGGAGGCTATGGCGAAGCTCCTGCCGGAAAAGCCGACGCTGAAGCTCCTGGTGGCCGGGACGGGCTCCTATGAGAAGACGGTCAAACGGCGGGCGGTGGAGCTGGGCCTTGAAGGCCGGGTGGCCTTCCTGGGTTTTCAGACAGACGTGGCCCCGGTGCTCAGCGTATTGGACGTACAGCTGAACGCCTCCTGGGGGACGGAGACCTCCAGCCTCTCCGTGCTGGAGGGGTTCAGCATGGGACTGCCGGCGGTGGTCAGCGACTACGGCGGCAACCCCTATATGGTCAAGGACGGCGTCAGCGGCCTTCTCTACAGGACACGGGACGTGGACGCCCTGGCGGAAAGGATAAAGACCCTGGCGGACGACCCGGCCCTGCGGGAGCGGCTGGGCGTGGGGGCCAGGAGGGAATATGAGGCCCGGTTCACCGGCGAGATCTTCGCCGGGCGGATCGAGGAGATCTACCGAAAGACTTTGGAGGCGCGGCATGGAAGAAAATAAGAAGAAAAAGGGACTGCCCGGGATATTCAACCTCTTTGATCTGGCGCTCATCATCCTGGCGCTCCTCGTGGGAGCGGCGCTCTTTCTGAGCCGGGACAAGAACACCTCCGGCGCCCTGACCGGGGAGAACCAGACCAGGATCCAGGTGCGCTATACCGTTGAGCTGACGGGGATCCAGAACGGCGCCGCCTCCCGCATCAAGCCCGGCGCGCCGGTGGTGGACAAGATCAAGAAGTACAGCATGGGGACGGTGGAATCCGTCACCGTCTCCCCCACGGTCAGGGAGGTCAGCGACGAGACAAGGGATGTGCTCACCGCCGTGGAGGTACCCGGCCAGGAGACGGCCACGGTGGTCATCACGGCCCAGGCCGCCGAGACGGATACGGACATCATCGTGGACGGCGGCTATACCATCAAGGTGGGGCTCCCGGTGAACGTGCGGATCCCCGGCCTGAACGCCCAGGGGTATATCGTGGAGATAGAGAGGGGTGATGCCCAATGAAAAAGAGAAAGCTCCTGGACGAGTGCGGCAGGATCTTCGGCGTCATAAGCGCCGTGGATATCCTTGCGGTGCTGCTGGCGGCGGCGCTGCTGGTGATGGCGTATATGCGGTTTTTCTCCGGCGGCGAGGCCAACGTATCCGACGACCATTTTGTGCCGGTGACGTATCAGATCCGGCTGGAAAGGGTGCGGGAGTTTACCGCCCGGGCCTTTCGGGAGGGGGACCGCCTCCTGTCGGACAGCGGCGAGGATATGGGCGTTATCCGGGACATCCAGGTCAGCCCCGCCGTACAGGCCGTGGTCACCACGGACGGACAGATCCGGAAAATGACGTCGGAGATGTACGTTGAGGTCATCCTCACCGTCACCGCCGACGGCTCCGTCAACGGCGATCGATATTACGCCGGCAGGACCTTTGAGCTGGGCGTCAACGGACAGGTGGCCTTTACTACAAAATATGTCTCCACCTCGGGGGTCATATGGGACGTGGACGAGAGGAGTAATTCATGAAAATTCTGATGGCCTCCATGGGCCTGGATATCGGCGGCGCGGAGACGCACATCGTGGAGCTCTCCAGGGAGCTGGCGCGGCAGGGGCACCAGATCCTGGTGTTGTCCAACGGCGGCGTCTATGAGCGGGAGCTGGAAAAGAGCGGGATCCGCCACGTCAGGGCGCCCCTCCACACCCGCAACCCCTTCGCCATGGCGCGGGCCCTCTGGATCGTGCGCCGGGAGATCAAGCGGGAGAGGCCGGACATCGTCCACGCCCACGCCCGTATCCCCGCCTTTGTGTGCGGCATCCTGCAAAAATTCATGGGCTTCCCCCTGGTCACCACCGCCCACTGGGTGTTCGATCCCGGCCTTGTGCTGCGGCATATCACCAACTGGGGGGACAGGACTATCGCCGTCTCCGACGACATCGTGAAGTACCTGACGGACAACTACCCCATCGACAGGGAGAGGATCACCGTCACCATCAACGGCATAGACACGGATAAATTTTCCCCGGAGGTGTCGGGGGAGCGGGTGCGCGGGGAGCTCAACATCCCCCCGGACGCGCCGGTGGCCGTCCATGTGAGCCGCCTGGACGAGGACAGGGCGCTGGCGGCGGAGACGCTTTTGGAGATCGCCCCCACCCTGGCTCAGCGTGTGCCGGGAGTACGCGTCCTCATCGCCGGGGGCGGCGGGCGGTATCAGGAGATGTCCCGCCGGGCGGACGAGATCAACCTGAAGATCGGGTACAGGTGCCTGATCTTCACCGGGCCGCGGACGGATATCAATGAGATCTGCGCCGCCGGGGACGTGTTTGTGGGCGTCTCCCGGGCGGCTCTGGAGGCGATGGCCGCCGGCCGGCCCGTAGTGGCGGCCGGCAACGAGGGCTATATGGGCCTCTTTGACGAGGAAAAGCTTCAGGAGGGGGTGGACACCAACTTCTGCTGCCGGGGCCTGCCCCCCGTCACCCGTCAGGCCCTTCTGGATGACGTGACCACGGCGCTGACGCTGGACAGGGCCGACTACGAGAGGCTGGCCGCCTACGGGCGGCGGGTGGTGTGCCAATATTACAGCGTCAGCCGGATGGCCGCCGACGCTCTGGAGGTCTACGCCAAAGCCTGCCTGCCCCGGCGGGTGGCGCTGAGCGGCTATTACGGCTTCAACAACTTCGGGGACGAGGCGATTTTGGAGGCCCTGTGCCGGGCCATCCACGGCATCGACCCCAAGATCGAGGTGGTGGTCTTCTCCAAGGATCCCGCTTTCACCCAGGAGAAGCACGACTGCAAGGCGGTACAGCGGTTTTCGCCCCTGGCCGTGTGGCGGACACTGCGCCGGAGCGAGCTTCTTATCTCCGGCGGCGGGAGCCTTTTTCAGGACAACACCTCCACCCGCTCGCTCCTTTACTACCTGTCCGTCATCTGGCTGGCCCACAGGATGGGGAAGAAGACCATGCTGTACGCCAATGGCGTGGGGCCGCTGGGGAAGGCGGCCAACCGGCGGCGGGTGCGGAGGATCGTGGAGCTGGCGGACAGCGTGGTGCTCCGGGATCCGGACTCCGTGACAGAGCTCAGGGACATGGGCGTTACAAGGCCGGATCTCATCGAGAGCGCCGACCCGGTGTACACCCTGCCGGAGCCCAGCCACACGGCGGCCCAGAAGGAGCTTTCCATCATCGGCGTGGAGGGGCCCTTCGTCACCGTGGCGGTGCGGCCCATCAGCGGCGCGCCGGACTATATCGACCGGTTTGCCGCCCTGTGCGACGGGATCTATGAGCGCTACGGCTTCAAGATCATCCTGATCCCCATGCAGCCCAAGCTGGACGAGCCGGTGTGCTGGGACGTGAAGGAGACGATGCGCTCTCCCGCCACCGTCCTCTCCGGCAGCTATACGCCCCTGGACGTGATGGGCATCATCGGGGAGGGCCGCCTGGCCCTGGCCATGCGCCTGCACGCACTGATCTTCGCCGCCCGCGCCTGCACGCCCACCCTGAGCTTCGGCTACGATCCCAAGGTGAAGAGCTGCGCGCAGATGCTGAGGATGCCGCTGGTGGACTCCATCGCGGAGATGGATGTGGAGAAGGTGCTCCAGGCCGTGGATGTGATGGTCACCCACCGGGAGGAGATGGTGGACAGCCTGCGGGACAACGTGGAGCGGGTCAGGACGCTGGCCGGCCGGGCCAACGAGGAGCTGCGCAAGCTCCTGGAGGGCGACGGCACAGCGGAGCAGGCCCCGGCGGACGCGCCCGTCCCCCCAGACGGCGATCCGGCGGAGGATACGGACGGCGGAGCCGGCGGCGGGGAGAAGGAGATTCTGCCGGAGGAGCCCGCTTCCGGGATCTTGGCGGAGGAGATCCCCCAGCCGCCCCGGGCCGATCCACGGGAACAGCTCTACTCCGCCCTGGCGGACTTTACGGAATTTGAGATCATCCCCGGTATCCCGGCGGACGGCGCCGGGACGGGGAAGGAAATATCAGGAAAGGACGAGAACCATGAATCTTGAAAAAGGCATGACCCTGCACGGCTTTGAGGCCCGCTATTCCCAGGAGCTCCCCGAGCTGAAGGCGACGCTCCACCGGATGGAGTACGTGAAAAACGGGGCGGATCTGGTGTGGCTGGAGCGGCCCGACGACAACAAGACCTTCTCCATCGGCTTCAAGACCATCCCCTCCGACGACACGGGCGTGTTCCATATCCTGGAGCACTCGGTGCTGTGCGGCAGTCATAAATACCCGGTGCGGGAGCCCTTTGTGGAGCTGATCAAGAGCTCCCTGCAGACCTTCCTCAACGCCATGACCTTCCCGGACAAGACCATCTACCCCCTGTCCAGCCGGAACGATCAGGACTTTTTGAACCTTATCGACGTGTATATGGACGCGGTGCTCCATCCCCTGTCCGTGGAGAGCCCCATGGCCTTTTTGCAGGAGGGCTGGCACTATGAGCTGGACGCCCCGGAGGGGGAGCTTGTCCGCAACGGCGTCGTTTACAACGAGATGAAGGGCGCCTTCGGCGACCCCAGCCAGGCGCTGTCTTATGAGCTGTGCCGCGCCCTGTTCCCGGACAACTGCTACGGCTATGAGTCCGGCGGCCACCCGGAGCACATCCCGGAGCTGACCTATGAAAAATATCTGGAGAACCACCACCGCTACTACAGCCCCTCCAACGCATATATCTTCCTGGACGGCGAGATGGATATCGACGCGGTGCTGGCAAAGCTCGACTCCTATCTGAGCGCCTACGACCGCATCCGGGTAGACGCGGATATCCCCCTGCAGAAGCCCGTACACCCCGGCGAGATCACCGCCTCCTACGAAATCGGCCCCGACGAGGACGGCACGGACAAGGTGCTGGTGGGCGAAGGCTGGGTCACCGGCCGGTTCGACGAGCCGGAGCGGGCCGCCGCCTGCTCGGTGCTGGCCCGCGTGCTGTGCGGCACCAACGAGTCGCCCCTGAAAAAGGCCCTGCTGGAGAAGGGGCTGGCCCAGGACGTGGATATCCACGCCTACGACGGCATCCAGCAGAATTTCCTGTTCCTGGAGGCCAGGAACACCAGTCTTGCCAAAAAGGACGAGCTTGTAAAGACGGTCTACGACGTGCTCCGGCAGCAGGCCGGGGGCCTTGACCACAAGGAGCTGAACGCCATCCTGAACCAGGTGGAGTTTGCCAACCGGGAGAAGGACTTCGGGCGGATGCCCAGGGGATTGGTGTTCGCCATGGTGAGCCTGGAGTCCTGGCTCTACGGCGGCGACCCGGCCCAGAACCTGAGCTCCGACGCGGTCTATGCCGCCCTGCGGCGCAAGATCGACGAGGGCTGGTTCGAGAAGCTGCTGGAGGAGGTGTTCCTCACCAATCCCCACACCGCCAGGGTGGTGCTGCTGCCCTCCAACACGGTGGGCCAGGAGCGGGAGGCCCGGAACAAGGCCCGGCTGGAGGCCGTGAAAAAGAGCTGGACGGCGGAGCAGACGGAGAGCGTCATCCGGGAGTTTGGCGAGCTTCGCCGCCACCAGTCCCAGAGCGACAGCCCGGAGGCTCTGGAGAGCCTGCCCGTGCTGGCCCTCTCCGATATCCCGGAGGAGACGCCGGACAAGCCCTATTCCAAGGGGGAGTACAAGGGCGTGCCCCTTCTGCGCGCCGATGTGGAGACAGGCGGCATCGTGTATCTGGACATGCATTTCACCGCCGACGACCTGACGCCGGCGGAGCTGACAAGGCTCCCGATGCTCTGCGAGCTCTTTGGCAGTCTTGCCACGGAGAAGCACTCCGCCCTGGAGACGGCCACCCTGATCCGGGAGAAGATCGGGCGCTTTTCCGTCACCTGCGCCGTCTATCCCAGCCGGGAGGGCAAGGTGACGCCGGTATTCACCGTGTCCCTGGCCGTGCTCCCCGAGCGGAAGGAGGAGGCCCTGCAGCTGGCGCGGGAAATCCTGTTCACCACGAATTTCAACGATCCCGCCGCCGTTTACAACATCCTGCGCCAGGGGCGCATCGCCCTGGAGCAGAGGGCTATGAACGCGGGCAACGCCGTGGCCCTCACCAGGGCCGCCTCCGCGCTCTTCCCCTCCGCCGCGTTGGACGACGCCATGAGCGGTATCGGACAGCTGCGGTTTTTGCAGAGGACGGAGCGGGAGTTTGAGGAGCGAGGGGAGGCGCTGTTGGCGGGCTTTGACGCCCTGCGCAAAAAGCTCCTTGTCCGGTCGCGGCTGACCCTGTCCGTCAGCGGAGAGCCGGAGGAGAAGTGGCTCCGGGACGTGACCGGCATGTTCCCCTACGGGGAGAAGGGCGCCCCCGCCGTCTACACCGCCGACAGCCACGGGGCGGAGGGCTTTGCCATCCCCGCCGCTATCGGCTTTGCCGGCCGGGCCCTGCGGCTTTCCGACGCCGGGGCGGCCTATTCCGGCGCGATGCAGGTGGCCGCCAACATCCTGACGCTGGATCACCTGTGGAACAACGTCCGCGTCAAGGGCGGCGCTTACGGCGTCAACATGAACGTGAGCTTTGCGGGCACGGTGGGCTTCTCCAGCTTCCGCGATCCCCACTGCGCCGGGAGTCTGGACGCCTTCGCCGGGTGCGGGAAGGCCCTGCGGGACTTCGTCGCCTCCGGGGAGAAGCTGGACAGATTCATCATCTCCACCATCGGCAGTCTGGAGCCCATCATGACCCCGCGCCAGGAGCTGGGCCTCAACGCCCACCTCCACTTCACCGGGCGCGGTCAGGCGGATCTGAGCCGGCTCCGCTCCCAGGTGCTCCATGCCGCGCCGGCGGAGCTGCTGGCCTTTGCCGACACCCTGGACCGGCTGTCCGACGCCGCCTCCGTCTGCGTCGTGGGCGCGCAGCCTGTCCTGGACGCCTGCGGCGGGAAGCTTTCCAAGGTGGAGAGCATCCAATAAACGCGGAGACGATCCGAAACACTCTGAGGAGCGCCGTCAGGCGCTCCTCAGAGTGTAGACAAACCCTCATTAATTTTTTTCCGGCGGCATGTGCGTCGTAAAAAATCCCTGAACGGAGGCCGAAACATGGAATACGCCGCTATCGTCCATTTTGCCGACAACAGATACTGCTTCGCCCTGGAGCCGGGCCGCTTCCTCATCCGTATCCGGGTGAAAAAGGGGGACATGCGGCGGGTGATCCTCCACACCCAGGATAAATATCTGCCGCTGGAGCGCCTGGATACCCGCGCCGCCGTCCCTATGGCCCTGGCGGCCCGGGACCGGGTCAGCGACTACTACGAGGCGGCGATCACCATCCGCATGGTCTGCCTGCGCTACTGGTTCGAGCTGGAGGGCGCGGACGGATCCCGGGCGTACTACGGGAATTACCAATTTACTCAGGAGCCGCCTGCGGATATCGAGCGCATGTTCGACTGCCCCCAGAATCTCCGGGAGGAGGAGCGGCTGATCGCCCCCGCCTGGGCCGCCGACAAGGTGGTGTATCAGATCTTTCCGGCCAGCTTCGCCCCCACGGGGCCGGTGGACGCAAAGCGCTGGTACGGGCCGCTGGATCACCGGGTGGATCCCGGCGGGACGCTCCGGGGGATCATCAGCCGACTGGAGCACATCCGCGATCTGGGAGCTGACGTGCTGTATATGACGCCGATTTTTAAGGCCCATACGCCCCACCGGTACGACACCGAGGACTATTTCACCGTGGATCCCTCCCTGGGTACCCGGGAGGAGCTGCGGGAGCTGGTGGACCGGGCCCACGCCCTGGGCCTGCGCGTCCTGCTGGACGGCGTTTTTAACCACACGTCCCAGCGGTTTTTCGCCTTCGCGGATATTTTGGAAAAGCAAGAGCGGTCGGAGTATCTGGACTGGTACTTCATCGAGGGCTTTCCTCTGCGGATGGCCCGGGGCGAGAAGCCCAATTTCAAGACCTTCAGCTATTATGGCGGTATGCCCAAGCTTAATCTGCGCAACCCGGCGGTGGAGGCATATTTCATCAACGTGGGCCTCTACTGGATCCGGGAGTGCCGCATCGACGGCTGGCGGCTGGACGTGGCCGACGAGGTGGGCCACCGGTTCTGGCGGCGCTTCCGGGAGGCCGTCAAGGCGGAGAGCCCCGACGCCCTGATCGTGGGGGAGGAGTGGCATTACGGCGGCGACTTCCTGGAGGGCGACCAGTGGGACAGCGTCATGAATTACCCCTTCCGAAACAGCGTCCTAGATCTTGTGGCCCGGGGGACCGCCACGGTGACGGCGTTTTTTGAGGATCTGGGGTTCCTGCGGGGCAATCTGCACCCCGCCGCGTATCATCTGCTGTGGAATCTGATCGGCTCCCACGACACGGCGCGCTTCCTGCGGGAGGCCGGCGGCGACCGGGCGAAGCTGAGATTGGCGGCGGCGCTCCAGCTCCTGCTGCCGGGGATGCCCATGCTCTACTATGGGGATGAATTCGCCATGGACGGCGGGGACGACGGCGACTGCCGGCGCGGCATGGTCTGGGACGAGGCCCGCCAGGATCGGGAGACGTTCGCCTGGGTCAAGCGCCTCGCCGCCCTCCGGCACGCCCACCCCTGCCTTACACGGGGCCAGGTGACGGCCTTCTCCGCGGACGACGCCTCCGGCGCCGCCGCCCTGACGCGGCGTCTGGACGGCGAGACGCTGACGCTGCTCCTCCATTGCGGCGACGGCCAGGCGTCCTTCCCGGCGTACACGGGCCGGGAGGAGCTGATCTCCGCCGCGCCCTTCCCCGGGATCCTGGGGCCCTGGACGGCGGCGGTGGTGCGGGAAACAGATTAATACGAAAATAATTTCCCTTCGACGGTTTTTTGATTTTTTCTTCCCCCCTGTGTGCTATAGTGGAGCGCAAAGGGGGGATGAGCATGTCAGACGAAAAACGCGCCGCCCCGCCGCTGGGCGAGGCGCACCGGCGGGCGCTGGAGCGCATCGGCGACCCGGCTCTGCGCCAGGCCGCGGCGGTGGAGATGGCCTATCGGGGCGTGACGCCCTCGGCGGCGGACGCCTACGTCACCGCCGTCCTGCACCCCAACGTGCCGGCGAACCTCAGCGGCTTCCTGATGGCCGTGGAGACGGCGCTGCCCGCCGGGTGCGAGTATATCCGGGAGGACGCGGAGAACTGCGTCAAGGTCACGCTGCGGTGCCCATATTAAAATATACCCTGACAGGGGAAATGCCGTCGCTCATAAAACAGTATCAAAAATGCCGTTGACTTTTTACCGGGAAGCCGGTGGGTCAACGGTCTTTTTCGGTATTCAATTTATCAGACCAATAAAGGGGAATTTTTATAGGTAGATCCAATATCTTCGCATAATGTATTGACCTTCGGCATCGGTATATGACCGTATTTTATCCATCAGCTCCCCTCCAAGTTTTTCGCATATATGTGCTGAAACAAGGTTTTCGTCGTTGATATTTATAAGCACTTTATCCATGCCGTGTTCTTTCGCTATTTGAAATCCCTGCTTTAGTATCTCCGTTCCATAACCTTTACCTTGTTCGGACACTCGTACTGCATATCCTATACTGCCTATACCGGTCATTACTTCCTGCGTCAATTCGGTTCTAAGTTGGAATTCACCTATAAATTTTTTCCCATCGACGGCCCAAAAGTGAAAGCTTATGGGTTTGATCTGACCTGTTTCTTTTTTGTCATACAGATTTTTCGTCCGGCTAAACCATTCACCATCAATTAGTTTCGGATCGGTTGGACGGAAATATATAATGTTATTGTCAAATGCTTCCTGACAGTACTGCCTATATCCGCAAACATATTCTGGACAGCGTTTAAGAAGTTTTAACACAGAAAATTATACCTCCCAATTACCGGTTTGCCAAACAGTCGCCCACTCAACATTTACATTATACCGTCCAAATGTGAAGAAATCTACTGCCCGTTAAGACAGTTAATCGAAGTTTTCCCGATGTTTCTATCCACATCAAATAGAAAACGCTTCTCGTCCAGAGCGTTCCTGTCCGCTGTCCCGGCTCGCCTTAAAGACAAGCTCAAACAACGTACTGTTTTATGACCAGCACGCAAACCTGTCAGGATTTCTTACAAAAAAACACAAATCCTTCTTGACAACTTTCTCTCAACGTGGTATCATGAAGCTGACTTCACATGAAGTTACCTTCACATCCTTACTGGAGGGGTGCCCATGAAGACCCGTGTGCGGGAGCTCAGAAGCGCGGCGGGGATGACCCAGCAGCGGCTGGCGGAGCTTACGCGGGTGTCCTGCAGGACGATCATCTCCATCGAAAAGGAGCAGTACAGCCCGTCGCTGATGCTGGCCTACCGGCTGGCCAGGGTGTTTGGCGTCAGCGTGGAGGCGCTTTGCTGTCTCGAGGAAAACTATCGGAGGGAGGAAACGGAGCATGAAAAGCTCATCTGATTTGACCTACGCCGGCAGGCTTCGCCGGCGGGTGCGGATCCTCTGGTGCGTGGCGGCGCTGATGCTGGTTTACATGGTCGTAGTGGGGGAGACGGGCGGCGACAGCCGGGTCATGTCCCGGCTCGCCCAGATCGTGAGCCGCGTTATCTTCTTCGGGGGCTTGGCCTGGGTCGCCGTCGCTATCGTCCGGACAAAGCGGCTCCTGAAAAGCCGCGCCGCCCTGCGGGAGAGCCAGCTGCGGGAGCTGGACGAGCGGAACCGGTATCTGCACGACAAGTCCGGCGGCGCGGTGATGGACGTGATGCTCCTGGCGCTGCTGTTTACCACGCTGACCGCGTCCCTCTATAATATGCCCGCCTTCTACACCGCCTTGGCCCTCCTCGCCGCCGCCGTCCTGCTCAAGGGCGGGACATATCTCCACTATGCCCGCGTCCCGAAGGAATGACGCAAAAATAACGCGCCCCCGGCGTTTCGGAGGCGCGTTTTTCCGCTAGATGGGAATTGAAGGGACGTTGTTTGGAAATGTATAGGTTTTCAAACAAAAAATTCTGCGGAAAAAAGTGTATTTTTCGCTTGCAAAAGCGGCGGAGGCAGTATATAATGAAGTTGTTTTCGAATTCAGTAGTTGACTTTGAAAATGTATACTTTTTCAAACTGGAGGTTATCATATGAGGGGAAAATATTATAAGCTCCTGGCCGCCGTACTGGCGGTAGTGATGCTCGCCGCCCTGGCGCCGGGAATGGCGTTGGCGGAGGAGGGAACTGTCCATAGCGTGGGAGATCTCGACGCGCTTAAAAATGCCATCAGTACAGCCTCACCTGGTGACACGATCAAGCTGACGGATGATATTACAGATGTTGAGGAGACTATTACGATCGACAAGTCTCTGACTCTGGATCTTGACTCTCACACCATTTCCGGTACGTTGACCAAGGGCGGTTCCAACAAGGGACTTATCACGATCACGGTAAGTGCCGCTTCCGAGATAACCATCAAGAACGGTACTATTACGAGTGAAGGAGCCAACTGCATTTACGGTTCCGGTAGCAAGGCTACAACCCTTAACTTGGAGGGGCTGAATGTAGAGGCCACCAAGTCCAATATGTGTGCTGTCAAAGCTTATTTCCGGGATAATCTAAACATTAAATCCGGTACATACAAAGGTACTGCTCAGTACCCAGTTCAGGGAGCCAATAAAACCTTCTTTGACGTTGGAGTTAAGATTATCTCCAAAATAAGTGGTATGTCTCCAACCCAAAACTGTGGATATGAGTCCTGCGCCGATTTTCCGGAAGGATACTATGGTGAGGTTACTCAGGATGATGATGGAAATACAGTCCTGACTGTTGTGGAAGGTGATATTCCCTGGATTGCAAGTGATGGAAGGAAAAAGTTCTATCAGACCCTGCAGCAAGCGATTGATGCCGGCGAAGATACCATTATCCTTCTTAATAACATTGGAAGCCTTGAGAAACCTGTCGCTGAAAAGGCAACAATCCCTGAAGACAGGAAAATCTATATTTCTTTCAACCTAAACGGTACAGACTCCGATGATGGCAATATTGTCTATTATGGAGATATTCAGGTTAATGGAACCTTGGAATTTGGAGGTTCCTCGCAACTTGGGAGCGGAATCGTTGGAGATATCACTTTTGGTGACAATGGCGCGATTGAACTTCATAAAGGATATGAGTACGGATTCTTCTCCAAGGATATCCGCGACAAACTTCCCAATGAGTATTCACTGGAACCTGCGGAGTTCAATGACCAGCAGGTGTGGAAACTTGTAAAAGCCTATATCCGTGATGAAGCGGGAACAAAGTATTCCTCTATTGCTCAGGCAATCGAGAAAGGCGCAACCAAGATCTGGCTGGATGCGGACCATTCCGAGAATGTATATCTGGAGGCTGGTCAGCAGCTTACCATCGAGTTGGGAGAGCACACTCTCAAGGGTCCCGTCAATGGGCCTCTTGCTGTTCTCAATATCGCAAAGGGCGCTACACTGACAGTCAACGGCGGAACCATTATTTCAGGCCCAGGCTATTTCCAGGCTGAAGAATACGTGGCGGACAACCACGGCAACCTGACGTTGAACAATGTGGATATCCAGGGCGTTACTTACAAAGGCGGAGTGGCAGGCGACAAGGCCAGCATGATCTCCCGAAACGCTCTGATCCGCAGTGACAACAACCTGGTTATCGAAGGTGGACACATCAGCAACGCCCTAATGCTCGCTCCTTCTCCGTACGGTGTTGACCAGAACGGAAGTACCGTGAGCGGTGAGTATGACGGTGGCCTCGGTGTACTTGTTACTGACGGACACGCTTCTATCAATAACTGCTATATCTACGCTGGATACAACGGCGTCTACGCCTCCGGCGGAAAAGTAGAAATCACGGGTGACCAGACCGTCATTGAGTGGGCCGGCAACAGCATGCTGACGCCTACCCCGACCGGACGCCATGTAGAAGCTGTGGACTCCGTTGATGATTCTTACATCACCATCACTGGTGGCAGATACAACTCCAACGTATCCCGGTTCGTGCCAGAAACCCACGTAGCAAAGAAAAACTCCGATGAAGGCGATAACTGTGTGGTTGTGGAGATCACTCCGGACAACCAGGAGACTCTGTTTACGGATCAGACTCGGATCGTCTTTATTTCAGATGTTCATACGGACGGCGAGAATACCTACCAGATCATTCTGGAGTCCACCGAAAAGGATAAGGCCATTTATCAGTTCAAGAAGGCTGTCCTGAACCTTGATATCGAGGGTACACATTACCTGAAGATTAAGGGTATTGAAGCAGCTTCCAACATCAGCATGACCAATGAGGGCAGCACTTACACCTTTACCCCTGCAAGTGGACAGAAAGTTTCCGGTGCCAGAATTGTACTGGGCGTTGTAACGTTTGATGGCATCGGCATCGGAAAACTGTACTGCAAGGATACCAATACTGCCACAGCGACCGAATACGGTACCAGCTCTGATCAGGAGCTTACGCTCAAGGTGAATGAAAATGTCACCGATGGTGGCGACAACATCACAGCCTACGGCAAGGCCCCTGTGAAGCTCGATTCCATCACTATCAAAGCTGGGGAGTCTTGGATTGATCCGAACGGGAACGTCTTCAAAGCGGAAGAGGATACCACCCTCACCATGAGCGAGACTGGATCCTACACTGTGGAGGGCAAGGTCACCGCCAAGCTGCCCGAGGCGGACAGCACCCTCACTGTCGGCAACACCAAGTACACCGCCGATGAAGCTGGTGTGGAGCTTGTCATCGAAGGAGAAAACGTCACCGCCGCCGAGGGGTATCAGCTTAAGGATAATACCGTCTATAAGATCCACACCGTTACCGTGACCGTCGGCGCCGGCGGCACGGCCACAGTCAACACGGCCACAGTCAACACGGCAACGGCCATCCACGGCGAGCAGATCACCGTCACCGTCACCCCCGACGAGGGCTATAAGGTCGTCAGCGCCAGCTGGAAATACGAAATCGGCGAAAATAACGAAAAAGTGACCGATTTGGATTCCAGGTACACCTTCACCATGCCCGCCGCCGATGTCACCGTCAACGTCAGCTTCGCGGCGGACACTGCGTCGGGCGACGGCATCACCATCGTGGAGGAGCCCACCCTTGAATTCCAGGGTGACACACACGGAATACCCGATGAGGACCTTCAGAATACCAATGTGATCTTTGACCCGGACAGCCTGAAGGACGTGGGCACGGCCGTTACCGAGGACGACACCGTCTGCACAACGGACAACGCCAAGGAGAAGCTGAATGGGCAGCATATCACAGTAAACGAAGAGGACGACATATACTTCCACGTCCTGACCACGGTCACGATCGAAGTGGAGAAGTACGATGTCAGCGACCCTGAGAATCACGTCTTCACCCTCGACGTCTCCCCGGTCGTCAAGGTGGTGGCCTCCACAGAGGCGAATATTCAAGAGGTAGATAATACCAACTCCGTTACTCTTGCCACGCATGACCTCACCGCCTCCAGGCCGGTGAAAATGGTTCTGCCCGTCCCCGCCGCGTTTGCCAATGAGGGTGTCACGGTCTACATCAAGCACACCAAGACCAAGGTTGACGGTAAGGTCTACTGGTACTCCGCCAAAGTGAAGGACGGCGCGGTGAGCTTCACGAATCCCCACGGCTTCTCGACCTTCATGCTCACGACCAAGGAGCCCCCCGCGGTCGCGGAAATCGATGGCACCCGCTACGAAAAGCTCCAGGACGCCATGGACGCCGTGAAGGACGGCGATGTTATCGAAGTTTTGGTTGACGATCCCCTGACGGCCACAGCCCCCGCGAAGAACGTCACCTTCACGGTGAAGGGAGCCTCTGGTATTGAACCCGATGTCACCATCCGGGATAACGGCAATTACCACGTCTCCAAGGGCGCTGATGGCAAATACACCGTGACCTACGTTGCGCCTCCCGTGCCCACCACCCCGACCCCGTCCAAGCCTGACGAGCCCGACGAGCCCGACACCGATCCGGTCGACGCGTTCGTGGACGTGCCCGCCGAAGCCTGGTACCGCGACGCGCTCAACTACGTGCTCGAGAACACCACCGGCGTTATCAACGGCACCGACGCGACGCATTTCTCCCCCAACGAGAAGCTGACCAGGGCCGCGTTCGCCAAGATCCTCTGGGCTATCGAGGGGAGCAAACCCACCACCGCAGAGAACCCCTTCACCGACGTGAAGTCCGGCGACTGGTTCTACGACGCGGTGATCTGGGCCAACGCCCAGGGCATCATGCTGGGCAAGGGTGAGAACCTTTGCGCCCCCAACGACAACATCACCCGTGAGGAAATGGCCCTGATGATCCAGCGCTGGAAGGCCGGTAAGGCCGCCGGAGAGGTCGCCTTCCCCGACGCGAAGGATGTCCACGACTGGGCCGCCGACGCGGTAGCCTGGGCCGCCGAACAGAGCTATA
>CANQBA010000012.1 GCA_947589545.1 uncultured Oscillospiraceae bacterium | reverse complement strand
CCTGGTTACTACTCTTGTGGGGTACTTCTTTCGCAAATTTTCTCTTATTGCATTCTTGACTTCACACCATTAGACTTAAATCATGTATTTGATAATCTCGGCGTCGGAAAGGGTCGCGCTTCTTGGAAATTCCTTCGTGATGACGCCGTCCTTCATGATGAGGAGCCTGTCGGACATCCCCATGAGCTCCGGCATCTCCTCGGAGATCATCAAGATAGACTTGCCGGCTTTTTTGAGCTCGATCATCAGCCGGTACATGGCCCGCTTGACACCGATGTCCACGCCGCGGGTGGGGCAGTCAAGGATCAGTATCTCGCTCCCGCGTCCGATCCATTTGCCGAATACGACCTTCTGCTTGTTCCCGCCGGAAAGCTGACTTACTTGCTGGTCCCGATCCGAGCACTTGATGGACAGCTCCTCGATCTCCTTATCCACATAGGCCTTTTCCCTGGAGCTCAGGATCAAAAAACCGTTGACGGCGTACCTCTCCATCCCGGCGATGGCGATATTGTCCCGGATGCTGGCGGGGAGATTCAGGGACTCACTATCCCGATCCTTGGACACGTAGCCGATGTTTTTCTTCATGGCCCCGGCCTCGCTGGTCACGCGCTGGCCGTCGCCGGTGGTGACCGTACCGGAGTCGGGCTTCACGGCTCCGAAAAGCACCTTCCCCAGCTCGTGCATCCCGCAAGGCGAAAGCCCGCCGATGCCCACGATCTCCCCCTTATGCAGCTCCAGGGAAACGCCTCTCAACGCCTCCCCCAGATGAATGTCCTCCGCTCGAAGTGCCACCTCGTCAAGACGTGAGGGCGTGAAGTCGCTTCTGTAGTAATCGCCCTTCAGCTCGCGGCCTATCATGCTGGTGCGGATGGCGTCTGCGTCAAACTCGCTCTTGGTGAAGTGCCGGATGATAGCGCCGTCTCTAAGCACCGTCAGGGTGTCGCAGACCTCCATGATCTCGTCCAGGTCGTGGGAGATAAAAAGCACAGCTTTGCCGCTGTCCCGGAATTTTTTCATCAGAGCATAGAGAATGTCGTGCCCCTCCTGCGAAAGTGCCGTGGTGGTCTCATCCACCACCAGGATCTCCGGCTCCTTCATAACGACCTTGGCGATCTCCGTAAGCTTTCTGGTCTGGAAGTCCAGCACTCCCATGGGCATAGCCCCCCGGACATTTTTTACGCCGATGGACTCCAGTGCCTCGTCAGCGGCCCTGTTCATGGCCCTCCTGTTCACAGTACCGGCGTGCCCTTTGAATTTCGCCGTCTCACCCAGGAACAGGTTTTCCGCCACCGTGATACCGGGGATGGTGCCGCTCTCCTGAACGATCATACCGATGCCGCCGGACAATGCCTCGATCATGCTCCCCGGCGCCCAGGGCTTTCCGTGAAAGGTCATAGTACCCTCGTTTGCCTTCTGCATACCGGCGGCGATGGAGGAAATGGTGGACTTGCCGGAGCCGTTCTCACCGATGAGTCCCCGGATCTCGCCGGGATATACGTTGAGGTCAACATTCCCCAACGCCACGGTACTGCCGAAGCGCTTGTGGATGCCCTTCATTTCCAAAATTGGTTGTGCCATAAGCTTCACCCCTTTTACCGCTATAATAATCTGTCAAATCGTCTCAAACCACCGATGCTTTACCCGCTTTTCACCGTCTTTTTATCCAAAAAATTGTTAAAAAAATACCGGCAGGTCAAAACCGACCCGCCGGCAGAAAAGCGAATAAAAAATCAAGTTTTTTGTCCAATAATTACAATCAGTGTCCTTCTCTTTTGTTTAATTTGACGGTCAAGAAGGGAAAGAAACGAACAAATTTGCAAAAACACTTTTGGGTATCATGAAACTTTAAATCCTTCATGATATGTATTTTTATAAAAATACCTCGATTTTTTAATCTCAAAATTCCGTTGATTTTGCGTCCGCCCTTGATTTTTTGCCTTCTTCGTAGTAAGATGGGTGAAAAAGGCGGTGATTTTCATGAGGCAGAGATATGAGATCGTTGACTTCGGCCCCCAGATGCCGGTGCGATGCACCATGCAGAGGATCGGCAGCATCGGCGCGCATCTCCACGATTTCTTTGAGATCATCTTTGTGCTCTCCGGCACCTGTCAGATCCGGGTGGACGGACGGCTCTCCACCCTGAACGCCGAGGACGTGATCGCCGTAAACCCCCACACGCCCCATGAGCTTCAGGGGGTGGAGTGCGTGCTGATCTCCGTCCAGTTCCAGCAGAGCATCTTTGAGCAGACCCTTCCCAACCCCCAGCACCCGGACTTTTTCTGCGACAGCTCTCAGCAGGGTGACAGCGCGGCCTTTATGGAGATTCGCCGCCTCATCGCACGCCTTGTGAAAAACAACGCCGACCGTCAGCTGGGCTTTGAGCTTCGCAACTGGAGCCTCATCTACGAGCTGATGGATGTGATGTTCAATAATTTCCGGGTGGACGGCGAACTCAGGAGCTACCGCTACGCCGCCCGGGTGGAGCGCATCACCGCCATCATGAACGAGCGTTTCACGGAAAATTACGGTCTCGCGGAGCTGGCGGACGAGCTTCACCTGTCCGCGCCGTATCTGTCCAAATTTTTTGACGCCCACTTTGGCATGAGCTTTCTTGCCTACCGTACGGAGCTGCGTCTGGGAAGGGCCGTATCCCTGCTGGAGAAGACTGAGGACAACATTGAAACCGTCTCCGCCCAAAGCGGCTTTCCCAACAGCTACGCCTTTGTCCAGGCGTTCAAGAAGGAATACGGCGTCCTGCCCAGCATCTACCGCCGGCAGTACCGCGCCGAGCGAAGTGGAAAGCCTGACTCCCCTGTTCCCGTGGTGGAACAGCACGACTATATGGCGGGGCTCAAAAAATACCTGGACGCGCCAACGCAAGCTCCCCGCCCGGAGCAGGTAATAACCTGCCCTGTCCGTCTAAGCCGGAAAGCCGCCGTCCGGTCCCTCCGCCATACCTGGCGCAAGCTCACCGGCATCAGCCACGCCCGTGGACTTCTTTTTGCCGACGGGCAGGAGATGGTGCGCAGGGCGGCGCGGGAAATCGGGTTTGAAACTATCAAATTCGGCGGCGTATTCTCCGACGATCTGCACGTATATTCCGAAGACGCCAAGGGACAGCCCGTGTATGACTTTACCTATCTTGACCGCGTATTTGATTTTTTAAAAAGCGTCCCTATGCGTCCCATGGTCGAGTTGGGCTATATGCCGCGGCTTCTAGCACGCGATCCAAACCGCTTTCTGTTTAACGAGCTTGTCAGCGAGCCGTCGAGTCTTGCCAAGTGGAGCGGCCTTGTGTCCGCTTTTTTCTCCCACCTTCTCTCCCGGTACGGTGAGAATGAAGTCTCAAAATGGATTTTCACCCTCTGGCACCAGCCGGACACGCCGGGATTCATGTATGGGTTCTCCTCCGACCAGGCCTTTTACGAGTTCTGGCGCGAAACGTACAGGGCGGTGAAGGAGCTCTGCCCCGCCCTGCGCCTCGGCGCTCCCCCGACCTTCTATATCGCCCGGCCGGGGTATGAAAACTGGTATCTCCCCTTTCTCGCCTGGTGCCGGGGAAACGGCTGTGTGCCGGATTTCCTCAACTTCAACTTTTACGATACCTCCCTCTCCGACAAAAGCAGTACGCAGGAGGCCTTCGGGTTCGTTATGTCCATGACGCTGGGCGAGGATCCCAACGGTATGTCCAATTTTGTGGATATGGTGACCGGCGAGGCAAAGTCCGCCGCCCCCGGCCTTCCCATATTCCTGAGCGAATGGAACACCAGCCCCAGTCAGCAGGATCTTCTCAATGATACCTGCTTCAAGTCCTGCTATATCGTCAAGAGCGTTCTGGAAAACTACGACAGGCTGGACGGCTTTGGCTACTGGTCTCTCACCGATTGGATGGGCGAGGCCCCCTTGCCCCGGGAGCTGTTCTTTGGCGGTCTCGGTCTTTTTACCGCCAACGGCATCCCCAAGGCGTCCTATTACGCCTTCACGCTTCTATCCAAGCTGGGCGACACCCTCATGGGACGGGGCGACGGCTGGTTTGCCGCGAGGCGCGGGGATAAGTATCAATTCCTGCTCTACAATTATCGCCATTTCAGCCGCCTGTACGCCCAGGGCGAGCGATTCGACATGACCTTCACGGACCGCTACACCCCCTTCTCCCCGGAACAGAGCCTTGACGTGCATATCTCCCTGACGGATATGGAGGACGGCGATTACACCGTCCGGGAGACAGTCATCAACCGCCGCTCCGGCAGCGCCTTTGACCGCTGGATCGACCTGGGGGCGCTGGAGCCGGATACGGGCGAGGAGCTTTCCTCTCTCAACGCCCTCAGCACGCCCGCCGTCTCAAAATACCGCGTCACCTGCCGCCGCCACACCCTGGAGCTTGATGCCATGCTGGATATGCTCGAAGTCCGGCTTGTGGAGATCACAAAAAGCTAACTGCCGTTTAGGGCGGTATTAACCTGAAATCTTTAATATGCTGTGCTCATGCCCACAGGGAAAAACAGAAGAATCCTTTATCTCGCAAAGCTCTGTGCGCAAAAAGTCTGTAGGTTTTCATGAAAGACAATAAAATCATATTTTGAAAAATACAGATTTATTGTAGGGTTGCAAAATTGCAGTACTAAGTTATGGTTATGCGAAAAACGCCCCCATTACAATCGCGGGGAATAAGCGTTGGAAAGGTAGAAATAGTTATGCGTTTTCTTTATCGTTTATAGTAATTTCTTCTATGCAATTCAACGAATTTTCTTATCATCTTCCATACCATCATTTTCATTTTACTTTTTCCTTAAAAATGTTTCGCAATTTACGAACTCCAAATTTCCAAATACTGTTCATTTTATAATATAACTTTACACAAGTATTTTTATATATTGTCCCACTATAAACAGTCTCCTCAATGCTTCCATATCTCTTTTTATAGGCATAATCGCCACCCAACAGATATATTTCCCGAAACCCCTTTTCTATTAGCTTTTTTAAATATTCATCATATAAAACTTGCCCGGGAGAGAAATGCCCTAATTCTACATCATATGTAAGATTTTCAATATAAACAATCGGACATTGTTCACATGATAAAACTATAGCCGCAATTTTTTCTTCTTGGCCAAGTGCCAATGAATATACATCCGTAACATGATATTTGTCACAGTACTCTTTAGCGTTTAATCCATAATGAATCTTATGTGTAATATATTTATATTTAAAATAATCCTCCCATATAGGCAAGGCAGCTACATCTAAGGCAGGAAGATGGCGAACTTTGCAACCACCAAAAGCTTCTTCTATCATCCTTTTTTCACGCTTAATGTTATATCTTCCTTTAGAAGAAAGTCTTAAATCAAGTTCTTCTATTGTTTCCGGCAATTCGATTCTTAGATGGTTATGTTCTGTTATTCGGTACTTATGGTTATATTGTACTAACTGACCCCCCCCCGCAACAAAAGTATTCTCAAAAGTAATTCTGGATATATTTAAACTATTAAATAGAAACTTGCTAATTCTATCCAAAGCAATATTGGATAACACCATAAGGTACATTCCTAATCGGGCATATGAATCAAAGCACAAAACTTCAAACATAATTTTTTCAGTTTGACTTTCATAACAAAACAACTTAACATAATTTGACGCATCCTTTAACTCCCACAGATCAAAACGGTTATAAATAAAATTTGGATTAATTTTTTCGGCTTCCTTGCTATCGTAGCATGCAAATATTTTATAATCTTCCATTTTTCTCTCCCTCAATAGATTTACTTAACTAATTTTTTGATACTTTCTCTGATGCTCCTAGGCACATTTCCGCAGGCTTGCAAGGATCTTTTTTATCTTTTTTCTTTGCCCGCATCGCTGAGCAAAACGCTTCGCAGAATTTAGAGAATTCCATAGAAAGGATAATTCAAATGTGTCTATACGTATATTATCATAGAGAAAAAAGAATGTCCAGTGATTTTATTCAAACGGCTAAAAGGTGCATGAGGAAAACCGAAAGAAGTTTCCGGTATCCGTTTACTTCAAAAATGCCCGAAGGCAGCCAATTGAGCGAAAAGTGATTGGTTATATTGAAAGTGATACTATGCCAGAAAAAACACGCCTCAGAATATTTTGTAACAAACTTAAATATATCATCCTGCTTCTTAATAGCAAAGAAAGTTCCTAAAAAGCAGAGCGCATCAGCAAGTAACTGTATGATAGAAATGTTCAAAGGATTTCCAAATGGGCTGATATAATCATTTACCCCGGATTGAGAAGAAGAATTGAAATAACACGCACTGGTATTCTGAAATCTTAAATTCATATTGGGAAACACTTCGTTTCAGTGGTCTAATTATTTTCATTCCTTTTGAAAGAACAGAGCAGATCCATGCAAATTGGCAACATCATGGAGGCGTAACCAGCCATAAACTGCATTCGCGGCTGTCTATGTGCACAGACAGCTGCCGATTTTGCCGCTCTGCGGCGCTATGTCCCGGAGCCGGATCCTTTTTTTATGTCGTCTCCCGGGTGATGACGGTGGAGGCGATGCGGATGACCTGGTTTGCCCGCGACTGTCCGTCGACGCGATCCAAAAGGAGCGCGGTGAGGCGCTTGCCAAGGGCGGTCTTGTTGACGTTGACGGTGCTGAGGGGCGGGACTGTTTTTTTCGACTCGGCCACGTTGTCAAAGCCCAGCACCCGCACCTGCCCCGGCACATCCGCGCCCCGGCGCCGGAGGGCCTCCAACAGGGCTGTGGCGATGGTGTCGTTGGCCGCCACAAAGCACTCCGGCAGGCTGGGGAGATGCCCAAGGGCACCCTCAAGGGCCGTGGCGTCATAGGGGATGGCGTCGGTGTCCAGGATCGATCGGCTCAGATCCACCGGGAGGCCGGCCAGGAAAAGCGCCTCCCGCATTCCGGCAAACCGCTCGTAAAAGGATAGGCAGTGACGGTATTCCCCCACAAAGCCGAAGGTACGGACGCCCTGCTCCCGGATGAGCTTCAGGCAGAAGCGGGCGATCACGTCCCGGCTCTCCGGCAGGACGATGTCGTAGCTGCCCTTTATCTCCGCGTCCACCACCGGGAAATCCAGGAAGATCACAGGGCAGTCGAATTTCAGAAGCTCCGCGATGTAGCCGGGTTCAAAGAACTCGATGCAGAGGATACCCTGGATACCGGCCTGGGAGAGGTATTTTTTGAACCGCTCAAAGCTCTCGGGACTTGTGACGCAAAACTGTATGAGATCAATGCTCCGGCCCTCCAGGCTCTCCTCGATGCCTCGGAGGACGTTGACATAATAATTAATGTTCATCAGATGCTGGGAGGACAGGAGCACGAACCGGGTAGGGCCGTCGGTCTTGGGCTCGGCACGAGCGGCCAGCCCGTACCCCCGGTAGCCCATGGCGATGGCGGCGTTCAGCACGGCGTCACGGGTCTTTGCCGGCACATGGCGGCCGTTAAGGGCCTTGGAGACGGTGTTTCGGGACAGCCCCAGGGCATTGGCGATATCCTGAACGGTGACGGAGTTGTTCATGGCGCTCCTTTCCAGCATGTAAAAAGTAAGACGCGAAAATGCACAAATCATATTGCGTAAATTGTGCGTTTGCACATTTATTCACGACGGCCGGAGAATTGATTGACAGCTCTCCGGCGTCTATTTTATACTGAATATGCGTGGTTTTCAAGAGCTTTTTCTACAAAAAATGTGAAAAAGCGGAAAAAACGCAATTATTTCGGGAGGGTAACAATATGAGAAAAAACCGTTTCGCGCTCTTACTGATTTTCGCCCTATGCCTGTCGCTGGCGCTGACGTCCTGCGGCGGGAAGGACGGCGGCGACACCTCCGGCGGGGATCTGCCCGTTTCCGACCTCCCGGAGCACTGGACACGGGAGGGTGACAGCCTTGTATTTGACGGCGAGGAGTGGGAGAGCTGGTATCTGACCGGCAAGACCCTCAGCGACGAGGACTTCACCTACTCCGCCCAGATAAACTTCTCCGACGCCAACTCTGGCCTGGCGGCGCTGGTATTCCAGTGCAACGACAGCCACTCCAGCTGTTATGTGGCCAGCATCAGCGCCCTGAGTAACCGGGCGGAGCTTTATAAGCTGGAAAACGGCGCCCAAGTCCAGGTGGGCGTGGAGATGGGCGTGGAGGAGAGCGATTCCTACCGCCTCCAGGTGACCATGATTGACAGCCACATCGCCTACTTTGTCAACGACGTTCTGGTGGGCAGTACAGCCGACTATATGGTTGCCTCCGACGTGGGCCAGAGCAGCGCGCTTCTCTCCGGCGCCCTGGGCCTCTACGCCGGGGACAGCCAGGTGACCTTTGACAACGTCCAATACACCCTCTACGGCGAGGGCGAGGCTCCGGCCATCGAGAGCCTGACCCTGGAGGCCGTCAACGGCAGTGTGGAGGACGGCGGCAATATGATCGAAAACGGCTGGTACGTCTACCAGCAGTATGTCTCCAACGACTGTGAGGCCGTGAACATCGCCGCTCAGACGCCGGAGGGCGTGGAAACGGTAATTCTTTCCGCCGAGGGGACGGAGGTCACCGGATCCGCCGCCCTGCGCGTGGGGCAGAACAACTTCCAGATCCTCACCCGCGCCGCCGGGGAGGACGGGGAGAGCCACGACATGCTCTCCTACCGGCTCAACATTATCCGCCGCGGCGAGGGCTATTATGAGGAGCCCTACCGCCCCGTCTACCACTACTCCGTCAAGGAGGGCTGGGGTAACGATCCCAACGGCCTTGCATACTTCAACGGCGTATGGCATCAGTTCGTTCAGTTCTACCCCTCCGGCACCGACTGGGGCACCATGCACTGGCTCCACGCCACCAGCACCGATCTCGTTCACTGGGAGGAGAAGGGCATCGCCTTCTATCCCAACGAGTACGGCACCATGTTCTCCGGCTGCGCCGTGCTGGACAGCGGCAACGTCTCCGGCCTTTTTGACGATGACGGCGGCATCATCGTGTACATCACCGCCAACGGCAACGGCCAGCGCATCATCGCCGCCTACAGCGAGGACGGCGACAACTGGCAGTATTACCGCGGGAAGGACGCGGACGGGAAGCTGAACGGTCAGGACGTGCTCATCGACTGGCAGGACGACCCGGTGAAGGATATGGCCTTCCGCGATCCCAAGGTGTTCAAATATCAGGACAAATGGTTTATGGTCATCGCCGGCGGCCTTCTACGCATCTACTCCAGCGAGGATCTGATCCACTGGAGCATCGAGTCCACCTACACCGGCACCCCCGGCGAGCATGAGAACACCGCGAATCTGCGGGTGGAGACAGAGTGCCCGGATCTGGTGCGCCTGCCCATCGAGGGCGAGGACGGCTATAAGTGGGTGCTCAGTTACGGCGGACGCCGCTATCAGGTGGGCGACTTCACCGACAAAAACGGAAAATGGGAATTTATCGCCGAATCCGATGTAAGGCCCATGAACTTCGGCAACGACTCCTATGCCGCCATGACCTACTATCTGGGGGATTCCTTCAATGGGGACACCCAGAACCGGGTCATCGAGCTGAACTGGATGAACTCCTGGGATTACTGCAACCGGGTGGACGATCTGAGCTCCAACACCCGCTTCAACGGCGTCTACAACCTGAACCTGGAGATGTCCCTGGTCCGGGATAAGAACGGGGAGCTGAAGCTCTGCCAGAAGCCTGTGTCGGAGTACGCCGAGAACGTCTTCCCCGCGGAAAACACCGCCCTCGATACCGCCGTCACCGTTCCCGCCGGCGAGACCGCAACGCTGGACTATACCGGCGACGCCTACCGGATGGACGTGACCGTGACCCCCGGCGAGGGGACTGCCAAGGCTGGCGTGTGGGTCAGATACGACGGGGAGCGGGGCGTGGCCGTGGAGTACGACTTTACCACCGACACCCTCAGCGTGGACAGAAGCTCCCTGGGCGGGTTCTCCGCCTCCATCCGTTTCTCGGAGACCGTCACTGAAAAGCGGGACGACGGCTCCGTGACCATGCACATCTATGTGGATAAGGCCAGCGTGGAGGCGTTTTCCGGCGGCTACACCGCCGCCGGCGCGGCTCTGATCTATCCGAACCTGGAGACAAACACCGGCGTCGCCGTGTTCTCCGAGGGCGGCCAGGCGGATTTCGCCGTCACCATCGTCAACGCCAGCAATATGTGGGCATGATCTTCAAAAAGGAAAAGAAGTAAGCATAAAACGACGCCTCCCGGCTGTCCGGGAGGCGTCGTTAGTATAAGTCAGGTCACTTTTCCTTGTAGTACAGCTTGCAGTGGCAGTAGCCCTCAAAGTCCGGGTCGGCGCACTGTGCCTTGAACTCCTGGCAGACACACTTATATTCGGGCTTGCGCTCGGTGCGGCAGGGGCAGTAGCCGCCGGTGGCCTTCAGGCCCTCGCGGATCTTGCGCACTACCTCCTGGTCTTCATTCACACGGATCCTTCCCATGACCGCGCCTCCTTATTCATAGAGCATGACCGCGATTTGCCGGTTCAGCTCCTCCCGGTTCATGCTCCCCTCGATGCGGTGTACCTCTTTGCTGTTCCGGAAAAAGAGCAATGTGGGCATGGCGTCGATGCCGAAGCGCTCGGCGACGTCCCACTCATGGGTGATGTTGATCTCCACAAAGCGAATCCCCGCCAGATCCGCGGCGGCCTCCTGATAGACGGGCTCCAGCATGACGCAGGCCCCGCAGAAGTCGCCGTAGCAGTCCACCACGGCGTATTCGGTGTCGATGAGACTGTCAAAGGTCTTGGCTGTTGCCTCCTGGATCATTTCGCTCCCTCCAATCTCTCCAGCGCGATGTCGTAAAGAATTTCCCACATTTTGGAGTCCAAGAAGCTGTCCTCCGCCTGCTCGCCGGTGACGCCGTTGTCGGCGTAGAACTTCCGATCCTCCTCCTCGAAGGCGACGCCGCGTTCCTCACAGAAGGCGCGGCTCACGGCCAGGGCTAAAAACTGCGGGCGGAGCTGGGTTTTGAAGTTATCCAAAACCTCCTCGTCCGTCAAAAAGTCCGTACCCTCCTCAGGGACGTGGGGGTCGATGCCCTCCGCCTCGTACATTTTCAGCATCTCCTGAGCGGCGTTTTCCGTCCAGGCCTCCTGCTCCGCCTCGTCCACGTCATATTCGCTTCCGGCAATCAGCTCCTCCCGGAGCGCCGCGGACAGGTGCTTGGCGGAGAGGGAGCGGTTTTGCTCCTCGGTCTTGTCTTTGATGTATACCCGGTAGCCCTCCACGGTGTCCACGCCGTCGATCTGCTGGCCCCGGATGAGCTCATCGTCGATCCTGGCGGGGGCGCGGCGGACGATCTTTTTCACCGTCAGGACGGCGGGCGCGCCGCCCAGCTCAGTCCTGACCGTGCCGCCGGGGGCGGCGCCGAGAACGGCCTTCTCCGCCGCCTCCGCTCCGGGCATGCTCCGGCCCGGATAAATGAGGACGGTTCGATCGGCGTATTTCCCCTCGGCGGTGCAGAAGACCGTGTCCCCTGTCCGGGCCTCCGAAGCCTCCGACTCCGTGGCGTGCTGAAGGGCCAGGGTGCTGAGAAGTCCGTCCACGGCGGCCTCGTCCACATGCCAGTCCGGGATATCCTCCGGCGTGGGGATGAGCTCCACGTCCAGGAGCTTTGTCACTTTCGTTTTCATCATACTGCCTCCTTTTCGCCGCGACGGGCGAAGGTTTGATAATAGGCGTTGGTCCGTAAAAGCTCCTCCGGCGTGCCCATGCCCACGATATGGCCGTTGTCCATGACGATGACCTGATCCGCGGCCAGGGTGGCCCGGAAGCTGTGGGCGATCATGACGGTGGTGCGGCCCTCCATCAGACGGTCCAGCGCGGTGGATACCTCGTCCTCGCACTTGGCGTCCAGGTTGCTGGTGGCCTCGTCAAGTAAGAGATACCGGGGCGAGCGGACGATGGCCCTGGCGATGGCCAGACACTGGCGCTGTCCGCCGGAGAAATTGGTACCGCCGGGGCCCACATCCGCGTCCAGGCCGCCCGGGGTCTCCGTGATGAAGTCGTAGGCGTTGGCAAGCCTCGCGGCCTCCAAAAGCTCCCCGTCCTCCACCTCCCGGTTCAGGCCGTAGGTCAGGTTCTCCCGCACGGTTCCGGACATGAGCGGCGTGTCCTGGGCCACGATGGCCAGCGTCCGCCGCCAGGATTCCAGGCTGAACTCCTCCACGTTCCGATTCCCGAAGAGGATGCGGCCGCTGTCCGGCTTGTACATCCGCTCCAACAGCTTCATGAGGGTGGATTTGCCCGCGCCGTTGGTGCCTACGATGGCCGTCACCTTGCCCCGGGGCAGACGGCAGGAGATGTCGGACAGCACCGGCACGTCCTTATAGGCGAAGGAGACGTTCTCCAGAACGATGTCCTCCTCGCCGTCAACGGCCTGGCCGCCGCCCGTCTCGTCCGCCTGCTCCAGCAGCTGGGACACCTTCTTCAGAGCGCCGTTGGCGCCGATGATGGAGCCGAAGGCCATGAAGAGGTTGGACAGGTGGATGGACACCATGGACGAGAAGCCGTAGAATATGATCAGCGTCCCCACGCTCAGCGTCCCGTCGTTCACCATCTTGCCGCCGGCCACAAAGGAGATGCCCAGGGCCATGCACCCGAGGATCTGGATGCTGATGGCGATGTAGCCAACGGTGCTCTGGGAGTAAAGATCCGTCCAGTACTGACGCTTGAAGATGGCGCTTGACTTGCGCTTCTCGTACCCCTCGGTTCCCAGGGCCCGGATGAGCCGCAGGTTGTGCACGTGCTCCGTCATGTAGCCGGTGGTCTTGGCGTAGGCCCTGGCCCCCAGGAGGGAGGAGTGGTAGGAGAGGAAGGAATAGATGGCGCCGATGCCGACGGTGGCCGGGATGATCAGCAGCGACCATGTGGCAAGGCCGGTGTGGAACTTGAATAGCTGTGTGAAGGCCGTCACCGTGGCGTAGACCGTGGTGATGCAGCTGATGCCCACGGTGATGTAGGTGCTGGCGGAGCTGGGATCCGACGTGACACGGCTCACCAGGTCGTTGGCGCTCTCGGTGTCGTAGTAGCACAGGGGCAGGCGCATCAGCTTGTCCCAGATCTTCACGCGCACACCCGCGCCGATCTTCTGATCCACCAGGCCGCCGTAGTAGGTCTCCAGCACCGTGGCGATCACGGTGAGGCCCAGGTTCACAGCGTACCGGACAAGCCTCTGCCCGTCTATGGCGCTCTGGCTGGCGTCGATGATCGACGCCGTCAGCTCTACGCTGGCAAGTCCCAGGGTCACCTCGATCACCGACACGGTCAGGAGCACGAGCATGGAGATCCAGGGCAGTCTCACGCCCCGGAAGATATTGACGTAGCGTTTGATGGCCTTCATGCCTCCGCCTCCCTCTCTCTGGCCTGGGCGGCCACCATCTCGCCAAACAGCGGGCAGGCGGCCATAAGGCTGTCGTAGGTCCCCTGGCCCACCAGCTCCCCGTCCTCCAGGACAACGATCTTATCCACACTGCGGGTGAGGTTCAGGTCGTGGGTGACCATGATGATGGTCTTGCCGGAGAAGGTATTGAGCACCGCGTCCTGAACGCCCCTGGCCGTCTGGGCGTCCAGCGCCGAGGTGGGCTCGTCCAGCAGCAGCACGTCCGCGCCCCGCAGGAACTCCCGGGCCAGCACCAGCCGCTGGATCTGCCCGCCGGACAGGGATCCGCCGGAGGGCGCAATGGGTGTATCCAGCCCCTGGGGCTGTTTTTCGATATAGTCGGCTATCCCGGTGATCCGGGCGGCCTCCATGAGCTCCCCGTCCGTTACCTCCCGGCCCACGCCGTAGGTCAGGGCCTCCCGCACGGTGCCGCTGAAGATCTCAGGGCGCTGCTGGACGTAGGAGAAGCACCGCCGGTACTTATCCAGGGGCATCCTGCCGATGTTCACGCCGCCCATGGTGATCTGCCCGCCGTCCGGGCGGTAGAAGCGCTCCAGAAGGTTTAAGGACGTGGTTTTTCCGCTGCCGCACAGCCCCACGATGGCCACGGTCTGGCCCTCCGGCACGGTAAAGGACACGTCTCTGAGGGCCGGCTTGTCGCCGTAGGCGAAGGTGACGGAGTCAAAGGCAACGTCCCGTCCCGTCTCCGGGATGGGCTCGTCGCCGGGGGCCTCCAGATCCTCCTCCGGGGCATCGTAAATTTTCGCCGCCCGGCAGAGGGACGCCTTCACCATCTTGATGGCCAGCCACTCGTTGACCACGTGGGACATGGTGTTGGTCAGCTCCTGGCTGAAGAGGAAGAACGCCACCCACTGGGTCATGGTGATCTTCTTCTGCTGGAGAAGCACCACGCCCAGGACGATCAGCAGGAACTGCTGGACAAAGTCGATGACCTGGATCATGGCCGAGGAGGCGGCGCCCACCTTGACCTCCTTCATGTTGGCCCTCACCAGCCTGTCCACGGTCCTGCGTCCGTTCTCCCGCTCGCGCTTTTCATTGGTGAAGGTCTTGATGAGGGGCAAATTCCGCACGCGCTCGGCAAGATACCCGGTGAGGCCGCCGATCTCCTCATAGATCCCGGCCTCCGCCTTGTAGAAGATCTTGCCCACGATGACGGAGTAGACATATTTGATGGGCACAAAGACCACGATGCCCACCACCAGCAGCCAGTGATAGTTGCCGATGGTTCTGGTGGCCCGGTAGACGTAGTAAAGCTCCGGGATCAGGTAGATCATCAGGTACGTGGTCTGGTCGATGCCGTAGGAGATATCGCTGTTGACGGCGCTCATCAGCTCCGCCGGGTCGTTGCCGTCGTAGAAGGACATATGCACCCGGAGCATCTTCCCCCACAGGTTGTCGCGGGCCCGCTTCACCGCCAGGCACGACGCCTGGGCAAAGAGCAGGTTCCAGATCGTCAGCACGATGGCGTAGGACACGTAGTAGAAGATGGTGTCCCGAAGGGCCGAGGCCTCCAGGCTCCCGCCCAACAGCGCCGAGGTGGACGTGGGGATGCGGACAAGAAGCTCCGTCTGGATGAGGTTCACCCCGAAGGCCAGCGCCACCCAGAGCCAGGGCAGTTTGGAGCGTTTGACCACCTGGAAGACGCTTTTCCAGCTGACCTCCGGGTTTCGCTCTCTTTTCTTTATTTTCATGGTTCACTTCCCCCCGAAAGGAAAGCACCGCATAGGGAGGCGGCACTTTATGGCTTTGACTGACACTTACTCTGCGGCCACGACGTCGATGAGATAGCCGCTGTAGATATCCGCGTCGAACTGGGCGTAGGTGGCGGCGTCGGCGTCGGCGTCAAGGCCGATGCCGTACCCGGCGAACTGGAGGATGGTGCCCTCCACCATCTCCTGATCGAAGACGAGAACGATCATAGAGGGGTCGCCCTCGTAGATCCCGAAGTTCATGCCCTCGCCGCCCATCTCCATAAGGGCGTCGTACATGGCCTTAGCGTTCTCGGCGGTGTCGCAGATGTAGATATCGTCCTGCCGGACGGCCTTGCTGTCCTTGGCGTAGGTGAGGTGGTACTCCTTCTGGATGCCGAACTCCAGGAACTCAGAGAGAAGAGAATTCTCGTCATCGGGATTCACGTCCATCTGGCACAGATACAGGGTGTCGTAGTCCACGTCGGGCAGTTTGTAGGTTTTTTGCCCGTCAAGCAGGCTTATGGCCTCGGTCTTCCCGCTGCCTTTGTCGGAGCTGCCGCCGGAGAACAGCCCGCACCCGGTCAGCGCCACCGTCAGTATCAGCATCAAAGCAATACAGATTTTCAAACCTTTTTTCATTGTTATTTCCCTCTTTCCTGAAATATTTGACCACTTTGAAAAAGTAAGTCATTTTCTTTTCCATTGTACCAGCCGTTGCAAAAATTGTCAATAAAAACCGCGCGATTTACGCGATTTTCCACACATTTATGCCGTTTTTGCAAAAACAGGGCCGTGAAAGCGTCAAAAAAAGCTGTTAGTTTTTTCGCGCAATTGCCAAACCATTTGACGAACACTCCTGATATGTCAGCTGATGCTCAAATGATCGCCGCGCAATTCTTGCGGGGAATGTGTGACTTGGCCAAGATTGCCGGTACATCTCCGAAAAACTCGAAACCCCTGCGGTCTCCTCAACCGCTTCGATTCCATCTGCCTCCCTCACCTTGCCGAGGTCACGGTGCACCATTAAATTTCACCCGCGTTCTGCCCTTTACATTCAGGGGCGTTGCGGGTATAATTGATAGGGGAAGCTGCTCAGCCAGCCAACAGATAACATCACGGGAAAACCGGACGCTCGAAATCGCATTGTTTTTTACAATCAGAAGACATAGAGGTGCTGAAAATGAGCTTGCTTTCAATCGCCAGAGAGCAATCCCGCCAGCGCGGGTACGCTTATTACACGGAAAACAGGGTGACCTCCGTAAAGAAAACCGGTTTGGCCAGCTGGGCCGGCGCCGTCCGGGGCAGCGGCGAGGCGGAATATCGCGTCTCCATCGACCTTGAGCGCCCGAAAAGATCCTCCTGTGACTGCCCGTTTGCCGCGGGGCGCTCGCGCATATGCAAGCACATGATCGCGCTCTATTTTGCCGTTCATCCCGAGGAGGCGGAGAGATGCCGTGTCGAGCTGGAGCGCCGGCTTGCGGAAATGGAGCTCGAGAAGAAGCTTCAGGAGGAGGCTGAGCTGCAACAGGAGGAGGCTGTCCGGGAGTATTTGTCGCGGATGTCAAAGGACGAGCTGATCAACCTGTCGATTTCTCTCCTTCAGATGCTCCCCGACTGGCAGTATGACTATATCATGGACGAACTCTTTGACGACGACGAGGACTTTGAGGAAGACGATTGCGAATAGACCTTCATCCTCCCCAAACCGCGAATCACCCGCTCCCTTTCCGGTCTTTGCCGGGTATGAGAGCGGGTGATTTTGATCACTATCATTTCAGAACTGGAAATAGACAAACGGCGACTCCCCGGTGAACGCCAGGGCGATCACCAGGCCGCAGACCGTGAAAAACAGGGTCAAACCGCCCACTTTGTTAAGGCTCACGACGGGGTAGTACCCGTTTGTCGACGCCAATCCCCTCTTGTGAGCGCGCGCCACCGCGCAGGCCGACGCCGTCACTAAGAGGCAGACGGAAACGTAAGTCCACATGAAATTTTGTACGATCCCCGTTTGGGCGGTAAAGATGCCCCGGATGACCGCCCAGGCGGTTTCAAAGGAATCCGCGCGGAAAAAGATCCACGTGAAGGTGATAAAGCAGTACGTCAGTACGACGCCCGACGCTTTCCCCAGGATCGACTCGCCGTCTCTCCTGCGGAGCTTGTCCACACACAGCGCCAGCCCGTTCAGCGCGCCCCAGAACACGAATGTCCAGCTCGCGCCGTGCCAGAAGCCGCCCAGGAGCATGGTGATAAAAAGATTGATATACTGCCTTGTCTTTCCCTTCCTGTTGCCGCCCAGGGGGATATACAGATACTCCCTCAACCAGGTGGACAGGCTGATATGCCATCTCCGCCAAAATTCCGTGACGTTCCGGGAAATATACGGCATGTTGAAATTGGGCATAAAATCATAGCCCAGGCACTTGGCGCACCCTATCGCTATATCGGAATAGCCCGAAAAGTCAAAATAGATCTGCATCGAATAGGAGACAGCGCCAAGGATCAGCGTCGTCCAGTGGTACGCGGCGGGCGCGTAAAACACATCGTCCACAAAAACGGACAGGTGATCGGCCAGGACTATCTTCTTAAAGAGCCCAAAGACCATCAGCTGGACGCCGTATTCGATGCCTTTGAGGGTAGTTTTTCTCTCCTCATGCAGCTGTGGAAGAAAATCCTTCGCCTTGACGATAGGGCCGGCCACCAGCTGTGGAAAGAAGCTTATGTACAGCGCCAGCTTGATAAAATCCCGTTCGGGGGATATTTTTCCGCGCTTGACGTCGATCACATAGCTCAACGCCTGGAAGGTGTAAAAGGAGATGCCCACCGGGAGTATGATTTTGAGCGTTCGGATATCCCCGCCCACCAGCGCTTCAAAGGAGGAGAGGAAAAAGTTAAAATATTTAAAAAATCCCAGAACGACCAGGGGAATCACAACGCCGGCGGCAAAAAACAGCCTTTTTCCCGAAAATCTGGCGGTCACATAAGCGGCGGCGGTGACGAACAGCAACAAAAAGCAGAAGCGCCAATCCCAATATCCGTAGAAGAAATAGCTGGCGGCCAGCAAAAACGCCTGATTGGCCCTGCCGCCGGCAACTCTCTGGATCAGCGCCGTTCCCAGCAAAACCGCCAGGAAAAAGATAAGGAAGTCGATGGACGCAAATGACATTTGTGTTTCCTCCGATCAGCCGATCAATTTGTAGATTTCATCCGCGATCATTTCATGCCCGTATTTGTTGAGGTGTCCGTTTCCAACGGAGGAGTTGAAAAAACCGTGTGCTAAAAGATGGTTTTCATCATACTCACGTTGAAAGCGTTCGGTCATGTCGAGGAATATAATGTCATTTTTGGCGCACAGGTCGGAAAACGCCGCTCTGGCGGCGCCATCGTCGGGCAGCAACAGCTCCCCTTCCCTGTCGATCTGCGTGGTGGGGTGATAAAAAATCAGGATCTTCGTCCCGTACGCCGCCGCGCTTTCCCGCAGGGAGCACAGCACCCGATCCATCAAAGTCCGGTCAAACGCGCTCTCCTCCCCGTCGTTTACAGGGACATCATCCTCGTCTTCATCTTCCAGAATCTTTCTTCCCCCGCCAGTAAATCCGGACAACTGATGATAGACCAGTCTTAAAAACGGATTTTTGGAGAGGAAGCCGACCAACCCCGTCGAATGGTCGGGGATCTCGTCTACGGTTCCGTTCAGGACGGCATTAAGGGACTCGGCGGAAAAATCCAGGCCGGACGTCTCAATGATCACGTATTCCGAGGGCCGGTAGCGCCTCAGCGCCGCCTCGAAATTGGCACAGCAGGTGGTAAAGCCGTGCCCGGAAACGCCGATATTATAAACATGCTTGCCGCTCAGAAGCGCGGAGAGCCGGCCCGCCACAGATTCGCTCTGGGCCACCTGTTTGGCCTCCATATGGGACGATCCCATGACGAGAATGTCGATTTCCATCCCGTCGGAATAGTCATAGGGGTTCATGAGCCCCTCGTTATTTGTTCGCCCAAGTCCAGCCCCCTCTGTTAATTCGGTATAGAGGAAATGGGGAGCCCATGTGTAGTCCGTCGCGCCGCTGCTGTTGGGATAATGCACAGGCGTATTGTCGTAAAGCACGCAAAATCCCGTCATCACCAAAAACGCGAAACACGCGGCAAGGAAAGCCTTACCGGCCCAGTTCAGAAACGACTTCAAAGCTAACCTCCGAATAAACGCAAATTTGTCCAGTCCCCCGCGTAAGAGGGAGACTGGACGTTTTTTCATCCCGGATCAACGGTGCGGGCATCATTTGAACAGATTGCCAAAATCAATGACGCCGTCACCGCTGGATCTGCTGCCCCCAGAGCTTCCGCTGTCGCCGCCCCCGAAGCTCACGCTCGCGCCCTTGCCCTCGATCTCCACATCCTGGAAATGGCACCCAGACAGGCTGACCGTGGCGCCGGAGCCGGACTGGATATAGGTACTGCCGGAAACGGTCACGTTTTTCAGCACCGTCTCGCCCGTTTTGGCGCCGGCGGCGATAAACAGATCCCCGTTCACCGTAGAATTTTCCAGCGTCACGCCCGCGGCGGCGATCACGGTGATGCCGGACCCGGAGACGCTGTAGGTTCCGGGCTTATAGATGTAATTCTTCACGGACTGGTCGATGACGGCGAAAGCCTCGGCGCGGTTAATGTTCCTCACCGGGTTGAATTTGCCGTCATCCGAGCCTCTCACATACCCCTTCTGCGCCATGCCGTTGACGGCGGCCAGCATGATCCCCGCCGCCTTGGCCTTCAGGATATCCGACGCGTACCACTCGTTTCTGGCGATATTCTTGAAATCATTGGCGGCTGTCTCCTGCCAGCCGAAGGTCTTCGACAGCAGCGCGGCCATCTCCGCCCTGGTGAGATTGTTGTTCGGCTTGAAGGTGCCGTCGCCCGACCCGTTGGCGACGCCGTATTCGGCCCAGCGGTCGAGGGCGTTTTCAGTCCAGTGGCCGTTGGTGTCGGAAAAATCGGCGGCAAACGCCGATATCGTGGCAGTCAGAAAGACAGCTGCCAGCAAAAGGCATAACAACCCTTTACTTTCATAAATCAATTGGCCCTTTCTCTAAGCATTCATCGACTGCCTTTCAATTTCCTTTTTACTTTCCCCAGCGCGCGGCGCACCGCCAGGATCCGCCGCCGCAGCACAAAAGGCCGTCCTCCCGGCAGCGGATGACCCGGTGCAGCACATACCGCCCGTTCTCCCGCTGATAGAGGATCACGTCTCCGCGCTTCACGGGGCCGGCGGGCGGCGTGAGCGTCACGCTGTCCCGGCCGTTGTGGAGCATGGGCGCCGTGCTGGAGCCCTTCACCACCAGATTGGCGACGCCGCCGTTGGCCAGCTGGAACCGGATCAGCTCCGCCAGCTCCCCCATGGGCATCTCACCAATCAACATGCGCGTCACCAGCCGTCATAGTCTCCTTCGCCAGATACGCCACGCCGCCCAGGGGAACCTGGCAGGGACGGCTCAGATCCTCCTTGCCGGACCCGGGGGTGCCGAAGGCGTACCACGTCCCCGCCAACCTGAGCAGGGCGGGCTTGTCGTCGTTGATGTAGGCCGCCCCGAACAGGCGCTCCCACTTGTGCGTATGGGTGGACTTTCCGGTGCCGGAGGGGGCCGAAAAGAGGTAGGCCCGCCCGTCCAGTTCCACCGCCGAGGCGTGGAGCTGAAGTCCGTCATAGTCCGGGAGCCTGGCGGCGAAGGAGGAACCGGTACCCACGTACTCGGCGTCGTCCAGATTCTCCAGGGAGGGGTTCGCGGCCAGAACCCTTGTAGGGTCACAAGCCACGGTAAAGTCAATTTCCGGGCGCGCCCCGGCGGGGACGGTGTAAACCGCTCCCTGCCGCGCCGTGCGCCCGCCGGCCGTCATGCTGACGGTCAGTCCGGCGATGCGGTAGAGCATCAACCGATACCAAAGCTGCTATCAGGAACATCTTCATAGGTAATACTGGCTTGCTCTCCCTGGCCTGAATCGGCAATGTTAGCCCACGGTGTATAGCCATCCTCCTCTACTACTTCGGCGGCGATCCGCTCCACGGGCCTGAAGCAAATCAGCTTGGCTTCCGGAGAAGCATAGGTACTTTTTTTGTTCTATGTCATCATGAGCCTTCTAATTTATTGCACTGTTTCCCTTTGTTCCTCTAACCTGGCACATTAAATGAAATACTTTTGATTTCCCATTGCCTTGAGCTGTCGTTAACTCTTTTCAAAAGATTGAAAAGCGCGTAGCTTGAGGTAACGCCAGGAAACGTTTTGTCTATCCTTTTAAAATGTATTATCTCCGCGCATTACGAACGGAAATGTAAAGCCACTTACATCAAATTCAGCTTTGTCCTCATTATTAGCGATTGTCATATCGAACTAATCTGTATCGCCACTGGCCCCCGAAGAGGCCGGTCAGTGATTTTCCTCATTTCGTCCAGCTCTCGACGCCAGATTCCCTCGCGTAGGTGTGGGCGTTGGCCGCTTCCTCGATATCATAGTAGGCCCAGCAGCTCCGGGGAGCATCGGGGAAGGTGATCAGCTCCGCCGTGTGGCTGTTAATATAGCCCTGGTCGCCGGAGCGCTGGAGCATACGGTTGATGATGGTGACGGCCTCCGCGCGGGTGAGAAGCCCGTAGGGGTCGAACCGGCCGTTGTCCTTGCCCGCGATCCAGCCGTAGGTGGTGGCGCCCAGCACGTAGTCGTAGTACCAGCTGCCCTTCTCCAGATCCGGGAAGATGTCCACGCCGCCGGGGTTGGTCTTGGCGAAGCGCATGGCGATGGTGGTGAACTCGGCCCTGGTGATGCTGCGCTCGGGCTCAAATGTCCCGTTGCCCACGCCCTTGATGATCTCCAGGGAGGCCAGGGCGTTCACCGCCGGGGCGTACCACTTGTCAACGGGCACGTCGGTGAAGGAGGCGGTGGTCTGGACGGGCTTCAGCAGGAGGTTATAGAACATCTGCGCGGCCTCCGCACGGGTCATATTGGCGCCGGGGGCGAACAGGCCGCCCGGAACGCCGCGGACATAGGCGATATGGTGGGCGGTGTCCAGAAGCTCCCCGACGCCCGTCTCGGCAGGGTCGGCGGTCTTCTTCTGCCAGCCGGCGTAGAGGGTGACGCCGCCCTCCGGCTTGATCCTGGTGACGCGGCTGGTGAGGTCACGGTCGGTGTACCAGCCGGTGAAGACGTAGCCGTCACGGGTGGGCACGATGCCGGAGAGATCCAGCTCCTCGCCGGGCTTCACCGTTCTGGAGGGAACGGCGGAGCCGCCGCAGGAATCGAAGGTGACCACATGGCCGGAACCGGGGCCGACGCTGGGCGGGTTGCCGGGGGTGCCGCTTTCGTCGTCAGCGGCGACGGCCGACAGGGACACGCCGAAGGCGTAAACGGAGAAGCTGTTGGCCTGGATGGTGATATAGTCCCCGCCCGCGGAATGGGTGATGTAGAAGCACTCGCCGCTGGCTCTGGCGGCGGAGGAGACCTTACGGACGGCGCGGGTAGTGTCGCCGCTGGCATCCGCGTGGCGGCGGTAGACGAGAATGTTTTCCGCTGTCAGCCCGGAGCCGCCCTGCGCGATAGTGCTGAGCAGTCTGTCGGACACGGGGAAGCTGACGGTGACATAGTTGTTGGTGGAGTGGATCTGCTCAGGATCGCCCTCGTCGGTCTCATCCCACGTTGTGCCGGACTTGGTGTACAGGGTGACCTGCTTGGTGATGATCACGTCCACAAAATCCACGAAGCCGCCGCCCAAGAGCTCCCAGCCGTCGCTGGCCGCCTGGCTGTTTATGCCGCTCATGATGGCGGACGCGGTTCCGTGCAGATAGTCATCCAGCACCTCGTCGGAGGGGTTGAGGTTCAGGGACTTGGTCTCGAGAACGACGTCGATGACCTTCAGTGCCGTGTCCGTCTCCTCGGGCAGCTCAACGCTTTCCTTCTCCTCCTCGGAGATAGCGCCCTCCAAGCCGCCGGCGGAAGCCGGCACGTCTCCGGTGACGTGGGTATTGAGGTAGGTGGCGGGAACGGCCACGTCCAGGGTCACCTGAGGCTGTTGGATATAGACCGGCTCCGTGACGGTGATGCTGGTGCCGTCCGCAAACCATACCTCTACAACTACATTACACAACCCATAAGGCAAACCGTCAAGCTCAAACGTATATTTCCCGCCAACACCCGCGCCGGACTGTGTCTTCGGCCCGGCCACGTCGCTGCCGGTGGTACCGTCGGTGACGGTCACGGTGACGTGGTCAACACCCCGGAGGGCGCTGCCGTCCACGTTCACGTCCAGCTCGCTCAGAAGGAGCGCATCGTCGCCGTGGGCCGCGTGAATGGACGTACCGTCGTAAATGGTGACGTTTACGCCGCTGGCACGGGTTATGTAAACATCCGCGTAGGACACCAGCTGAATGCCCGCCGCTGTGCTCTCGTCGGCGTTTTTCAGCTGCTCATCGGTGACGGTGACCGGGTCGCAGGTCAGGGTCATGCGCCTGCCGTTCAGGTCGTTGAATACGTCCTCGGTTTCCATTCCCTTCCAATCTTCAATGATATCGTCCGTAAGCCTGAACGTGACGGTCAGAGTCTTGCCCGCGCCGGTGCCGGTCAGGACAGGAGCGCCCTCCTGCACAAAGATCTCCGCCGCGGTGCCGCTGGGGATGACATTGAGGCCGGTGACGGTAGTCATCTGATCCACCAGCTTGCCCGTGAGCTCACAGCCAAAGCGCAGATCTTTCAGAACCTTTATTCTATCGTGGTATACCGCCACCGTCTCGGCAAACTGTTCGCCAACCTTAAGGGTCGCGGTATATACGGCCTCGTGCTGGCCGCCGCCCTTGCCCTGTACATCCAGGTGAAGCTCGATGCCCAGGATATCAAATCTCTGCGGCTCCGCGGCAAAGGCGGTGGGGATCACCGCACTCAACATGCAGAGAGTCAGGATGATTGCCAAAAGTCGTCTTGCGTTTTTTTTCATAATGCGCTCCTCCATTATGGCATGTATTTGTCGAGATAGTAGGCTTTCTCGGCAGATTTTTCGTCCAGGTACTGCTTCCATAATACCGTGAGTATGGAAGTGTCCTCCTCCAACTCCTCAAGGAGAGGACGGTACCGGTCAAGGATCTCATGAACCTTTCGATCCGTCGCCACCTCAAGGTCGTAGCACTTGTCAAGGCCCTTAAAGCCTATCTCACGCTTCTTCGCCGCCGTGCGTTCCTCCGGGGAAAGCGACCGCCATTCGGCCAGCGCCTCCTCCTTCAGGCCGCGCAGGGTGTCCATGATGTCCACCTTGCAGGCGTAAAGCTCGGCTACGCATATATTTAAAAGCTCATCCGCTGTGAGCTGTTGTTTTCCGCTCTCGTTGGGCGGGTTCTCGTCCTCGCGGCTCGTATCCCCACTCTCCGTTCCGGGCCCCGGCTCCGTACTGTCCGGCTGATCCTCCGAGGGGATGATCCCGGCCTCCTTGCCCTTTTCGATCTGCTCGGTGATGCCCAGCTCGTCCTTGACCTTCTCCGGCGTGGTGGTGCCGGAGAAAACGTCGTCGTCCTGCTGAGTGGACGGCGGCTTCACCGTGATGGGCCTCTTGTCCTCCAGCTCCTTCTGGTGCTCCTGCCGCTGCTGCTCCAGATCCCCGGCTATGTCCCCGGAATCCCTGGTCAGCACCGTTATGACGGCCCGTATGTTGTCCCACTGCCAGATCGCGACGGCGGCGGCGCCGATGACCAGCATGCCCAGGATCGTCAGCAGGACGATCTTCCACTTTTTCATCCCTTATCCTCCATGACCACGTTTCCCATGCCCTCCATCCAGTCCATATTCTCCGGGTGGTGGGTGATGGCGATGGCCCCGGTTCCCAGCTCCCGCAGGGAGCGGAGCACCGAAGGCTCCGTCTGACTGTCCAGCGCCGAGGTGCACTCGTCCAGCAGCACCTGACGGCCCATGAGCACCGCCCTGGCGATAGCGATCCGCTGGAGCTGTCCCGCGGAAAGGCCGGTGTTCTGCTCCCGCAGACGCGTCTCCAGGCCGCGCGGCAGCTCCAGCACGAAGTCCGCTCCGGCGGCGGTCAGCGCCCTCTTACATTCCTCCGGCGCGGCCTCCGGCTTTACCAGCCGCAGATTGTCCAGCACCGTCCGAACCAAGTAGAGCAGGGCGGTGACCGCCAGCGTCAGCACAAAGACCGCCCCCCAGCGGGGGAGCTTTCCGTCCCCGGAGATCCCCGCGTCCACCACAGACCGCACCACAAAGGCGCTCCCCACCTGAAGCAGGGATTGGGCGCAGGCGATGGCGACGACGGCTGTCACCGCTCCGCCGGCGGGCCGCGCCTGCCGCGCGATCCAGTCTCTGGGCCTCTCTGCTTTTCTCATGGCTTGTCGGCATTCTCCTTGGGCGAAAATGTGTCGGTTGGCGGGATCTCTTACTCGATGATGGCTCCGGCCAGCCGGAGCTTATGGCGAAAGGCGTCCACATCCGCTTTTACCGTCTCCTCGGAGACGTCGTACCGGGCCAGGAGCGCGTCGGTAAGCGCCTTCCCGCTCACTTCCTCCCGAAGCAGCTCCCAGAGATATTCCCCCGTCTCGTTTACACGGATCATGCCGGGGAAACCCACCGCGGCCCGCCCCACCGGGACGATCACCGTGGTATCGCCTGTCCTTTTCAAAAGAAAATCTTCGCTTCGTCTCAACTTCTATTCTATTCCCTTCAGTCCGTAAGCGGTTCGATGTCCCCCGCGCGGCCGCGCAGATATTGCAGCGCCTCCGCCATCCTCGGCGGCCGGCTGTCAAATCTGTGGCAGTCCGACGCCAGGTACCACCTGCCCCGCCGCAAGAGCTTCAGGCACTTGCCCCGCTGACCCATCTTCAACAGACTGTCCGCGTTCATCTGAAGCGGCAGACCCAGATCCACCAGCTCGTCTATGAGCTCCTTCCGCTGGATGCCGATGTACCTCTCCACATGGGCAATGACCGGCGTCAGGCCTGTGGAGCATGTCAGCCCGTAGAGCTTATCCATGAGCTTTGAATTCCAGCGCTCGAAGGGAAGCTCCAGCAGGAACTGGCCGCTGTGCCCGATGCACAGCTTCTCCAGCGCCGGAAAACCGGCCAGCGACGGGAACCAGGCCACCTCGGCTCCCAGATGGAACGCCGGCCCGCCGCCGCCTATCTGACCGCGCAGCTTGTCCCAGGACGCTCCCCGGCGTATGAAGAAGCTCTCCGGCTCCTCATACCAGCGGTAATAGTGGGGCGTCAGAACGATGTCCGTCACGCCCTGTTCCTGTTCCATGGCGATGAGCCTCTTGCTCTCCCCAACATTGCGGCTCCCATCGTCCATACCCGGCAGGATATGCGTATGCAGATCTGTCATCTTTCTCCGTCACCGGACGCCCCCCGCGGCTCCTCCTTTTTTTGTTCTGTCTCCGAAGCGCCCTCCGTACTTCTGTCCCCGTGGCCGTAGTAGCCGTATTTGTACCCGTAACGGTACCCGTATTTGCTGTACCCGTACTTGCCGTATTTCCTGTACTTGCTGTATCCGTACCGGGCGGCGGAGCTGATTTCCGCCGCGTTCAGGATGAAGCCCAGCAGCTTCGCCTCCGCGAATTCCAGCTGGCTGATGGCGTAGGTCACGGAATTCGACTCCGAGTCGTCGCGCCGCACCACAAACAGGACGCCGTCCAGAACCCTTGAAAGGACGCACGCGTCCGTGACCACGTTCACCGGCGGCGTGTCGACGAAAATGTAGTCGTACTCCTCGCTGAGCTGATCCAACAGCTGCTTCATCCGCTCGTGGCCCAGAAGCTCCGAGGGATTCGGGGGGATGTCCCCGGAAAAGATCACGTCGAGATTCGTATAGACGCCCCTGTGGATGGCTGTCTCCAGCTTATTCTTGTCCACCAGGATATTGGAAAGTCCCGGAGACGCCTTTCGCTCCATGAGCTTCGACTGGCTGGGGCGGCGCAAATCGCCGTCAATGAGCAGTACCCGCTGGCCGGCCTCCGCGAACGTGAGGGCGATGTTCAGCACCGTGATGCTCTTGCCCTCGCTGGCGATAGCGGAGGTCACGCATATCCTTTTGCACCCCTCGTTTGGCAGGGAAAAGATGATATTCGTCCTCAGCGATTTGTACGCTTCACGCACATAAAAATCCGTTTTGGGACTCAGGATGTAAGCTCTCTGCCTTTTGTAATTGTTATCTTCGGCGCTGTTCGTTTTCTTTCTGCGGGCCGTACCGAAAAGCTTCATCATCGTCTACCCCCTTTCCCCTATTTCGCCGCGTAACCGCCGGCGCTGTATTTCGTGCCGTAGCCGCCCTTTTTATGTTCCACGTCGAAGGCGGGGATCACCCCCAGGACAGGCAGATCAAAAAGCCTCTCCAGATCCTCCTCGCTCTTGATCCTCTTGTCCATGACGACCCACAGCACAATAATGAGCGCCGCGATCCCCCCGCCGATCAAACAACCCAGGAAGGTGTTGTTTCGGAAGCTGGGCGTATATCTGGATCCGGGCACCTTGGCATAGTCTATGATCTTGGTGGAGCTGCCCTCCAGGAAGTTGGAGATCTCCCCCGGCGCCACGTCCGCGATGGCGTTGGCGACCTCGGCGGCCAGCTCCGGGTCGGAGGAGGCGACGTGGATCTCAAACATCTCCGTACCGTCGATGCTGTTGGCACTCATCATGCTGCGGATCGCCCCGGCTCTCATGCCGTTATCCAGCTTCTCGGCCACCTTTTCCAGCACCGTGTCGCTGCGGATGATGTTCACATAGGTGGTGACCAGCCTCTCGGCGGTGGCCAGATTGCTGCCGGAGATCACCTCGCTGTTCTGTGAGCGCGGCGCGTTGTTGACGTAGATGGATACACTGGCCCTGTACATGGGCGTAATGAAATTGGCTGTGTACAGGTAGGACGCGCCTCCCAACAGCAAAGCGGACAGGATGATGATCCACGCCTTGTGAAAAAGCGCAACGATGATCTGCTTGAAATTGATATCGGTAAAGCTCTGCATGATTTCCTCCCTGCCGTTCAGGCGGATACCTGCTGACGGGCTTTGTTTGCCCCGGTCTCGGCGTTCTTATTCTCATTGCCCCGATGATAGGTGGGTACCAGCGCCTGCAAATTCCTGATGGTCGCCTCGTCGTTGCCCCAGGCCGCGGCCGTCTCCAGCCGCTTGAGCCGTTCCCAAAACACTTTTTCGTCCAGCTGGACAGGCGCGGCCACAAAGATTTTTGAATGAGCCGTGGTGCGGCTGCCCTCCTCCAGGAACCGAAGCTCCTCATAGAGCTTTTCCCCGGGTCGAAGGCCGGTATAGACGATCTTGATGTCCCGGCCGGGCTTCAATCCCACGAGCCGGATCATTTTATCCGCCAGATCCGCGATCTTCACCGGCTCGCCCATATCCAAGACAAAGATCTCGCCCCGCTCCGCCATGCTCCCGGCCACCAGCACCAGGTGCACCGCCTCCGGTATGGTCATGAAGTAGCGGCATATATCCGGGTGCGTCACCGTCACCGGCCCGCCCTCCTGGATCTGTTTGGCGAACAGCGGGATCACCGAGCCGTTGGAGCCGAGGACGTTCCCGAACCTGACCGCCACAAATTCCGTGACGCTCTTCTTGTCCATGGTCTGGATCATCAGCTCACAGCACCTCTTGGTGGCGCCCATGACGCTGGTGGGATTCACCGCCTTATCGGTGGAAATGAGCACGAACCGCCTCACGCTGTATTTTTCCGAAATTCTGGCCGTGTTCAGCGTCCCGAACACATTGTTTTTCACGGCCTCCTCCATGGAATCCTCCATCAGGGGCACATGCTTGTGGGCGGCCGCATGGAAAACGATCTCCGGCCGGTGCTGGGCAAAGACGCGGTCAAGCTGGATCTTATCACAGACGGACAGGATCTCCACGGTCATGTCCAGCTCCCCGCCGTGCCGCCGCAGGAGCTCCTGCTGGATATCGTAGACGCCGTTTTCATATACGTCCAACAGAATGAGCTTGGAGGGCTTCATGGCGGCGATCTGCCGGCAAAGCTCGCTCCCGATGGAGCCGCCGGCCCCGGTCACCAGGACGCGGCGGCCGCCGATGAATTCCTTCGTGGCCTGGCTCTCCAGGAGCACCGGCTCCCTGCCCAGAAGGTCGTTGATGTTCACCTCCCGGAGGCTCATGGGCACCCCGTCGTCTATGGCGTGAAGCTCCTTGGGGCTGGGGGCCATCAGGACTCTGACACCCGTGGCGGCGCACTTTTCCAGGATCTCCTTTTTCCGCTCGGGGGTGATGTCGAATATGGCGAAGACCAGCAGCTGAACGTCCAGCTGGCTGGCGAATTTCTCGATCTCATCTATGGGGCCGTACACCTTGACGTACCGAAGCTTCCTGCCGCGCTTCGTGGTGTCGTCGTCCAGGAGGCCCACTGGGGCGTACACATGCTCGGGGTCACGGAGCATATCCTTGAGAACAATGCTGGCGGCCTCGCCGGCCCCGATGATCAGGGTGCGTATCCCCTGCTGCGCCACGGGCCGGATCCCGCCCCGCCTGAGGCTCACCAGGGTCACATAGCCGATCCGCGACGTCACCACGAACATCCCCGTGCAGATAAGGCTCATCAGGCTGAATCTGGCAAGCTTCATATCCAGAAGGAGCTCGCCCCCCAGGAACAGGATGACGCTGGCGATGACCTCGCACGCCAGGCACCGGATGAACTGCCTTCTCCCGGCGTAGCGCCAGATGATCTGGTACATCGACATAAAGTGGTAGACAATGATATGTACCGCCACAATGACAGCCAGAACGCTCGCCCGGAGGAGCTCCCTGTCATCGATCAGATAGATCGACGCCACCGCTCCGCAGACCCATAGCAGTATGTCTATCAGCTGCAGAATGATTTTTCTGTGCTTATTGAGTAGTTTCATCCTTATCCGTCCCTTTTTTCTCTTCAACCGTTTTCTTTCGGATCAGCTTTTTTACGCCTTCCGGTATCTCCACCATCAGCGCCCCGGACATGGCCCCGGTAAAATCAAGCCAAACGTCAAAGACGCTGGATGTCCTGCCGCTGAAGAACTGGATGCTCTCGTCCACCAACGCCGCCAGGATCCCGAGAAGCACCGAGAGCCAAAACGCCGGCAGTTTTCTGAAGCGCAATCGGAGAAGCGCTCCGAACAGGAAAAACTCAAAGAAGTGCGCCAGCTTACGCACCAGCGCCGCCCAATTGTGTCCGCTGGCGCCGCTGGTTACATCCGAAAACACCATGCCCAGGAGGCCGCGCACCCACTCGCTCAACCTCCAGGACAGATCCGGGGTCATCATGGAATTGCCCCAGATCACCAGCACCGTAAAAACCAATATGACCGTCAATATCCGGTCTTTTTTGTTGATCGCTTTCATATTCTCGGCCTTCGTGTCACATCAGTCCGTACTGTTTCAAAAATGCCCGCTGTGTCTCCACGTCCTCTTTGTCGAACGTTTTAGACGCCCTGCTCCACGCGGCGATATGGCCGTGGCGCGTCACCGCCTTCACCGCCCTGGCGGCCCAGGCCGCCGGAAGGAGCAGCGGTTTTCCCGCACACCAGGGGTACCTTCTCTCCGGCTCCTCCCTCGGGAAAACGCCCGGCTCAGGAGCGGCATACCGGTTTTGGAATAGCAGGCCGTGTTCAGAACGTCCCGTTCCACCGAACCGTAGGCGCCGCAGCTTACGATGTACTCGCCAAACCGCTCCAGCTCCGGCGTCATACCGCCTCGCCGAACCACGCCTCCGACAGGGCCTCGATACTGCGGGCAAATTTCAGGAGCCCCGCTCTCTCCAGCTCCCGTTGTACCATTTCCGGATCCGGCTGTGGGGAATGTCGGTGCCGGTATACCCATATATCCAGCACCGCGCGGATCCCCATCCCGCTCCCGGCGAAGTGGTAAGCCATCTGAGCCAGCTGATTGACATAGAAGCCTTCCTCCGTCAGCTCCCGGGCATAGTGGCCTCTGTCCTCGCGGGCGTACAGCCAGCCCGGATTGATGGCCTTGCCCACCAGCGACGCCGCGTGGATCAGATCCGGGTGAAATTCCACCATGACGCCGCCGGGAAAGGCGAAAGTGATGTGCCCCCCCGTCCGTATGTCTGTGCCTGCCGCCCAAATTCTCCGCGTCCTTCCGGAGCTTCGGATAGTCCTCCACATGCACAAGATAGTCCAGATCCGCCATTCCACGCAGCTCCGGCGCGTGATAATCCCGTTTTATGACTGCGCCGCGCAGGAGGATATACTCGACCCCGGCCCGAGTCAGCTCCTCCTGGAGCTTGGCGATCACATACTCAAACTGGGTGTCCCGGAAGAGCTCCCGGGCCGCTTCCATCCTGACATGCTCCGGCGCGCCGGGGATCACGCTCAAAAGCGCCTCCACGCGATGGGCCGCCGCCAGCGGCAGGATCTCCTCCCAGTCCGCCTCCGCGACCGCTTCCCCGCCGCATACCGCGCACCGCAAAAGGGCAAGCAATGTATTCAATTTATCCATTCTCGCCCCTCCTTCCGGGATCAGAATAATTCGTATATTTTATCCACCATTCTCTCGCCCCAGGCCTGAAGCTTGTCCGGCCATGCGGCGTTTTTAAGCGGGCGGAAAAGCCATTGTCTGACGGAATCGATCGACACCGCCGCAACATACGTGCCCACAGCACAAAGCACCACATAAGGCGCCATCAGCGGGGAGTTTGCAAACGTCCTCGGATGCAACAGCTCCAGCCAAATCTCTCTCATCCCGCCTATGGAGTGCAGGAGCAGGGCGCCCAGCGATAACGGAGCAACAGCGCAGATTATCCTGGCTGTCCTCTGATTTTTGATCGAAAGACTGCGGAAGAACATAAAAAGGGAAATCGACTCAATGAAGACGATCGGTGAGTTATACATAATAAGCGCGCTGGAAAATTTGCTTTCTCCCAGAATTGTCTCCGTGGCGAAGCTTATGATTGGCTTACTGGCCGCCAATAACATTCCGAAAAACAGGTACATAAGGAACCAGAAGCCCGCTCTTTTTTGGGGAAGGCCGTGAAGTCTTATGTAGGCGGCCGCAATATATAGGATCATAAACCATGTGACCGACATACCCTGTCCAACGCCCGAGAAATCCGTATTATTATACCGCACGGCCACCGCCCAAAGGGAAAACACCGCGATAAGCGCGCACAGGCACCCGAAATGCCGGCGCTTATCCATTGAGGAAATAAACCTGTTCAGAAAAGGGGCAGCCATACAAAGAACAGCGTATTTGGAAACAAACCAGTGCATTTCCGTGCTGATTGGAAAAAGGCCCTTGATGATATCGGCCGGAGAAAGAACTGTTTTTCCGGCAATGGTAAGAATCACTTTAATCGCGAAGTAATAAACCGCCATCTCCGCCCAGAGGAGAATAAGTCTTTTCAGCTTGAACCGCTGGATACACATATAATACCCACTGAGCATGACAAAGCAGTTGACCGCCACAATTACAAGACAGTACATCGTCCAGCTGAGAAAATAATTGGAAGAATATTCTCTTACATCCTCAAGCACCCCTCCAATGGCCCTATTCAGCAAATGCAACGTGACCACCATAATCATCGCCACAATGCGTATTAACTCCATATTAGGCTCCCGTGCTTTCACGGGAGCCTTGAGGGTTCCCTCAAGGGTATCTCCTTTATTTTCCATCTTTCATTCTCCCCGCATTCTTAACACTTTTTCATAAGACATTTTCAAATCATTTTTAATTTTGCTTGAGCTGATTTCAGGCGTTCTGGAGAGGTAGACGACCTCGACTCCGATTTCTTTCAGAAAATCAAATTTTCCGCTCCAATCGTCGCCCATCACGAAGGTATCTACATGGTATTCTTTCGCATCAGACGCTTTCTGCTCCCAGCTCTCTTCCGGAATAACCAAATCCACATACCAAATCGATTCCAACAATTTTTTCCTTATTTAAAAAGTAGCACTTTTTTCTTTTCTCGTTCCAGTTAAACTCGTCTGTGGATAAGGCAACGATCAAATAGTCGCCCAGTTGTTTAGCCCGGCGCAGGAGATTGATATGACCATAATGCAACAGGTCAAAGGTTCCATAGGTAATTATACGTTTCATTGGCAATTCCCTCACGCAACAAGGGCGCAGTCTTGTATAAGCCCGCTGTTTCCGTGTGAAAACATGCCAATCTTTTTTCGTGCCGTCGCTATGGTCTTATCAGGCTCCCGTGGAATCACGGGAGCCTTGAGGGTTCCCTCAAGGGATTTTACTATTTCTTCCACCCTCTCTTTTTCGTTCATGTGATTGAAACGCACCTGAAGTTTTCTTTTGGTTGAACTCGATCCGTAAATGTCGATTGTCTTCTTGATCCCCGATTCAATATTCGTCTCAGCTTGCCAAGACAGTCCTTTGATTTTCTCATTACTTAATCTTGCCACAGTCGATTTACTGTACCCTGCGGCTTCATTTGCGTCTGGAATTTCAAAAACCACCTTTGTCCCGACAGCTTCTGCGCAAAGCTTTGCCATATCTTTAAGACGTATATCCGAATTTTCATCGGCAATGTTATAAGCTTCCCCGTTTTCCCCCTTCAGAAGTACCGTCAAAAGCGCCGAAACCGCGTCGGTCACATATGTATAGGAATAAAACTGTTCTCCAGCACTTTTCAGGACGATATTCTCTCCCGCGATAGCCTTGCGAATAAACTGAGATGACGCTTTTGAGTCATCTGACAACATTGTCGGCCCGTAAATCCTTGACAGCCTTGGGATTACCACGTCCAATCCATACCGCTTTTTGTACGCTTGACACAACGCTTCTCCACAGCGCTTGCTCTCCGGATACCCGGCACGCGGGGTATTGCAATCAATGTAGCCTAAGTAGCTTTCGTCAAATTTCTCGACATCGCCACGGTTCTCACCATACACCTCGACCGACGACGCGAACAAAAACCGCTCCGTTCCGTGTTCGACCGCATATTTAAGGAGATTGTTTGTGCCGATTAATATTTGTGGTAATCGTGCCGACAGGATCGCCCGAATACGCAACTGGGTGGGTATTGCTGGCAAGTTGAAGGATGTAATCCACTTTCCCGAAGTCGCGTTCCAGAGGGCGGTTAATGTCATGCGGAATAAGCTCAAAATTTTCGCTGTTAAAGCAATATGCAAAACGTGATTTCACTTTTTCAGCATTTCTTCCAAGAGCGTAAACCTTGCAGGCAAGATTCTCCTCGTTTTTCCGCATGATCACATCGATCAGACAGCTGCCAATCATGCCGGTCGCGCCAGTGATGAGCATTGTCTTACCTTGAAGTTTCTGCCAAGGCAGTTCAATTACGCATATCGATTTTATATCGTTTAAATATTCTTTATTTTTTATCAGATCCATAGTTTATTCCCAGTCCATGTTTGTTCAATCATGCATTCTGAAAACGATCAATATCTACTGCGTAGATATGCTCCAAGTCAGCCATTGGATACCACCCCAATGCTTTGATTTTTTCTATATTCTGAAGTAGCGTACGCTTTGGCAGATATCCCTCGGCTACAGACGTATCTATTTTGGGATACTCAACTGATATCCCGGGTTTAAATTTTGAAAAGACCAAGTTGGCAAGCTCCTTGACCGACATAAAAGTCTCTGGATTTGTCGCATTATACGCTTGCCCCCGCTCACCTTTAAACAAAACAGTTAATATGGCTGAAACAGCATCCAGGGAATACATAAAGCATTTCTTTGTCGCACCGGCAGATTTCAAAACAAGGTTCTTATTTTCCAGTATACATCTCAGAATTTCGTTAATTACCCGCTCCGCATCATAACGTTGCAACAACCCCTGTATGCAGGTAGGACGAATGATTTTCACATCTGTTCCGTATTCTGCTACATAGTTATAGCATAATAGCTCTGCCGTCTTTTTCCCTAAAGGATAGCAACTCCTTGAATTTAAACTGTCAATTGCGCCAACATATGTCTCGCTAATTGGTTCCTCGGAATCCGGCAAACCGTAAACCTCCTCTGATGAGATATAAATCATGCTGCATCCATAATGCTCTCGTGCGATCTCTAGCATTCTCTCTGTTCCATCTATAATAACACGAAGCGATTCTGCCGGATGTGCAGCATGGTAACTGTTGTCTGTTCCTGCTGCAGCATGAACAATATAGTCAATGTGCTTCCCGTAGCAGAACTCCTGTTCTTCGCCAAAACGGCAAAACTCAAAGGGGTCATCAGGTTCAATAAAGTCAAGCTTTCTCTCTGGATCACGCGTTGACGCTATGATGTGAACATTAGCATGATTAATCTGGTTCTCCAAAAGCAGCCATTTTATAATTCCAGAACCAACAATGCCTTTGGAACCAGTAATTAAAAATGTTTTTCTATTTATATACTGTTTAAAATCATACCTGCCCTGGTAATTTTGGAACTCAGTCCGCTCAAGTTTGGTCAGCTTCATATTAATTTTCCCCTATATCTCTCATTACAGTAATAATATCTTCGACAATCTGATTCGACGTCAGTCTATTCTTTTCCAGTAATTCTTCTGGTTTATAACTGTTTGGAATATCCATTGAAAAACCGCAATTCATAACTCGCATATTGCTTGTACTGTAATATTGAGCTATTTTTGAACCGAAGCCGCCAACAAGTATACCATCCTCTAAAGTCACTGTAAGTTTATGTTTGTCCTTAAGCGCATCCAATAAAGCTTTGTCATATCCAGTAATAAATCTAGGGTTTATCAAGGTTGCCTCTATTCCGATTTTTTCATTTAGCAAGCTAACGACTTCCTCCCCGAGTTGGAAAAAGCTTCCAAGAGCAACAATCGCGACCTGCTCTCCTTGCATCACAATATTATATTTTGTTTTGCAATAGCTTTTCGATACCTGACGGTTTGTGTGGTGAACGCCGTTCCACGGCACCCGAATCGCAACAGGGTTATTTTCCTGAGCAATGCTCCAGTCCAACATGGCAACATATTCTTCTCTATTTGTTGGAGCAAGATAAATCAGGTTATTAATATTGGAGAGCAGTGCAATGTCATATAACCCGACATGAGTATTGTTTGTGTGTCCAAAAACCCCGGCATGTGTTACAATCATCGTTGCCGGACACTTAGTGATACACATTTCCTGTTCAATTTGGTCATATGCCCGTTGATAAAAAGTGCAATTTGTTGCAAAGACGGGTTTTCCGCCTCCTTTCGCAATACCGGCCGTCATAGAAACAGCGTGCTGTTCCGCAATCCCCACATCCACATACTGTTTTCCTGCTAATTTCCGCCTTTCGGCGTTGAATCCTATGCACAGCGGCGTAGATGCGGCAACAACCACAACACGTGGATCATCCTCCATTTTTTTAATCAAATAATCGCCAGCAATCGCTCCATAGTTCTCTGCCGGTACGTTGCTGATAAACCGTCCTGTTGCGATATCAAACTGGTGTGCCCAGTGCCATTTTTCCCGATCTATCTCCGCAAAATGATATCCCTTACCTTTTTGGGTACAACAATGTACGAGTACCGGCCTTGACGTGTTCTTAACTTTCCTGAAAACCTCCACTATAGAAGCGATATCATGCCCGTCTTTAACGAAATAATATTCAAACCCCAAAGATTCAAAATAATTGTTTTCTACCTTCCCGTTACATCCTCTCAATTGTGACAGATGAGAACATAATGTACCGTGATTTTCCGGAATTGACATATCGTTATCATTTACAACGACAATCAGGCCGCTGCCAAGCTCTCCCGCAAAATTAAGCCCCTCAAAAGCCTCCCCTCCGTCAAGCGCCGCATCTCCGATGACCGCAACTACATCCTCTTTTGTGCCAATTATATCCCGGGCCTTTGCAAGGCCGCAGGCCAAACTGACGGATGTGGATGTGTGACCAATATTAAAAAAGTCATGCTCGCTCTCCTCTGGGTTGCTGTATCCGCTAACGTCATCATAATGTTCCTCATAAAGGAAGGCGGCCACTCGGCCAGTTAACATCTTGTGTACATAAGTCTGATGTGAAACATCAAATATAATTTTGTCTTTTGGAGAATCAAAAACATAGTGCAATGCAACTGTTAATTCTACAATACCAAGATTAGAGGCAAGGTGTCCTCCACAACGGCTTATTTTTTTGATAAGCACATTCCGAATTTCTTCAGCCAATACAGACAATTCATTTTTGTTGATTTTTTTCAAATCTTCTGGGCTTTTTATTTGTTCAAGAAGCATTTTCCCAGTCTCCTTACTGCGCTATTTCCATTCCGGATTCATAATAGGTGTTTGGTGTATTTCCTCTCCCCGCTCCAGAGCCCTGATTTGCTCCACACGCGGGGCGTGATGAAGTCCGATAAACTCTGATTTTAAGAAAATATCCACACGCCTTTCTACATCGCCGTATGCCATATGCTTCTGTCCAAACGCAATCACATTCGCATCATTATGCTCTCTCATGTACTGTGTGACGGTATCGTCATACCCCATTCCACACAATATTCCTTTTATCTTATTCGCCGCCATAACCATGCCCGTTCCGGTAGCGCAAATCAGGATACCATAGCGGCAGCTTCCCGATGCCACTAGCTTTCCGACCTCCGCAGCAAAAACCGGACTGTCACAAGGGATATTCTCGTTCGTTCCGATGTCAACAATCTCATAACCACATTCTGTCAAATGTCTGACAAGCCTCGTTTTATAATCCAAACCATTACGGTCACTTCCGATTGCAATTTTCATTCTTCCAGATTCCTTTCAGTTTCTAAACCAATCCGGCTTTTTATTATTAAGCAGTGCAGTAAAGATTTCAATATCTTCTGGTGTAGTAAGCTTAATGTTCTTTTCCGAACCAGTAGAAAGGAATACTTTTTTTCCCATCTCTATATAAAGAGCGCACGAGGCAATTGATGGCTCCATGTTTTTTTTAATTGCTTTTTTATGTACGTCGATAAGCTCATTTAAATAAAATGACTGCGGAGTTTGAGTTATCTTAAGATCATCGCGAGGTATCTGCTGTTCACACCCTAGCAAATCAGTAGTTTTAAGCATAACCGACGTGCAAGGTATGACCGTCGTTGCGTTGCCATATGTCCTGCAGACCCGTATATTATCTGATATGATATCTGCGGTGACCATGGGTCGAATGGCATCATGAATTAAAACGATATCATCATCGTCATAGTAGCGCTTTGAGAGATCATACAGCCCATTACGGATGGATTCCTGCCCTGTTTCACCTCCATTCACAATATTCTCAAGCTTTGTAATTCCAAACTGCTTTGCGTAAGCTTTCAAAATATCATGCCATCCTTCCAGGCAGACTACCTCAATAGAATCTATATTTGGATGGTGTTGAAAAACCTCCAATGTATAAATAATCACAGGTTTGTCATGCACATTGATAAATTGCTTGGGGATGTCCTGGTGCATACGGGAACCAATCCCCCCCGCGATAATAAGAGCAATATTTTTCATTAGTTTTCACTTTTCCTAACCTTATATATTGTATTGCTTCATCAGTTTGTCTACTTTCAATAGTATCATCGTATTTTTACCTCCAACTGGTGTCTGTTATAATTCCGCTTTTTCTATTATGAAATCGACTACTCGTTTGGTGGAGTTTGCATCCTGATATAAATTTGAAGCTCTTTTTGATTTCACTCTCTCATCGATATATGGATCCGTACCATTTTTTACGCTCTCTAGGAACTCAATCATCTCTTTAACTGAATTGATTGGCCAACCTTTTAGCCATTCATCATAATTAAGTAAAAAACCGCGTTTCTTTTTGTACTCCTCCAAGTCATCCTGTGTCAGCCCGATGGGCTTGTCAGTGAGGAGATAGTCAAAATAGACAGAAGAATAATCTGTAATCAGCGCGTCGCAGCCGGCTAAGATCTCGTAAAGCTGTACATTTCTATTTTGGAGCTCATCATCATCAATAAGCTTGATATTGCTGAGGTCATCCAATGACAGGTTCTTCGCCTGAACCGGGTGAAGCTTAATCAGCAGCAGGATATGTTTTGATTTGAGATACTCATTGACAAAGCGGAAATCACTGATCTCATGCAAAATCGGAAGGCAATTTCCCGTATCCGAATAACCTCCACTGACCATTTGCCTATATGTGGGAAGCCACAGGACGACCTTTTCAATCTCGTTCCGATTCACAAAGCAATCGATCGCTTTCGAGCCGCTGAACAGCACATCGTTTCTTGGAAAGCCAAGATGTGCCTGACGATTTATGGGAATCCCCAATTCATTCAAATTTAAGCTGTCCATTTCATAGGCCTGACTAAGAAACCAATCGCAATTATTTTTTATTCCGTCCCCGTAAAGTCTTTTAACAGATTTTATCCCGCTGCCATGAGTCAGATAAATCGTCAACTGTCTCTTACTGTATTTTCTGAAATATGTATTGCACGATATGAGGCATTTCGCTCTGGCCAGTATAATGTGCTTGCGATAATATCCCAAACGCGTACCGGGAATCAGATTTTCAAAGCGGACGTTTTCCGGTGCGTCCTTTTCAAAGCGCTCCGGGTGCCGGACAAACCATATAAACTCATACTTCTTATTCAGACCCCGCGCCAGCATCTCCTTGTAGACCGGATAGGTGTTGTCCGCCATATCCGGGTTGCTCTCAAATGCAATCCTGTTTTTCTTGGGCAGAAGGCCCAAGATATGTTTGATTTTTATTTCTCTTTCTTCGATCATATTGTCACCCAAATATTCTTGCGAAAAAATCGCGAACCCTTTGTTTTTCATTTTCAAAAAGCAGTAGATTCCAAGCCAGAATTGCGAAAATGACGCTGTAAACCGCCACCGCTCCGATAAAAACGGCCCAGTTGTCTATTTTTATAAGCCTTTCAACCGCCAGTCCGGCAAGGCCCATCGGCACACATACGGCGCTGATTCGGCCTATGTGCCGCCAATACAACTTGATATCCAGACCGATTATTTTCGCGTAGAAAATATTCATGGTCAAGATCTGCCCCAGAAGGCACGCCAGCGCCGTCCCCATCGCCGCCCCAATGCCCCCGTACCGCTTTGCCAGTGGAATACTGACGACCACGTTTAAAATTGCGAGTCCAATATATATGACTGAACGAAACGCGTGTTTGTTCTCAACCCGCAAAATCGTGATGCCGAGATTCTGTGACAAAGGTATAAGGGAGGGAATCATAACAATAAGGGCGATAAAATAGGCCTTTGTATACTCCTCGCCGGCCCAAAGCTTGACAAAAGGGATCCCAAATGCCGCAACTCCACTCATCGCGAAGCCAAGCAACAGAAATTGAAATCGTCCCACTGAGGCGAAAAGCTCCGAAAGCTCCCTGTTGCTGTTATCCGATCTGGTGGTTATCATCGCGATATGGGGCATATATACGCCGCTGGCGGCCGAGGATAACCGGTTCAGGATCCCCTGAAACTGCATGCCGACATGGTATGTGGTCACCGCCATGGTTCCGCAAAAGGCTCCGATAATAACATTATCTGTGCTTTGATACATCTGGTCGACCATAGAATTGAGTAATATGAAGAAGGAATACCATATGATTTCTTTTAAAACTCTCTTTTCGAGTTTTCCAAAGCGCATTTTGACGTGTAGGCGGCTGGTACAATACCAGAGGACAACCGCCTTGGATGCAAACGACAGCACCACCGAGGCCACCGAAATCGCCACAGATTTTCCGCCCAGGAAAAGGATAAGGATCGTTGTCCCGTGGGTGAGGATTGTCATGACCACCTCAAACCCGCGTTCAAACACGAACCGTTCATAGGAGCTGACCACCGAGATCACCACGCCCAGTGGGAAGGAGAACGCCAGATTTACAGTCATCAACAGGAAAACCGTTTTCAGCTTGCTGAGCTCGTCTGCTGTGAAGCTCTCGCCAAAAGCCACGCCCAAATTGAAATACAGGATCATCCCGCAAATAAAGGCCACAGCGCCGATCCCCAGATATAAGAGGAAAAACACGCCGCGCAGGGTCTCTTCGCTCTTTGTGTCGCCGGACGCTCTATATTTAACGGTAAATCTTGTGAGCGCGCTTCCCAACCCCAAATCCAGCATAGCCAGATAACCGATAATGGAGCTGGCCAATGTATATACCCCGTACTCGCTGGAGCCAAGATACCTCAGCATCAGCGGCGTATATATGACCGTGATAACCATTGTGACGGCTACGTTTACGTATGTAAGTACTACGCCGATTCTTCTCTGTTTCGCGCCGTCACTAAACTCCACTGATCTCACCGCCTTTTTCATCGTGTTAAACTATAAAAACATCCTCGCGAACGCGGCAAATTCCTTCACTCTTTTATACTTCAGCATTTCGCCCGCGATTCTAAATTTCACGGGAAAATCTCTCCAGACCTCAGGCCTTAGGATCTTCCTGACCTCTCCGTTTTCCACATAGGCGCGTATCAGCTTTTCCGCCTCCGGTTGATGGGCGCAGGCGAGTGTTTTTATATCCCCGCAGACATTTCGGAAGAAAAACTTCTCCCATCTCTCCATATATTCCTTTTCCGGCAGCCAGTCCGCCAAAAGGCTCCTGACGCTCTCCCCATAGGCAGTGCAGGAATAAACGTCCCTGCGCGAATGGACCTTGCCGGACGCCGGCTCCGTATAATGGTACCCGCACGGCCCGATAAAGCTCACAGGATCCGCTTTCCGCAGCACACGTAAATTGAACTCCAGATCCTCCCCACAGCTGATGTGTTCATCAAACAGCTCCGCAGCAAGGCCGTTTGCAAAAAGCTTATTGAACGGCGGGTTGAGAACGCCAGAATATAAAAGCTCCCAAAACGACCCCATCATCTCCCGCAGCGAGCAGACAGGCGTCAACTGTTTGAGAAGGTCATTGCTGACTCCCGCAATTACAAGCTTAACCCCCCCCCCGTTTCCATTTTCTGGTTGTTTCTATGAGCTTTTCGGTATAATCCGGCTCCAGCCAGTCGTCGCTGTCCACAAACTGGATCCATCCCCCTGTTGCCGCTTTGATGCCGGCGTTCCGCGCCGCGGAAACCCCCTGGTTTATCTGATGGATCACCTTAACCCGGTCGTCTTGCCTTGCGTAATCGTCGCAGATCTCCGGGCAATGATCCGGCGAACCGTCGTCAACCAGGATGACCTCAAGATTCCCGTATGTCTGAGCCAAAATGCTATCCACGCATCTTCTCAAGTATTTTTCCGTTTTGTAAATCGGAACGATCACCGAAACTTTTTCATTATCCATATTCAGGAGCCCCTGTAAAATGAGCTTTCCGGCGCCCGACAGCTCGCATACAAAGTATTACGCTAATGACCATCCTGTGACGCAGCAACCATCCAACGATCCGGAAACGCGCAGGAATTTGAACATCACTTGACAAGATTGGCTTAACCCTTTGATCCTCTACATATTCTTTTATCAACTCTCTGGCTACCCCGAAGCTCTTGTTGCAAGCAATTGTCTTTACATCTCCACAGATATTCCGATAGCAGAATACCCTCCATCTATTTTCATATTGCCTGGCGGGAAGCGTATCCGCCAAAAAGTCTCTGACGCTCTCGGCGTATTTCATGCAGGAATAGACATCTCTTTCCGCGCGAACCTTACCTTCCGGCATAAAATAATTGTACCCGTTGGCATCAATAAGGCAGACATTTTGGATCCGCGTCAAATAATCCATATTGAACTTCAGATCCTCGCCACACCGCATATCTGTCGGGAAAAGCGATACGATCCTATCTCTTCTGTACAGCTTGTCACAGGGGGAATTAAGCCGCCCCTGCTCCAGAAGCTCCCAGAAACGCGCGGCCACATCCGCTTTAGTCAACGATTCCGCGCGTGGCGCCGCCGGGGCGGCATATGCTTCGTCCGTCCCTCCCGCCCTTAATTGCGCGATCACAAGGTCAACATTTTCCAAGGCCAATCGATCTCCTCAGTTTCCCGATTTCTTTCTCACAACAAATTTATATACCCCCGGGCACAGCCAGAGAGCCAGAGTCTGGAGCTTTTCGCGCCTTGTATAAGCGCTGTCTTTGAAAATCTCCGTTTTATTCCTCAAAAGCTCCCGTCTGATGGGCTTGTATCTCTCCTGAAATTTTCCCGACTTGATGATCCGGTTGAGCACCGTGATCCTCAAAGCGTTGGCGCGTCGCCGCCAAAGGCGCCGTAATTCAGGGTCGTCCCTTTCCGCCAGCGCCAGCGCCTCGGCCTTTTCAATGGCGTCCAGGTGTCCCTGATTCACCGTCGAGTAAACCGCCGATCCCTGATGCTGGACGTAGTGATACCCAACCGTTCCGTCCACCACTACTCTCCGGCACTTGCCATAGACCCGGTAGTTTGCGAACATATCCTCTATGTAAGAGGAGCTTGTGTCATTGATCAGGTATTCCAGAAGCTCCCGCCGGTATATCTTGTTGCAGAGGCTCGGCAGAAGCGTCACCAATCCGTTGAGCTGCAGCCGCGCCTCCCGGCCTGTGTATAGATCGATCTTCCCGGCCTGTCCCACTGTCTCGTGTACGATCCCCTCGCCGTTCTCATGTACCATCCCGCAGGCGGAAATATCGGCGTCGTAGTCCTCCGCGTTTCTCAGCAGTCTCTCGTACATATCCGGCTCCAAGTAGTCGTCTCCGTCCACAAAGCCGATGTACTCCCCGCGCGCCATCTCCATTCCCGCGTTGCGGGCGGCGGACACGCCCCGGTTTTGCTGATGGCGGACACGCACCCGCTCGTCTCTGGCCGCGTATTCGTCGCACAGCCCCGCGCTTCCATCGGCAGAACCGTCGTCTATCAGAAGGATCTCCAGCTCGCCGTATGTCTGCGCGAGGAGGGAGTCAAGGCATTTGGGGAGAAAATCTATTAAATTATAGACGGGTATGATCACGGAAATCATGTGGTTTTCTTGTTCCATTGCGCAAGCATCTCTCATCCGATATGTCAGGTCGACCGGGCTCTCCATGTCTCCATGTACCATTAATATCTTTTCAACATTACACATTACAGAAACATTATAGGCCAGGAACAATCACGTTTATTTTTTCGTTCATCATTTTCGTCCCTCTCTGATCTTTGTATAAACAAATTTCGCCAGCTTTTTATTGGTCATCAGCAATGCAATTTTGATCTTGTCTGTTTTGCCGAACAGGCCCGGGTTCTCGCGGACAAACTGTTTCTTTTTCTTTATATATCCAGTCAACGGTTCCAGATACTGCTCATTTCTCCCCGTGTATAAAATGTACATGGAATGTTCCGCGCAGTATTTGATCACCGCCGCTTTGATATCGGGGATAAGCTCGCTTTCCGGCCCTTCCTCCGCCAGAACAATCTCAAAAAACTTCCCGGAGTTCTCGATCCAGTACGCCGGATAGGGCCTGCGCATCGCCGACCCCGGTCGGTCAACATAGTGGTACTTTGGCTGATCCCAGTAGGCAACGGTCGCGGATCTCCGCAGGAGAAAGTAATTCGCCAGGTTATCCTCTACGATTTTGAAGCCGTAATCCAGCTTCTGCCCATCGAACAGCTTTTTTCTATAAAGCTTCGTATACAACTTTGTGTAGTCTCCCACGTTGTTGAGGAGAAGCTTCACCGCTATTGCGCCCGTATCCAACCTTTTTTCCCCAGTCGCGAAGGTGGTTACTTTGTCTCCGTCCACACTGTCCTGACCGCACTGAGCAGCATCCGCCCCCGTCGTGACAATCAGCTCATGCAGGAACTCGTACATATCCGGCTCAACATAATCATCACCGTCCACAAAACCGATGTACTCCCCCGTAGCAGCTTCGATCCCCGCGCACCGCGCAGACATCACCCCGCCGTTTTCCTTGTGGATCACCTTGATTTTTAATGGGTTATCATGGTGTGACTTGTCACACCATGCCGGACACGTGTCCGGCGAGCCGTCGTCCACCAGAATGATCTCCATATTCGGGTATGTCTGATTGACCAGGCTCTCGACGCACCTGGGAAGATACTTTTCTACATTGTAAACCGGGACAATCACGCTGATCTTTTCGTTCATCATTTTCTTCCTTCTTTGATTCAAGCTTCATCCCCGCATTGCGGACGGCAGCCAAGGCACCGGGGCAAAAGCGCTTTTAAATTGAACACAGGGATCACTACAGATATCATTTGACTCACTTTGGCATCTTCTTCATATATTTTCTGCACATCATAAACGATCTCAGCTCCGCGAAGCTCCTCTGACGCATACACCGATAGAGAACGGCCGCTCTGTGCCTCATAGTGGGCGCCCAGGGCTTTACGCTTCCCACATAATGGAATATGTATATGCTGTCATAGCCGTCCGGAAGTTTTTTGCAGATCCATCCAAGAAATGGCTGAAGGGCATTATAGTCGTCGGTCAGATGCAACTCATTTCGCTCCGGCCAGTCGGGCATATAATCGTTGAAAACATCCTGCTCACCCATGGACACGCGGTGTTCATCGGCGGCAGCCTTTATAGCAGGTTCCACAAAGCTTAAAAGTTTCTCCTCCTGAGCCTTGTCCGGCTCAATGACGATAAGTCCGCCGTTGAGCTTTATCCAGTCAGGAAATACAGATCCTCCCGCCGCCACAGCAGTCATGGAAGGATAGTCGAATATGTGGTCTATGTTCTTTGCCACATACATATCGCTGTCGATCAAAACCACCTTTGAATACTCTGTAAGTCCCATGGCTCTGAGCTTCATATAATTCTTGCTAAACTGTTTGTTGACCCCCCCCTGGTAATCTTTCCCAATTTGTACTCCCAGCACTCTTCTCGTCTTGATTTTCCACGCGTCAAGCTCCGGGTAGCTCTCCTTGTCATCCTCGGGAATGCAAACCACCAAGGGATATCTGGCGCGAACGTCATGCAGAGTGCTGTTCAGCAGCCACACGCCGGGGAGGAACTTCCTGCCCGAAAGAAACGTAACGTAGGCGCGTCTTTCATTGTTTTCCATTGTAACTGTCCTCTTTCTGTCATTTTATAATAAACGGTGTTTCGCCGTCCGGTCATCTTGGACCTGATTCAGCGTTCCATTTTTCTGACTATTTTTAAATATTTCATGTAGGCTTTCAGCTCCGCCAGATTCCGATCACGGATACCGTGATACGTCATCCGGGCAACCTCTTTGGGGCCGCAGTCCCAAGGCTTGGGCATGCCGCCGGCGAAGTGGAGCACATAGACTTTCTTATAGCCTCCATCAACAAATTCATTGCAAAACTTCCCAGCCCAGTTCCATATCAGGTTGTATGCCTCAGGGAGATGGAGCTCCTCCCGCTCCTGCCAATCCGGGCAATATTCTCGGAGTACATCCTGATCTCCCGCAAATTTCCCGGCCGCAAAGCGTTTAAGAATAGCCGGCTCCATGCAGTCCAAAATACGTTTTTCCACCTCTGCTCCGGGTTCTATGACCATGACCCCTGATGCCAGCCCGATCCAATCCTTGAAAATGCTCCTTCCCGCCTCCACCGCGGACATATGCTTCATTTGAAACATATGGTCTAAATTTCTGAGGACAAGTACATCACAATCGATCAAAACAATTTTGTCAAATTCCTCCAGCCCCGCGGCCCTCAGCTTGAAAAATGACTCATCCCACGCGCAATGTTCAGGATTCCTAAGTACCTCTGGTAGTATGATACGGTCACGTGTTATAACACGTATCCCCTCCCATTTTGCAATTTCAGGGAATTCGTCGGCCGCGTCGCTCGGCACAAGCACGACAAGCGGGTATTGACTGTTAACCTCCCGCAGCGTTTCCTTCAGGACCCATACTCCCGGAAGATAGCTTCGTTTGGTGATAACGGTTACATAGGCGTAATTCCCTGGCATATCTCATTCCCCCAATTATCAATGTCTTACAATCAAATCCCTGTACAACTTGTAAAAAGTCTTTGTTATTCCAAGGTTACTGCAAAGAAGGACAGCTTTTATCTTTTCCTTTTTGGTAAACAATTCAGGATACTCACTGGTAATATTTCTGTCTCTTTTAATCTCACGAATAAGCTCGTCCAAATAGACCGCGTGTTCACCCGAATAAAGGAGGTACAAGGCATAGTATAAGCAATACTTATATCTCTCAGCTCTCAGCTCATCATAAAGCTCCGAATCCTTTTTCACAGTTTCAAGCATGATTTCGTAAAATCTGCCCATATCTGTAACGTGTCTATTACTAAACCGACCTGTCACTGAGTATGGATATTGTCTGTATAAGTATTTTGTTTCATCATAAATCGCCACTTTTTTTGCTCTGAGGAACAACAGGAACGCTGCCAGATTATCCTCGCCTATGACCAGTCCATAGTCTAATCGCAATCCGTCAAACAACTCGCGCCTGATCAGCTTTGCCCATATCATCGGCCACGGCGAATAAATGCGGCTTTTCAGCATCTCCCGTACGGAATCCGCACCGCTCAAGAGCTTCTTCTCTCCGGTGGCGAACGTCTCTGTTACGCCATCATGAATCGTTCCGTATCCGCATTGCGCGATATCCGCGCCAGTCTCTTCTATTTCCTTAACCAGAAACTCAATGTAATCCTCCTCAACAATATCATCGCCATCCACGAACGCCACGTATTCTCCGACGGCAGCCTCAAGCCCCGCGCACCGCGCCGACATCGCTCCGCCGTTTTCCTTGTGGATCACCTTGATTTTTAATGGGTTATCATGGTGTGACAAGTCACACCATGCCGGACACGTGTCCGGCGAGCCGTCGTCCACCAGAATGATCTCCATATTCGGGTACGTCTGATTGACCAGGCTCTCTACGCACCTGGAAAGATACTTTTCTACGTTGTAGACCGGGACGATGACACTGATTTTTTCGTTCATTACTTTCTTCCCTCTCTGATCTTTGTATATACAAATTTCGCCAGCTTTTTATTGGTGGTCAGAAGCGCCATTTTCAATTTGTCCTCCCGGCCAAAGAGGTCAGAATTCTGGCGCATGAAGCTCTTTCCCGCTTTTATCTCCGCCATCAGGCCGTCCAGGTATTCCCGGTTCAGGTCGAGATACAGGATGTACATGGCGTGGCTCAGACAATGCTTGAGGCGTCCGGCACGTATGGCCGGGGCCAGCTCCGAAGCCGCCCCCTCCTCCTTTGCCGCCTGGTCAAAGAATTTGAAGGGATCCGTGATCCAATAGGCGGGATAGGTCTGCCGCAGCGCGGAGTCGGGCCTCGCCACATAGTGATACTTTTCCATATCGCTGAAGGCCACGGCTTTTGCGTCGCGGAACAGGTAATAATTTGCCAGCCCGTCCTCGGAGATCCTCAGTCCGAAATCCAGCTTCTTGTTATCGAAAAGCTCCATTTTATAAAGCTTTGGCCACAGGCTCGCCCAGACGATGCCGCCATTCAATACACCCTTGATGGCCTCCCGGCCGGTCACGAGCTTCTCCTCATGCGTCGCGTTGGAGGTCACGCGTTCCCCGTTGACCTGGTCGAAGCCGCACTGAGCTATATCCGCGCCGGTTCGCATCATCAGGTCATGAAGGAACGTATACATATCCGGCTCAACGTAATCGTCCCCGTCCACAAAGCCTATGTACTCCCCCGCCGCGGCTTCGATCCCAGCGCACCTGGCGGCGGAAACACCGCGGTTTTCCTGATGGAGCACTCTGACGCGGCTGTCACGCCGGGCAAATCCGTCGCACAGGGAGGGGCACCCGTCCGGCGACCCGTCGTCCACAAGGATGACCTCAATATTCTCGTACGTCTGTGCCAACAGGCTCTCCACGCATCTGGGGAGATATTTCTCCACGTTATACACCGGCACAACAATACTGATCAACTCATTCATCGCTTTTTCACCCTCACCTGAGCTTCAAATACAATCCCAGCAGCTTCACTGTAAGCGTCATTCCAAGGAGATGGCGGGAAATCTTCGCCACGCGGACTTTTTTATTCAGCGCGCAGTCCAGATAGGCTTTCCTTTTGAGGATCTCCGGCATGAACCGTTCTCTTGTCACCGCGTCGCAGCCGGCGACTCTGGAGCAAAAAAGCATAAAATGGTAAGCGCCGTACCCCCGGAGGATCTCCTCCGTCTCGCCGCCGGCATCGGCCAGCTCCGTCACGCGATCCAGGATGGTCAGATACTGCCTTAAATGTTCCTCGTTGGCCTGCGTGGAGCGGGATCCGTCGGTTCGCCGCTGGACATAGCTGTAATCCGGCAGCACGCGGCAGCACGGCATGGCGTAAACAAACTGCGCGTCATACAGGATGTCCTCCGCCCAAAGGCCCGTGGTAAAGAGGATATGATGCTTTTCCAGGAAGCTCTTTTTGACGGCCTTGTTCCACGGAGCGCCCAAAAAGGAATCCGTCCGCACGATCTCGCCAAGAAATTCCCGGGGCGAAAGACTGTTGAAGTCCGCCGGCGGAAAATATCTGTCGATCAGCGCCCCCTCCTGTGTCAGATGCCTGTCCTTCAAAAAAATAGCGTCCACCTCAGGTTCCGCCCGAAAAACTCTGTGGAGCTTTTCCAGCAGTTCCCCGTCGCACCAGTAATCGTCGCTGTCCAGAAAGAGGATATGATCGCCGCGCGCAGCCGCGCAGCCGTCGTTTCTCGCTTCGGCCACGCCCGCGTTTTTCTTATGGATGACCCTGACGCGCCCGTCCCGCTTTGCCAGCCGGTCGCAGATCTCCGGGGAGCTGTCCGGCGACCCGTCGTCCACCAGGATCAGCTCCAGATCCCGAAAGCTCTGTCCGAGCACGCTGGCGGCGCACTCGTCAAGATATTTTTCCGCCTTGTACACCGGCACGATCACACTGAACACCGGGTCACCTCCCCTCTCAAAATAAGCTTTCGTCACACCCGGCTTTTTTGCCGGGCTCTTATGCAGGTGGGCCTAACGGCCGTCTCCTCCGGTTCTGGCCGGTCATAGATGCTTGTCAGCAGCTCCGACACAGAGATTCCCCTCGCTTCGCTGAGGGATATCAGGGCGGCGAGAATCGTCAGGATCTCCCACGTCCCCGGCGTTCTGCCAGCCTCAAACATGACCCGTATCATCGAGTAGGAGAAAAAGGACAGCGCCAGCAGGTCTTTTCGGATGAAAAGCAGAAACAGAAGAACGGAAAGTCCGGCGCCAATCAGCCCGCTGGCAATGTACATATCCACAAACATATTGTGGACGCCGTAATATCTCCATGGGTAATCTGTGTTGTTCTGGTAATACATCGGGCCCATTCCAAACACGACATCGTCCACCATTTCGATCCCGTCGACCCATCGATCCACCCGGTCATTGCTGGTGGAGTCGTAGCTGTCCGGGCTCCAAAGCCTGTCCCGGTAGGACTGCGGCATCACAGCATAGACGATAAGGAGTATCACAAGAACCAGGGCCGCCAGCCTCATTGCTTTCTTTCGGTCTATTCCGTGTTGAAGCGCTCTGTATTTGTAAAGCAGTACCAAGCCGCAGCACAAGGCGGTGGCCACAAATTCGCTGCGTGATATGGGAAGTATACAGGCGTAAAAGAGGATCCCCGTGACCGCAATGTCAAAAAAGCTTGGCTTCTTTTTCGCGACCAGTTCGATAAGCTGAATGATCAGTCCGGGAAGCGAGACGTCGATCACCCAGTTTCGGTTCATCTCATCTCCAAAAAGGACAATGGTATCCGCACCTTTAAACGGCTCGTTTTGCAGGGCGATCGATACTGAGCAAATAAAGCATGACCATTTGATCGTCTCCAGAAAAAGCCTGATCTCACGGGAATTCCAGCCGACGCACGAACCGACCAAAAGGCAGGCCCACCAGGAGAGCATGGACATGGGGATCAAGCCGAAGCTGGTGCCCTCCTTCCAAATCGTGATGACTATATAATAGGCCATCATCACCACCAGCGTCCAGATGTACGGTTTATCGAAGCCGATCCTCTTTCTGTTCAGGAAATACAGGACTAAAAGTCCGCCCACATGGAGCTCCTTCTCCGGCAGGCTGATACCATACGGTACAAACCGGAGAAAAAAGCACCAGACAAACCAGGCCACCATATATACGGCGTCTATCCCGATCTTCTCCCGCTCCTCAAGCGTTTTTGCCGGCGATACTCGCTTTTTCTTTATCACCGTATCCATACAACCCCACCAATATCTTCGCGTTCTTTGCCAAATCAAAACCGGCTCTTTTCACTTCGTCAGCCGTATCCAACCGAGGCAACTCCGCCAGCCTCACGGCCTCTTTGGCCCAAACCTGTTTCGGCTCGTCCAGCGACAGCCGGTTGATCCGTTCCGTAATACACGCCTCATCGGTGACCCCGTCGCTCATCAGCACCGGCAGTCCCGCCGCCTGGGCCTCGATGGCACAGACCGGAAGACCCTCCTTAGGCGAGGTCATTACAAACACATCCATGGCTTGCAACAGCTCCGCCACATTGCTTCTCATTCCAAGGAACAATGTTTTGTCCGCAATATGCAGCTCCGCCGCTTTTTCTTCCAGCGCTTTCCTCTCCGGGCCGTCGCCCACCAGCATAAGCTTCGCCTTTGGCCGGATCTCCAGGAGCTGTTGAAACACCTCAAGCAAAAAACCATGATTTTTCCAGGGCGTCATGGTGGCGACATAACCGACGGTCAGATCGTTTCCCAGGCCCATTTCCCGCCGCAGTTTATCCCGGACTTTCGCGTCAAACCTGAATCTATCACATTCCACCGCGTTGGGAAGCACCGTCACGCGCCCGGAATCCACAGCGCGCTTCCCATACCAAAGCCTTCCCGCGTCCCGCCCGCAGGCAATCATGACATTCGCCAACGATTTGGTGGGGAGATTGAGAATCCTGTTTCTAAAATTGCTGTCTCCAAGGGAAAACACCGTGGAATGGCAGTGAACGATCACCTTGGGAATCCCCGCGCGCTTGGCCTTTGGCGCGAAAACGCTCGCTAAATAGGGCAAATGGATATGTATGGCGGCATATTCGCCTCGATGGGCGTCAAGGTAGTCATCCACCTCGTCGTGGAAAAAGCTGTGGACGCCCGGAGGCGCGATTTTTGTTGCCCGACCTCCCAGGTCTTCGATCTCCGTGAGCCTGTCCCCATCGGTGGTTGTAAAATAGAGGACGTCAAATTTAATATCCTCCGGCATATGAGCGGCGTAATTCAGGATCACGCTCATGACGCCATTACTGCGGCCGATCCCGGCCGTCACATGCAGGATACGCATTTTCTCACCCGATTCCTTGGCTCATCATCCCTTGGCTGCAGCTTGTATGCGGGATCTGCCCGTTCAAGATATCCCGTAAATCCTCTTCATCTCGTCAAGCACCTTTTCCGTGGAAAATGCCTGTACGATTCGCCTGTTATTCGCTCCCCGGGCCGTCCTGTCGCCGGGACTGCGGGAGAGGGCCGCTATCGCGCCGGCCCAGTCGCTTACCTGTTCCACGGGGCACAAGCTGCCTCCGGCCCCCGGCTCGATCAGATCCCGGTTTCCCCGAATATCGGAGCACACCGCCGGTTTTCCCGACGCCATGGCCTCCATCAGCGCCACCGGCAATCCCTCCTGATAGGACGGTAGCGCGAAAATATCCGCCGCCTTGTCAAGCTCAGCGATATCCGTTCTTCTTCCCAACAGCTTTACGCGGTCTTGAAGGCCGAGGCTGGCAATCAGCTCCTCCAAATATCCGTGAAGCGGCCCTTCCCCGGCAATCAGGCACCTGATGCTTGTGTCCTTTAAGGCGGCCACAGCCCGGATCAGCGTCTCATGATTTTTGCGTTTGATCAGCTCGCCTACCGCCAGAACGAGGACGTCATTCTCTCCGACGCCCAGCTCCCGGCGCTTCTCCTGACGCTTGCCGTCCTCTCCGTCGAGGTTGAACCTTGCAAGGTCAACGCCGACTCCGTGGACAAATTCCACCCGGCCCGCCTTGAATTTCCTCGCCCGCTCCAGATCCTCCCTGTTCATGGTGATCAGCACGTCCGTCCACCGGCTCAGGAACCGCTCAACGGGGTAATAGAGCAGCCAGTTTTTCGCGGGCGCCCCGGTATAGAAGTGGAACCCGTGAGCGGTGTAAAACACCCTCGTCCCGGTCTTGCGGTATTTCCGGCAGGCCAGCCGTACCAGCGCCGAGGCGTTGGGCGTGTGGGTGTGGACAATGTCATAGCGGTTTTCCGCCAGAAGCTTTTTAAGCTCCTTGTATGCTCTTATATTGTCGCGGCTCAGCGGCGAGCGGGAAAAGGGGATGTGGAAGAACTGACAGTTCAGGGCTTTGAGTCCCTCCGATATGCCGCCGCTGGTATTGGCCGCCATATCGACCGTATTGCCTTCCTTCTGAAGCATCCTGATGGTATCTATAAAAAAATTGCCAGTACTGGCTACTGTCATTACGTAAAGGATCCTCAATTTTACACCTCATGATCATCCATCAATCCGACGGCTTGTTCGCTCGTCGCGCCGGCTAACTCAGCGTCCGCAAAAAATTCCGGCATGGTCTGCTCGCCCGCGTTGATCCCCTCGCGCTTGACAGCTTTCATCACCGTCAAAAGCACGATTCGAACATCTGCAAGAAACGTCACGCTGTCCACATATTCTACATCAAGCTTAAATTTTTCGTCCCAGGAGATCCCGTTCCGTCCGTGAACCTGCGCCAAACCGGACAATCCCGGTCTGACCTCGTGGCGGCGGCGTTGGAACGCGTTATAACGCGGCAAGTATCTCACCAGCAGCGGCCGCGGCCCCACCACGCTCATGTCGCCCTTCAGAATGTTGAACGCCTCCGGCAGCTCATCCAGGCTGGTGGAGCGCAGCAGACGTCCGAACCGGGTCAGCCGCACCTCATCCGGCAGCAGCTCCCCCTTGTCGTCCCTCTGATCCGTCATCGTCCTGAATTTGTAGAGCTTGAAGATCTTCTCATCCTTTCCCGGGCGCTCCTGGGTAAAGAGCACCGGCTTGCCCAGCTTGACGCGCACCAGGATCGCCACGATAGCATAGAGCCAACAGAAGACAATGAGCGCCGCCAGAGCGCAGAGGATGTCTAAAGGGCGCTTAAAAAAACGCTCGTAGGGGCCGTAAGGCGTATGCTGTTTCATACCCCTACCGCCCCTTTGACGCAATCCGCCACTTCCATAAGCTGTTCCTCCGTCAGCTTCGTATCGCTGGGCAGGCACAGCCCCCGGTCAAATACCTCTCCGCTGACACCGTCGCCGTCTCCGTATGTAACAAACGGAGCGTCCGCGAATACGGGCTGCAGATGCATAGGCTTCCAGATATGCCGCGTCTCGATATTCTCCTGATTCAGTTTTTCAATGACCTGTCCGGGGGTAACGGCACAGTCCGCCTCCAGCAGAATGGACGTGAGCCAATGGTTGGCCTGTCCCCCCTGGGGGCAGGGCTGGAAGGACACCGGCGCGCAAGCCAGCTCCCGCTGGTAGACCTCCCGGATATGGCGCTTTTGCGCGATCCGCTCCTCCAGAGCCTCCATCTGCCCGCGGCCGATCCCCGCGCTGATGTTGGAAAGGCGGTAATTATACCCGATCTCCCTGTGCTCGTACCAGGGAACGGCCTCTCTGGACTGGGTAGCCAGCTTCAGGGCATGGCTCGCGTCCTCCTTGGAATGGCACACGATGGCCCCGCCGCCGGAGGTGGTGATGATCTTGTTCCCGTTGAAGGACAGGGCGCCGAAATCGCCAAAGGTACCGCAATTTCTCCCCTTGTAGGACGCCCCCATCGCCTCCGCCGCGTCCTCGATGAAGACGATCCCTTTTTCACGGCATATGGCCTCCAGCTCGTCCATTCTGCCGGGCGTCCCGTAAAGCTCCACGGCGATGACTGCCTTGGGGATCCCGAATTTATCGATTGCCTCTTTCAATAGCGCGGGATCCATGTTCCAGCTGTCCCGCTCGGAATCGATGAACACGGGCCGCGCGCCCATGTACATGGCGGGATTCACAGAGGCGGCGAATGTGAGATCCTGGCAGAAAACGGTATCCCCTCTGCCCACCCCCGCCAGGATCATGGCCATGTGCAGAGCCGCCGTCCCCGATGCCAGTGCCACGACTTCTCCCTCCCCCAGCTTCGCGGCGAGGTCGTTTTCAAAACCGTTCACGTTCTCCCCTAAAGGGGCTATCCAATTGGTGTCAAAGGCTCTTTGTATGTATTTCATTTCGCCTCCGCTCATATGAGGGGAGGCCAGCAGTATTCTGTCTCTCATCTTCCTGCACCCTGCTCTTATGATATCCCGGCGGATACAATCCTGCCGTCTTGTAAGACATAATGTTGATTATGTCTTATACATAACGCACAAAGTGGTGCTTTTTCATACAATTATAATGGCTGATATTATGCTATTTGACTAAATTTATGCAATCACGTTGTTCTTTTTCATAAAGATTTTGCTTTTACCCCGGAAGAATTTATAAACTTTTTTCTCACATCTTCTATTGAAAATCAAGAATGTGTAAGCTATAATATGGGCAGACGAATATGGCTTACGCAAAACAGGACGTAATCAACATTACGTCCTGTTTTTGTTGCTTTGACGTTTGAAAACAGCAGATCAATCGACTATACTTTTTTATATTATTCGACATTCAGCCGTGCAGCCGGCCGTTATGAGGCCCAGGTCGTCAAGGCTTTTCATGTGTTCCTCGCCGGTGGAAAGCAGATATATCCGGGTGGTATTGATACTGCTGTGACCGAGGATATCGGCGAGCTTGGCAATATCCTTCTGTGTTTTATAATAGACCCTCGCGAATAAATGTCTCAGATTGTGTGGAAAGACCTTCCCGCTGTCCACATGCGCTTCTTCACACAGCCCCTTCATCAGCGTCCAAATCACTTTTCGGTTAAGAGGCTTTCCGTTTCTGGTCAGCATGATTTGACCAGAAATAATTTTGTGTTTGCTTGCGTATCCTAAAAGCTTTTTCCGCAGCTTTCCGGGGATGAGAATAACTCTTGTTTTCCCTTTGAGCGATATCTGGGCCTTCCCCGCCCGCGCAGCCTCCAGGGTTATATATTGAACTTCGGACGCCCTGATCCCGGTGGACGCGATCAGCTGGAGCAGTAACGCGAGTCTCTCGTCTCCGCGTTTTTCGGCTGTTTCCACCAGCCGGATATACTCTTCCCGGGTCAGCTCCTGTTCTCTGGAGCAGAAGATCTTCCTCTGGATCTTCAAGGGCTTGACGGCACATTCCTTCCATCCCATGAAACTGAAAAAGCTGTTCAACGCGGCCAACATGGAATTTACGCTCGCCGGCGCGTAATCAGCCGTCAAATCATTTTTATACTTTATCGCGATCTCCTTTGTCACCTCTTTATCGTCGGGGAGCCATAGGAAAAAGCGTGTGACATCCCGGCTGTATTTATCCACCGTCGCCCCGCTTTTTTCCTGTTTGATCAATTCGGTCTTGAACTCCTCGATGGCTTTGCGTTTCATTTTTCTGCGCATATTCATGTCCCCTTTCTTCTTACCAGTATACCCCGAAACATTATAAAATCATATAATTTGTATCAATTATCTTTAAGCAGGGAGAAACAAGCAAATGGAAAAGGGCGTTTTGTTGACCGGCGGGGCCGGATTTATCGGATCCCATGTGGCTGTTGCCCTGATAAACGCCGGTTACCGTGTTTATATCGTCGATAATTACGCAAACAGCTCCCCGGACGTCCTGGACAGGATTGAAAGGATCACCGGAACGCCTGTGTACTGCACAAAAATGGATGTCACCGACCGCGTATCGCTCCGTAACCTGTTCAGGTGCGTCTCCATCGAGTCGGTGATCCACCTGGCGGGCTTCAAGGCCGTGGGCGAATCGGTGGCCGATCCGCTGAAATACTACAGGAATAATCTGGAGGCGACCATGATGCTTCTGGATGTGATGCTGGAGCACGGCGTCAAAAAGCTGATTTTCAGCTCATCCGCCACGGTATACGGCTCTCCTGAGGTCGTTCCCATCCCAGAGACAGCCCGCACCGGTTGCACGAATCCCTACGGATGGACAAAGCTCATGAGCGAGCAGATGATTTTGGATGTCTGTACCGCGCACCCGGACTTTTCGGCGATCCTGCTGCGGTATTTCAATCCCGTGGGCGCGCACCCCTCCGGGCTCATCGGCGAGTCCCCCTCTCAGCCGCCCACGAACCTGTTCCCCTACATCTGCTCCGTGGCCGCCGGTGAAAAGGACAAGCTTCTGATTTTCGGGAACGATTACCCCACCCCGGACGGAACCGGGATCAGGGACTATATCCATATCGAGGATCTGGCCGCCGGCCATGTGAGCGCCATGCAATACGCTCTGGAGCATACGGGCAGCGAAATCATCAACCTGGGTGCCGGCCAGGGCTACAGCGTCCTTGACGTCATCCACACCTTCGAGCGGGTCAACAACGTACACGTCCCGTATGAGATCGCTTCGCGCCGTCCCGGCGACGTGGCCGTATGCTGCGCCGCGCCCGACAAGGCCGAAAGGCTCCTGCACTGGAAAGCCGCCCGCTCTCTGCCGGATATGTGCCGCGACGCATGGCGCTGGACAATGACCCGCACCCGGTAAAACGGAACCGCAAAGGCTTATCCTTCAACGTTGATGATTTCAGGAGGGAACATGAACAATATCCTGCAGTATTTTGAGGACGCCTGTGCGCGGATACCGCAAAAGACCGCCGTCTCCACGAACAACGAGGAGCTGACCTTTTCCGATTTGAGGCTCTCGGCAAAACGCCTGGGCGCCGTCATCGCGCAAGCGTCGCAAGGCGCTCCCATCGGCGTATTCGCAAACCGAAACGTCCATACCGTTGTTTATTTCCTCTCCGTTTTGTACAGCGGCAATTTTTACGTGCCTCTGGATCCGCTCCTGCCGCCGGAGAAGCTGGCCTCTATCCTGGAAGACGCGCAGATCGGCGCCGTGATCGGAGATGCGGATACCGCCGCCGTCCTGGAGGCCGTCGGGTTCACCGGTACATTTCTCTCAATGGCCGACGCGGGCAGCGCGGAGTGCGACATGCCGGACGTAGGGCCGGACGCCCCGCTTTACATGGTCTATACCTCCGGTTCCACCGGCAAACCCAAGGGCGTCCTGAAAAGTCACGGGGCGATGATCAGCTTTGTGGAGGCCTTTTGCCAGGCCTTCTCCTTTTCGGAAGACGAGGTGATCGGCAACCAGACGCCGTTTTATTTTGACGCCTCGGCGAAGGATCTATATCTTTTCATGAAGCTGGGCGCGACGCTGGTGATCATTCCCACCGAGCTCTTTTCCTTCACGCCGACGCTGATGGAGTACCTGAACGAGAAGAGGATCACCTGCGCTCTCTGGGTTCCGACAGCCATATCCTTGGTGGCGCGTTTAAACCCGTTTTCCATGGTCAAGCCCCAAACCCTGAGAAAGCTGTTTTTTGTGGGCGAGGTCATGCCGGTCAAGCACCTGCAGGTTTGGCGGGATTCCCTCCCGGAAATTGAGTATGTCAATCTTTACGGCCAGTCGGAGATCGCGGGCGTATGCTGCTATCACCGTGTGGAGTCAGCGGACTATGACCGGGACGCCATCCCGATCGGGAAGCCCATGAACCATTGCGCGGTACGCCTGCTGGACACCGAGTCCGGGAAGGTGATCACCGGGCCGGGACAAGTCGGGGAGCTTTATATCTCCGGCCCGTCGCTGGCCATCGGTTATTACAGAGACGCGGAAAAAACCAGCTCCGCTTTTCTGGAGCTGGATTTTGGGGACGGGCCGGTTCGCTGCTTCAAGACGGGAGATCTGGCTCAATATGACCCGTGCGGCGACCTGGTGTTCGCTTCGCGTGGGGATCACCAGATCAAGCACATGGGGCACAGGATCGAGTTGGGCGAAATCGAAAACGTCGCTCTCGGCTGTGCCGGCGTGGCCCGTTGCTGCTGTCTCTATAACGCCGACAGCAAAAAGATCCTGCTGTACTTTGAGCCGGAGCGCGGGTGTGACCTGACGGAGGCGCAATTGCGAAAGCTCCTGCGGAGCAGACTGTCCTCCTATATGGTGCCTGCCAAGGTCGTGATGCTTCCCGCCCTGCCCCTCAACGCCAACGGAAAAACAGACCGGCGGGCCCTGGCGGAGCTCAGTAATCAAATCAAATAAATTTAAAAATACAGGGAGAAAATTATTATGGAACAGCTTCTTGAAATACTGAACGAGATCTACCCCGACGTGGATTACGAAAACGAGACAAATCTGATCGATGGCAAGGTTTTGGACTCTCTGAGCATTCTGACGCTGATCACGGAGATCTGCACCGTTTTCGATATCGAGATCGGCCCCAAATGGATGCGGAACGAAAACTTCAACAGCGTGCAGGCCATGTGGAACATGATTCAGACCATTCAGGAAGAGGAATGACCGTTTTGAATATTTAAAACAAACTGAAAGGATCACGCCATGGCTCTGACATCACTCACGTTTCTGTTGTTTCTGCTGGTGTTGCTGCCGGTCTACTTTCTGGTTCCCAAAAGGCTCCAATGGGTCGTTTTACTATGCGCCAGTGTCATCTTTTACCTGTCCTGCGGCATCGGATCCGCCGTCTATATCCTCATCACCTCGCTCTCGATATACTTCGCCTCTCTCCGGATCGACAACCTGAGGAAGCAGAAGGAGGCTTATCTGAAGGAGCACAGGGATCTTCCTACCGAGGAGAAAAAGCTGTACAGGCAGAAGATCAAGACCTCCCAAAAGCGTACGCTGACGGCCGCGCTTTTACTGAACTTCGGTATCCTCTGCGCCTTGAAATACGGCCATTTCGCCATTGCGCAGCTGAACGCCGTTCTGGGCTGGGCCGGCTCCGGCGGGATCGACGACCACTTCTCCTGGGTCGTGCCGCTGGGCATCTCCTTCTATACTTTCCAATCCATCGGATATCTGCTGGATGTCTATTGGGAGAAATTGACTGCGGGGGGGGGGTGGAGTAGAAAGAAACTATTTCAAACTACTTCTGTTTATCTCCTTCTTTCCGCAGATCATCCAGGGGCCCATCAGCAAATACGATCAGCTGGCCCACCAGCTCTATGCCGAACACAGCTTTGATTACGACAGATATGCCAGCGGTATCCAGCGGATGGTGTGGGGCTTTGTCAAGAAGATGCTGTTGGCCAACGTTCTGGCTCACCATGTCACAGACATTTTTGCCAACTACGGGCAATACAGCGGCGTGACGGCCCTGCTGGGCGCGTTCATGTACAGCGTCCAGATCTACGCGGATTTCTCCGGGTATATGGACATCATGTGCGGCCTTTGCGAGATCATGGGCATCCGCCTGACGGAGAACTTCTGCCGGCCGTATTTTTCCAAATCCATCGCAGAGTACTGGCGCCGGTGGCACATAAGCCTGGGCGAGTGGTTCAAGAATTATATCTATTATCCCATCGGTTTGTCCAAATGGAACCGCAAGCTGGCGAAAGCGGCCAGATCCAAGCTGGGCAAGCGCTTCGGCGATACGGTTCCCGCCTCTGTGGCGCTGGTGCTGGTCTGGCTGACGACGGGCTTATGGCACGGAGCCAGCTGGGCATACATAGTCTGGGGCCTTGTCAACGGTCTTTTCATCATCGCCTCCATGTGGATGGAGCCGGTCTATGACCGTCTCAAGAAGCTGTGCCGGATCCGGGAGGACAGGTGGCTCTGGCGGGCTTTTCAGACGGTACGCACCTTCGTACTTGTCACCTTTATCAAGGTGCTCCCCGAGGTGGGCACCCTCTCCCAGGGCCTCGGTTTGATAGGGCACATCTTCACAGATCACACCCTGCCCACCAGCCTTGGCTCCCTTCTGCCGTATCTGGCCGGATCCAGTGCCCGCAAGATCGATTTTATTCTGGCAATCGGAACGACCCTGCTTCTGTTTATTGTCTCTCTGCTCCAACGTAAAGGCTCCGTGAGAGCCAGATTTCAAAAGATTCCCATGCCGGTCAAGGTTCTTGTGCTCAACGTCACGGTGATTATCCTTGTCGTCTTCGGCGTGGAGGCTTCTTGGGGAGAGGAGGCGTTCCTGTATGCGCAGTTTTAAACGATTCCTGATATCTTTTCTCCTCTTTGTACTCGTGCTGATCCTTTCCTCCGTCGTGCTCATTGCCCCTTACCGGAAACAGGAGGCTTACTATTATAACGACGCGGCCCTTCGAAGGAGTCTGGCCGGCCAGGTTGATTTTCTGGTTGTCGGCGCCTCCCACGCCATGAACGGCTTTGACACGCGCGTCCTTGACCGGGAGCTCGGTGTATTCAGCTACAACGCTGGCGGGCCGTCGGCTTCGATGTATGGTCGCTGCTGGATGCTCCAAAAGGAGCTTAAGCGCAACCCCGTCAAGACCGTGGTCATTGAGCTGTCCTATCAATCTTTCACCCGTGCCCAAAGCGCCGATTACTGCATGGGCGACGGAATGACGCTTGACCGCATGGACACATTTTCAGAACGTCTCAAATATCTTGTGGGCTATGTTGGTGTTGATGACTGGCTGAATTACTATTCCCGCACCTTAAAAAGCGGACTGCTGGCTTGGGGCAATGTTCTGCGGGGCAATGTGAAGAGCAACGTCGATCATGAAACCAAGGGATTCATCGTGCAGGAAATTTCAGACCAGACCCTCAGCCCGGAGGAAGCGGTCAGCATTTACAACAGTGAAATTTACGATGGCGTGTTTCTCAAGGAGGAGCTGCGTGAGCTCGATGCCATTATGGAATTTTGTGAGAAAAACGGCGTATACCCCATTCTGGCCGTCGTCCCCATCTCCGACCGGTTCATCTGGCAGACCGACACATTCGATTACTTATCCGACTGGTTTCGGAACTACTGTGAACAGCACAATTGTGAAGGCTATGATTTCAACCTTCTGAAGAATCGCTATGAACTCTTCAGCGACCAAAGGTCATTCAGTGACCTAAACCACATGAGCACCGAAGGCGCCGGGGTCTTCACCCAGGTCTTCTGCGACACGATTCAGCGCGCCGCCGGCGGCGAGGACGTGTCCGACATGTTCTACGACAGCTACAGTGAAATCAAGGCGCTCTCTCCCTACAACGCCTACCTGCCCGACAGCGCCGAATAAATCTCTTTTTATAAGAATCACCCCATTTGTCAGCGGCATACCACACCGTCTAACAAATGGGGTAATATCATCTCCGGCATCGGTGAACGTAGGTTTTGCGCCGCTATGCCTGCTCCACGGTGACGTTTCGGAGGTCAAGGTTCTCCACCGCGCCCTCCGTAAAGCCGTTTACCGCCGCGCGGATGTGAAGGTTTTCCAGGGTGAAATCCCGCAGGACATACTGCTCCGGGGCGGCGGCCACATTGAAATAGACCTGACAGTCGCAGTCGCAGTCCCCCACGGTGATGTGCTCGGCCAGAGATCTGGGCTTGTCCGTTCTGCCCTTCAAATCAAAAAACTGCGTCCAGGGCCGGACGGTCAGGAAGTTTTCGATTTTCCCGCTGACCTCCCGCACGGTGATGTACTCGTAGTGCTGGGACGTGTCGGGCCGGAGCTTCAGCCAGAGGAGGTTGAACCCGTCCAGCACCCGGATCCGGCGCACCAGAATGTTCTTGTTGTGCAGGGACTCCGACCCGCAGGTGAGGCACCCGTGGCAGAAGCCGTAGACGCAGTCCTCCACCAGGATCCGCTGATTTCCGCCGTTGGCGGGGTCGGAATCGGCCCAGGGGCCTTTGCCGCCCTTGAGCGCCACGGCGTCGTCGTTCACCTCCATGACGCAGTTTTTCACCAGCACGTCGCTGCACACGTCGATATCGATGGCGTCGGTGCTGGGGGCGCGGACGGGGGCGGCCGGGGAGAAGATGGTACAGCCGATGAATTTCACCCGTTCACAGCGGTAGATGTGATTCGTCCAGAAGTGGGCGTTCTGCAGATGCAGGCCCGCCACCAGCACGTCGCAGCTGTTGGAGATATACACAAGCCTGGGCCTCTGCTCGTCCTTGTTGGTGCAGTCCGGGTTCCACTCCCGCCGGAGCCAGAAGGCCCTCCACGCCCGGAGCCCGTTTCCGTCCACGGCGCCGGGGCCGCACATGGTAAAGCCGTCCACCCCGTCGGCGTTGATCAGGGCCGGGAAGTACCGGCAGGACTCCCCCTCGATCCGGGTGTCCGTCAGGGGATAGTCCCAGGGGTCGTCGCTGCCCCGCAGCACGCCGCCGTCGCCCACATAGAGGTTCACCCCCGGCTTGAAAAACAGCGCCCCGGTCATGTAGACGCCTCTGGGCACCACGATGACCCCGCCGCCCTCCTCCGAGGCCCTGTCGATGAGGGCCTGGATCTCAGCCGTGTGGAGCCGCCCGTCGTCCATGATCCCGTGCTCCGTCAGCACATACGGCCGGCCCAGCTCCTCAAGCTCCGGCACGCGGGTGTCGTAAAACCAGCCGTCGATGGGCGTCACGCCGTCGGGAAAATACTCTTTCTCCATGTCCGCGCCTCCGTCGTATATTTTCTGCGTACCGCCAGTATACCACTTCCCGGCCCCCGGCACAAGGCCCCCCGGCGGCGAAAAACGGTAAAAAATGTTTTTTCCCTCACCTTGAAGGGAAAAACCGGGAAAGCCGCGCTCTATAGAACCGGCTTGCAGGCCGGGAAAACGTATGCTATACTGTCTATCGGACAATCAACCGTATTGTATACGCCCACTCACCGCGCCGGCCCAGGCCGGCCCGACTACTGATGCTATGGAAATTTCCTACACCCTCATCCGTTCCCGCCGCAAGACTCTCGCCCTCTCCGTCACCCCGGAGGGGGTAGTCGTCCGCGCGCCCCTGAAAATGGCGAAGCGGGACATCGACGCCTTTGTGGCCAGCCGCCGGCGCTGGATCGAAGCCAACGCCGCCCGGATGTCGGAGCGCCAACAGGCCCTGGCGGAGATTCCGCCCCTGACGGACAGTCAGCTGGCGGCGCTCAGGGAACAGGCCCTGCGCGTCATCCCGGAGCGCGCGGCCCATTTTGCCCCGCTGGTAGGGGTCAAATACGGCCGAATCACCATCCGTGCCCAGCGCACCCGCTGGGGCAGCTGTTCCGCCAGGGGCGATCTCAGCTTCAACTGCCTCCTGCTGTTGACGCCCCGGGAGGTGCTGGACAGCGTGGTCGTCCACGAGCTTTGCCATATCCTGGAGCCCAACCACTCCCCGCGCTTTTACGCCCATGTCCTGCGCGTCTGCCCGGATTACCGGGAGCAAAACGCGTGGCTGAAGGCCCACGGAGCGGAGCTCATGCGCAGGATCGGCGCGTGACCGGCGCGCCGGCTATTGCGTCAGCTTCAACAGCCCCTTCCTCACCGCGTCCTGGAGGACAAACCGTTTCGTCTCCCCTGTCCCGTCAAATGCGACCGTCGCGATGGTGGCGGAGCCGGAGACGGTAAGCGCCGCGATCCTTCCCGGGCCGAAGACGGTGTGGACGACCCGATTGCCGGTTTTGAACTCCGGGAGCGGCGCGGTTTTTTCCACTTCGCCGGGGGCCTTTGGGGGCCGCGCGGGTGCGGATTTTACGGTCGTGTCGCGCCCTTCCGCCATTTGCGCCAGGGACAGGAGCTCCGTCCGGCCATTGGAATACTTTATTAAAAACATATCGTCGCACTGGGCAAGGATCTCTCCCTGACCGTTTTCTTTATGCCCGTAGGTTCTCCCCAGCAGGTTTTCACGCAAAAACGAAAACACGTCCGTGCCGGAGGCCGCCTCCCCGGGAAGCGCCGCCAGGGCTTCGGTGGTGAAGCTCGACAGGGAATCGGCGCAGGAGAACAGGTAAAGGGACGCCTTCGCCCGGGTCATTGCCACATAATAGAGCCGCCGATCCTCCTCGTAAGCCCGCAGATCCTCCGGGTTTTTACAGTCGCGCGCCGGCTTTGCGGGCAGGATACCGTCGATGACGTCCAGAAGAAACACCCGCTCATATTCCAACCCCTTGGCCGAATGGACGGTGGAGAGTGTCAGAAGCGTCTCCGGGATATTTTTGTGCTCCCGGATGAGGGCCTGCAGTGCGTCCAGCCGGCGCAGGAGGCCGCCGATGTCGCCTTCGTTTTGTGCCAGCATCCGCAGCACGAAAAATTTCCCGCTGTCCAAGCCGTTTTGCTCCACATAGGCCCTGTACTGCATGTCGTTGACGATCAGATCCAAAGCCGCTCCCGCGTCCACTTCCAAGAGCCGCGGCAGGAGGGCCCGGAGCCTGTGAACCCCCTCCCTGGCGGAGGCGGGCAGACCGCGAACGCTCAGGAGCTCAGTGAGGATGTCCTTCCCCGTCCGCCGGGACGCGGCGCAGGCGTATTCTGCGGCGGCCCTGGACAGGGGTAAGCCAAATTTGTAATAGATCTGCATAAACGTCTCCGCGTCCGCCGGATCCTCCGCGAAGCGGACGATGGCGCGGATGTCGTTCAGGATACGGTGGGTAAAAAAGGAGGCGTCAAAGCTCCGGCAGTTGTAGGGGACGCCGTTTCGCTCGAAGAGATCGATCAGCGGCAGGGCGCTGTCGTTGTTGCGGTAGAGGATGGCCGTCTCCCGCCGAACGTTCCGGGCCTCGTGGAACAGATAAGAAAACTGCGCCTGGCGGCTCAGGGCAGAGATCCTTTTGACGGCGTCCCCGCTGGCCCTGGTGGGCCGGATCGTCTTGGCCCGGCGGAATCTGTTCCGGGCCACGAAGATATTGGCCAGGGCGATGATCTCCGGGGTGGAGCGGAAATTGTCCTCCAGAAACAGGACTTTCGCGCCGGGGTGATCCTTTTCAAACGCCATCAGAGCCTCCGGCCAGGCCGCCCGGAAGCCGTATATGGACTGATCCTCGTCGCCCACCATAAAGAGATTTTCGCTTTTGGACGCCAGAAGCCTGATGATCTCATGCTGGATCTTTGACGTATCCTGGGCCTCATCCACGCAGATATAGCGGAATCGATCCTGAAAATACGCCAGCAGGGACGGCACCCGCTCCAGAAAGAGCAGCGCGTAGGCCATCTGGTCGTCGTAGTCCATGAGCCGCTGGCTTTTCAAAAACGCGCAGTAACGGGCATAAATCTCGGGAAACCGCTCCACGCCCACGGGGACGCCGCCCAGCTCATCGCCGGTGAGCATCCTGTTTTTTACGTAGGTGATGCCTGTCCGAATGTCCTTGACCGTGCTGGGGGAGGCGTATTTTTCGCCCGTCACGTCGCAGTAGATCCGCGCCGCGATCCCGTTGAGCTCGCCCTCGCTGTCCAGGAGCCGGAAGGCCCTGTCCTTTCCGTGGTTTTTCTCATAGCGGCTGATGATTTTCGCCGAGACGCCGTTGATGGTGCGAAACTCCGTCCTGCCGGCCAGCTCCTGGCCGAAAAGCTCCGCGAACCGCTTTTTCATCTCCCTGGTGGCGGCCACGGTGTAGGTCATGGTCAGGATATTTTCGGGGTCGATGCCCCGGCAGAGCGCCATATAGCCCAGACGCGCCACCAGCACGGTGGTCTTGCCGCTGCCCGGAACGGCCAGCAGCAGCACGGGGCCGTCCACGGCCCTGACAGCCTCCCGCTGGGCGGGGGTGAAGGTTTGACAGTAGTGTTCCAGAAACTCCCGATCGGTCATCATACGCATCTTCCCGGCATAAAGAAATCTTTTTCACCCATTATAGCGTTTTTGGGGAAAAACATCAACCTTTTTCGGCTCCATGTACCTAACCGTCCCTTTTTTCGCTCATAAAGACGCAAAAGCTCTCCCTGTCGCGTTTGCGGCAGGGAGATTTGCGGTTTAGTCCAGCACGCGCTTTTTCTGCTTGCGGCAGGAGCCGTCGGCAGCTCTATCGGCGTAGGCGGCGTTCTTGTCGACGTAGGGGCAGCCACTCTCACCCTCGTGGACGCAGCAGCCGATGCAGTTGTCACAGATAAAACACCGCACGCCTACCGGATAATCCGGTATGTTGGCCCCGCCGGTGACGCCCTCCAGGGGCTTTTCGTTCAGTTCCGCCATGTTTATCGCTCCCTCAATTGTTGGATGCCAAATAGCGGCGCAGAGCGCCGGCCACGTTGGGAAGGGGCATCGTCTGAAGCCACACCCGGCCAGGGCCCGTGATGTTGGTGAGGAAAAGGCCCTCGCCGCCGAAGAGAACGTTCTTCGCGCCCTTCACCGTCTGGATATCCATGGAGCAGGAGGCGTCCATAGCCGCCAGATGCCCCGTGTCCACCACGATCTGCTGTCCGGCGTCCAGGTCGTACTCCACCACGTGGCCGTCGAACTCCGCGAAGGCGATACCGCTGCCGGACACCTTCTGCAGGATGAAGCCTTCGCCGCCAAAGAGGCCCGCGCCCAGCCTCTTGTTGAAGTGTACGCTCAGTTCGATGGTGGCCTCGCCGGCGAACATTCGGCCGATGGCCTTGCCCACGCCGCCGTTGGAGCTGATTTCCATGTGCATGTTGGGACTCATCCAACTCATGGAGCCGCCCTCGTTGATCATGCTCTCCCCATCCGCCAGGGTGCAGACCACCACTGGCAAGGTGCCGCCCAAGATTTCGTATTTCATTTCAATTTTCCTCCTGATGAACTTTCAATGATTTCTATATAAAAGCAAAGGCTTTTATATGTCTCCCGTTTACCTGCCGCCCGCGGTGGACTCCGTGTCCAGCCGCTGGCGGGCCACAAGCTCGGCGAAAAAGCTGTTCCGGGCGATGAGCAGCCGCTGGCGCTGGCCGCCGGAGATGCCGCCGCCCTCGGAAATGAGGGTGTGCATCCCCATGGGCATACGCCGGATGTCCTCCGCCACGCCCGCCATCTTCGCCGCCGCCCAGGCGTCGTCTACGGTCAGCCAGGGCGCGGAGATGGTGATGTTGGAGTAGATATCCCCCTGAAAGAGCTTGCCGTCCTGCATCACCACGCCCATGCGCCGCCGGAGGCTCCTGAGATCAAGGGCCGCCATATCCCGGCCGTCGTAGTAGATTGCGCCCTTCTGGGGCGTCTCGAAGCCCAAGAGCAGGCGCATGAGCGTACTTTTACCGCAGCCGGTCTTGCCCACGATAGTCACGTACTGGCCGGGGCGTATCTTGAGGCTCAGGTTGTCCACCACGCTCGGCATATCCTCCGCGTACCGGAAGGAGACGTTGTTGAGCTCGATGCCGCCGGAGAGCCGCTCCACCACCTGTTTGTCCTCCGCGATCTCGGGCTCGGCCTCCAGGATGGGCTTGGCCATATTGAGGATGGGGATGATCTGCCCCACCATGACCGCGATGCCTACCAGGGACATAAACGCCCCGCTCAACATGGCGTAGGCGGAGTTGAAGGCGTAATATTCCGCCGCGGACACGCCGCTTCTCACCGCCACCACGTACATTACTAGCGTCCCGGCGAGGGTAATGGCGAGACTGATGACGCTGTTCACCTTCAGGAACATGGGCGGGTCGTACCGAAGCCGCGTCCCCTTGGCGTTCTGCCCGCTCCACTTGGCGAAGGCCCGCTTCTCCGCGCCGGAGAGCTTCACCTTCTGCACGCCGCTGATAGGGGCGTAGGTAAGGCCGTTCTCCCTGGCGCTCTGCTCCATCATCTGCTGGGTGACGCCCCGCTGGCGGAAGGTGGTGAGCACGGAGAACCCCAGCGTCACGCCCACGATTACCAGCGCCGCCAGCACCGTCACGCTCCCGCCAGTCGCCACGCGGGAGAACAGCAGCTTGTTGAGCCAGGGCAGAAGCAGTCCCACCAGGCTCACCGCCAGCGCGGACGCGGCGAACAGGATCCAGTCCGCCAGGGAGGTGCAAGAGGCTATGTATTTCATGAGACCGGGGATGCCGATCTTCCCCTGGGGGAAGGGCTTATAAAAGGCGATGGCCTCTTTTTCAAAGGGTTCTTCTGTCCGGGCGTTTATACGCCGGCGCTTGCCTGTCTCGGGTTCTAAGTATGTGTAGCCGGAAAGGCCCGTGGGGATCATAGCCACAAGGGCGCCGTCGGATTTCCGGCGGGTCAGCATGGCCCCCATGGCGTCCCTGTACCAGCCCTTCTCCAGCGTTACCGTCCGGCGCATGATGCCGTAAGGCCGCAGAAGAAACTCCAGCTGCTCGTTAAAATCCTTTACCGAGTCGGGCACCTCCCGGCTTTTGGCGTGGTAATAGCGCAGAACCTCCTCTATGGCGCTCCTGGCCCGCTGGCTCTCGTCCCCCGGCGCGGCCCGGCGGCCCAGCACCGCCCCCGCGATGGAGGCGAAGCCCTCCTGGAAGGCCCGCTGATCCTGGAGGCGGCGCTGCCTTATTTGTTCCTCAAACCATCCCAATCGAGCGCACCTCCTCAGTCGTTGGATACAAGGCGGGTGTAATACCCGCCACGGACGATAAGCTCCTCGTGGGTTCCGCGCTCCACCGCTTTCCCGTGATCCAGGACGATGATCTCGTCGCAGTCCCGGATGGTGGAGAGCCTATGGGCCGCCAGGATCATCTCGAAGTTCTCGATGGACTTATCCCACATCTTGATATTCGCGGCGATGGTGTCCTCAAAGAGGATGACGTTCTGATCCACCACCGCCAGCGACCCGGTGAACACGCCCCGGTCTATCTCCCGGATGGGCTTGCCGTCAAAGAGGATCTCCCCGCTCCAGGGCTGGTAAAGGCACGAAATGAGCTTGCCCGGCGTGGATTTTCCACAGCCGGAACCGCCCACAAAGGCCACCCGGCTGCCGGGCTTCAGAGAGAGGTTGAAATCTTCAATAAGGGGCTCCGCCAGCTTGGAATAGCCGAAGGTGACGTGCTTCATCTCCAGGGCGCCGGATAGCTTGTCGTAGCTCTCCTGCTCCTCCCCCTCGGCCATGTTGCTGTCCTCGGGGTACTCCATCACGTTCTCCACCCGCTCCATCTGGGTGCGCATCTCCTGGATGGTCTGTCCCGCGCCAATGAAGGTGGCGGCGGGGGCGGTGAAGCTCATGAGGAAGCCCTGGAAGGCCATGACCATGCCGATGGTGAAGCTGCCCCGCATCACGAACAGCACGCCCAGGAACAGGATGACCATGTCGCAGACACTGTTGACAACGGACGGGATAAGGCCCAGATACGCGTCCGTCTTTGCATATCGCATCTCCTGGGTATTGACGCCGGCCTGATAGCCGGCCCAGCGCTCAAAATAGCCGTTCTCCGCGCCGGCGGCCTTGATGGTCTCCATCATCTCGATGGCCGCCATGGTGGAAGAGGTGAGCTTCCCGGAATCGCGCATCTGCACGCGGGTGATGTTCACCCGCTTTTTGGAGATGAGCCGGCTCACCGCCAGGTTGATGGCCACGGAGGCCAGACCCACCAGGGTCAGGATCCAGGAGTAGCGCAGCATGACCACCAGGTAGAACGCCATCATAATGGCGTTCAGCACCAGGGGCCCTAAGGTGTTCACCAGCTCCTGGGCGATGGAGGCGTTGGCGGACTGCCGCTGTTGGATGTCGCCGGCCATGCGCTGGGAGAAAAACTCCATGGGCATGTGCAGAACCTTCCAATGGAACGTGGCCGCCCCCACCGAGGCCAGCTTTCCCGTGATGCGAAGGGATCATATCGCCTGCATCCAGGCCACGATGAGCTGCAACAGGCTCACGCCCGCCAGCGCCAGGACGAAGGGCCACAGCCATTCCGGGTTCTGTCCTGTCAGAAGCCGATCCATGAAGATACGGGAGAAGGCGGGGCTTATGACGCCGGACAGGGAGCCGCTAAGCGTGGTCAGCATCACGATCACCAGCGCCTTTCCCGCGCTTTGAGGCGCTTTTCGCGTAGCCCAACATGCTCTTAGGCGCGCCGCCGGGCTCAAAAATCCTCCCCCGGCTCGAACATCAGGCAGATGCCCGTGAAGGATTCGTCGAAGGTCTCCATACTCACCGGAGTGACGCCCCGGGCCGGGCCGTTCAGGATGGCCTTGCCGCCCTTGAAACCGTCCAGCACCACGAAGTGGTTGAAGTTCCAGTGGATGGCGCATGGAAAGCTGCCGTTCTCCCGCAGATCCTCCGGCTCCAGGCGGTACGCCTTAGCCGTGAGGCCATAGCTTCTCGCGGCCTTCAGCACGTTCTTGGCGTTGGAGCCGTCCCGACTCACGCCGCAATCGGCCCGCACCTGCTCCAGAGGGATCCATTTGTTATAATATGCCAGTACCATGGTAAGAGAAGCGGCGCCGCACTTCAGCGCCTCCATCCGCATGACCACCGGCACCTTGGCAACGCCCTTTGTGACGGGCTTTTTGATCTTCTTCTCTTTCATGGGCGCCTCAGTTCAGCAAAAACGAGATGGGCGACACGCTGTCCACCACGATCCGGGCCTCGTAAACGCCCTCGTCCAGAGCCGCGTCCAGCTTTGCCGGGTACACCCACTGGCCCGCCTCCAGGCCGCCCACATGCAGGACGTAGGCCTCGAAGCTCCCGGCCGCCGCCACCTCGGAAAGGGTGAAGTCCTCCCCGCCGATGTGTACGGTCTGGCAGGCACGGACAGCGTCCATGTCCTCCTCCGCTATGTATAAGATCGCCTCTCCCCCCGGCCCGGCCGCCGCCACAGCCGTCACCGTGGTCTCCAGCCGGCCCAGCGCCGGCCAGACGATGAGCCCCGCCAATAGCGCGCTCACCGCCGCCAGCACCAGCCATACGCCGGGACTTGTCACCCGGATATAGTCGTTCATCTGCTCCGGGCTGGACACCCTTTCCAGCGTCTTCTGACGAAAGAGTCCCCTGTCCATTGCCGCTCTCCTCCGCTATGTTCTTCTCTTTCAATGGTCTTCTTCACCATGAAGATGCCCGGGCCCTCGATGGGCCTGCGCTTGCTGTCCGTTTGCTTATCGCCGCCGGCCATATCACACAATGGTCAGGATATCCGCAAAGCCGGTGACCTCAAAGATCTCCATGACCGTCTCGTTCACGTTCTTAATGACCATAGACCCCTGCCGGTTCATGACCTTCTGGGCGCTCAGGAGCACCCGCAGACCCGTGGAAGAAAGATACTTCAGCTTATCGAAATCCAGCGACAGCTCCGTGACGCCGTTTATGTTCTACTTCAGCTCCGCCTCCAGTTGAGGCGCGGCGGTGGTGTCCAGCCACCCTTCAAGCGCAAGCTCCAGATGAGCTCCGTCCCGGTTTTTCGTGATGGTCATTGTTTTTTTCTCCCTGTAGTATTCCTCCGGCCCCGTCCGTCAGGGCGTGGAACGCGTTCGTGAAGTCCCGGTTCGCCCCGTAAAGCGCGGAAAATGTGATAAAGTAAAGTCAACTCCCGGAAAAAAGGGGGCGCCCGGCTATGCATGAGATCATCATCTGCGGCGACGACAGCGCCTTTGCCTCGGCGCTTTCATCCACCCTGTCCCGATCCTTCGGCGCGCGGGACGCGGCCTGCCATATCACCTGGTATCACGACCCGGCCCAGACGCTGTCCGCCCTGAAGCGGGGCCAGCGGTGCGACCTTCTTTTTCAGGACATCCTCTTCGGGGAGGAGAAGGGCATCCGCTTCGCGAAGCTCCTGCGAGAGCGCAAGTGGGATCTGGATCTGGTGCTCATGTCCAGCAGTGAGCGGTACGCCGTGGACGGCTATGACGTCCGGCCGCTGCACTATCTCTTAAAGCCCCTGCGTGAGCATCAGCTGGAGGACGTGCTGGATCAGTTTCTGGAGCGGCACGCGCCCCACATCCTGTCCCTGACCACGCCCCTGGGGGAGGTGCGCCTGCCCATAGCGGACGCGCTCTATTTTGAGGTATACAACCATGTGGTGGAGCTCCACCGCCGGGACGGCAGCGAGAGCTCCTGGCGGGGCACGCTCCAGGAGCTGGAGCGCCAGCTGCACGCCGGCCGGTTCGTCCGGGTGCACCGCAGTTATCTGGTGAATCTGGAGCACATCTCAGTGCTGGGCCGGGATAAGCTCAAGCTGATCTCCGGGGACATGGTGCCCATGGGCCGCTCCGACTTCTCCGGCATCCAAATGGCCCTGGCCGCCTTCGACCGGCGGCGGAGCCTATAACCTGGCTTGAAAGCCCGTCAGGGCTTTCGATGCCAAGGGGATACGTGTGGGTAATTTTTCTGAATTTTGCGAAATTCAGAGAAAATCACCCTGCTGTCACACTGCGCGCACGCAAAGCGCGCACTTGCGTGACAAAAGGGATTTTTTCCGACGTACATGGACCCCGTGGGATAGGGAAACATAGTGAACCGAGGGGCAAGACGGTACGGCAAACTGAAAAGACGTAGTTGCAACCCAACTACGTCTTTTCGGCTTTTTCGTATCTTTTAGGAATTGAAATGGTTTTTCGGAAAATGATTCCATGCGGCGCTTTGGCTCACCCCAGCACCTCCCGCCAGTAGGTCAGGACTATGTAGAGGGCGAAGGCGTCGAAGGCGAGGTAGGCGAGGAAGCAGAGCCACAGGCCGAAGCGCGCCAGCGGGCGGCGTCGGAAGTGGTAGAGGAGCCAGAGGGACGCGGGGATGAGGACAAACTTCAGTCCCAGCGTGGCCCAGGGGGTGCTGAGGATTCCGCCGAAGAAGGGGTTCATCTCAAAGCTCCCCGGAATGAGCCGGAGGCCCACGGTGGTGTAGATAAAGTCCAGGAGGCTTAAAATCTGCGTACCCACGGCGAGGGCCAGGTATAGCCTTGCGTGTACCTGGCCCTCGGTGTTTGTGGGTTGTGTGCGGTTAGG
>CANQBA010000011.1 GCA_947589545.1 uncultured Oscillospiraceae bacterium | reverse complement strand
AAAGTGTACTTTTTGTCCCGCTGGCATCTTTCGCCCATCTGAGGAATGTCTTATGGGATACCCCCAGCGTTCTTGCGGCACCTCTTGCCGAAATCTCACCGTTGAGCCACGAGAGCAATGTCGACTCAAATGCGGGCGGCCGCTCTATGGGCTTTCTCCCAAAAACAACCCCACGGTTTTTTGCGGCAACTATTCCTTCAGCCTGTCTTTGGCGTATAAATTGCCGCTCCGTCTCCGCCACATAACTCAGAAGCTGTAGGACGATATCCGCAATCAGCGTTCCCGTCAGATCCCGCCCCTGTCGCGTGTCCAGAAGCGGCATATCCAGCACCACAATCGCCGCGCGCTTCTCTTTGGTGATGAGTCTCCACTGCTCCAGTATCTCCTCATAATTTCGGCCCAGCCGGTCAATACTCTTGATTACAAGGGTGTCGCCGGCCTTTATTTTTTTCAAAAGTACTTGGTAGCCCGGCCTCTCAAAATCCTTTCCTGACTGCTTGTCCATAACGATATAGCTATCAGGTACTCCAAACTGGCGCATGGCAATACGCTGACGATCTTCATTCTGCTCCTTCGTGGACACACGAATATAGCCGTATACTTTTTCTTTCATATGATCTCCTCCTTGTAAGGTTTACTCTTTCATAAAGGAAATCATAATATGCGCATATACAGTTGTAAAATATAATCGATATATAGATTTAATAATTATATTATTCATTTTGTTGACAATAAAGTAAGTATGAGTTATCATAGCTATTAGGGAAAGGAATATGTATCTTCCTCTAATCTTGATGTACTGCGTTGACGGAAGACTGTCGAAAAAAGCAACTATTGATTAATATTTATCCGTGAGTATCTCCATCATCAGCCTCGCCCCCAAGATGAGTGCTTCTCGGAAGCGTCTTTCTTCGATGATACATGTGACATCAAGGCGGTCATTCTGGATGGTGTGAAGCAGTTCCTTTTCCTGCTCATCGAGGCTTGCTTCAAGCCTGTCCTCGTTCTCGTGCACCCGCTTCATAATGGCCGCCGCTTCCGGTGTGAGGCCGCCCATCTGTTCGACGGGGCGGATATTGCCATAGTAAAGTTCGTTGATAAGATTGTCCATCTTCATCCCTCCTCGGCAACACACAATACCGCAGAGGTGCGGAAAAGTCGAGTGAAACCGTATTGGCAAAACGGAGAAACCGCGAGTGCTGAATGCCTTTTGGAAGGGCTTTATACTTGTTGCTCTACGTCTTGTTAATACTATTCCCCTCCCCAAAACTGCAGGGGGTCCCCCGCAGAATTTGAACCCTTGACTTACCTGCATGAAAGAGTTATTATACCGTAAACAAAATTCCAGCAGGCTATCTGCACTATAACATTGGCGCGAAGCCGATCCCCAGCGCCTTTTCCGGCGGGCCAAAACGCTTTATGCTGGCGGATGAGGACGCTTGGGCGCTGTTTTCAAAATATCTTTCTGAGGAGGAGTGACCATGGAACGCATCACGACCAAGCAAGCATCCGTAGATGCTCTGGTCGAACAGGCCGGCGGCTATTTCTCCATCCCGTCAAAGGAAAGCATGGAGTATACCGAGCTGCTCTTTGACATTTGCCGTCAGTTCGGTATCCGCTATTACTCGGCGTCCTCCAAGGAGCGTGGGTTTGTTGAGGAAGTGACCCGCGTTACATGGGCCAAGCAGAGAGAAGCGGCGGATGGGATAAAGCTTGGCGTCCGCCCCGCCTTTTCCGCCTGACCCACACTTTGACCCACCACAGGAAATCAGCGGGTGGAAACAGTGGACACAGCACCATTCTCACCCCCTCCAAAGCCGAGCGGAAAGGGTCGGAAATGCCTCAAAAAACCTTGCAGTATGCCCCAGCGAATCTTCACACGCAGGAGGTCACTGGTTCGAGTCCAGCAGTCTCCACCAAAAAGTCCCCAATTTCTGCGAAATTGGGGACTTTTTATAACTTTTCGGAGGTTTTTGCTTGTGGGTCAGGTAGTGGGTCTGCCTTAGACCCACTACCTGACCCACTACTTGAATAGTGGCTTTTCCGGGCTCTGGAGTGCAATTCGTGGGGTATTATTTTCGGGTTTCCCCTATACTTTTACTCCTATATTTGCTATAATAATTGCACCCTGATTTTTACGGAGGCGCGTTATGAAATACGGCGAGTCATCATTTGACGTTCTCTACCTGCTCTTTGCCATTCTCTGCGGCGTTATGATTCTGCGCCACGCAAAGGACCACGCCGGGAAGCTCATGGGCGCGGCGGCGCTGACGCTGGGGCTTGGGGACGCTTTTCATCTCATTCCCCGTGTCCTCAACTACTTCGTGGACACAGACTTTACCGCGGCGCTGGGCGTCGGGAAGCTCGTCACCTCCCTCACCATGACCGTTTTCTATGTACTCATGTATTATATCTGGCTTGGAGCCTACGATGAGACTGAGAAAAAGCCCCTTACCGCCGCCATATGGGTGCTGGCCGCCATCCGCATCGTCCTCTGTCTGTTCCCACAAAACAAATGGTTGGAGAACGACAGCGGAGTGCTTTGGGGCGTGATCCGCAACGTTCCCTTCGTGGCTCTCGGAGTGATCATTGTGGCTCTCTATTTCAAGTCCCGGAATAAAAACCACCATTTCCGGTTTATCTGGCTTCTCGTCACGCTCTCCTTCCTTTTCTACATCCCCGTGGCTGTGGCGGCGGGCATCGTCCCAATTCTCGGAATGCTGATGCTCCCCAAAACCGTCTGCTACATTCTTATTCTCGCCGCGTTCTACGCAGAGGCGGCCAGAAAACAAAATTGACTGAAATATACCGGCCGACACGCCCCTCCGACGTGTCAGCCGGTATTTCTATCCTCACATTGCCCGATTTATCACTTCTCCAATCGTGTCCACCGCGGCCTGTTTCATCTGAGTCGTGGCGTGGGTGTAGGTATTCAGCGTGAAACCGGCGGAGTAGTGGCCGAGGGCATTGGACAAGGTTTTTACGTCCACGCCGTTTTTCAGAGACAAGGTCGCAAAGGTGTGGCGGAGATCATGAAAGCGTATGTGCTCCTCTCCGATGGCTTTCAGTATCTTGTCGTGGGTGTGCCGGAAGGAGTCGGGGTCGAACATCGTGCCGGTCTTGGGCGACGGGAACATATAGGGGTTGTCCGGGTGCTTTTCGTGCTCGGCCACGAGGAGATCCACCGCGTGCTGGGGTACCGCCAGCGTGCGTATGGAGTTTTGCGTCTTTGGCGTGGACACCACAAGCTCGCCGTTGATGCGAGCGACTTGCTTGGTGACTGAAATCGTTCGGTTCTCCACGTCCAGGTCCTTCCAAAGCAGGGCCAGCAACTCTCCCCTTCTCAGTCCCGTGGTCAGCTCCAGATAGTACACCGCCAGCAGTCCACGCCTCTCCGCCTCGGCCAGATACGCCCCGATCTGCTCCTCTGGGAGAATCTTCATCTCCCGCTTCTCTATTTGCGGGAGTTTGCAGCCCTTGGCGGGATTCGTGAGGATCAGCCTCTCCGAAACCGCCTGTTCGAGGCAGTTATTGAGCAGCATATGGATCCCGTGGGTGACCCGGACGCTGAGACCGTTGTCCTTATTCTCAATGTGTTTGTACCTCTGTACCCGCCCGTTTTTGCGGAGATCGTTGTAGAACATCTGGATCTGCAAGGTGGTGAGCTTGTCCAGCTTGATACTTCCGATGCCGGGGATGATGTGGTTATTGATGTAGTTGAGGTAATATGCCTTGGTTTTTTCCCGCAGTCTCGGCTCGGCGTAAATTTCATACCACAGCTTGATCCACGACTCCACCGTGAAGCTCCCCGCCCGTGTCATGTCGAGATTCTGGCTGTTCTCGATGGCCTGCTTCAGCTTCTGCCTCACCTCGGCTTGCGTCTTTCCGAGGACGTTTTTGGTGATACGCTTGCCGGTGACGGGGTCGTGGTCAGCCGTGTAACGGCCTTCCCAGCGTCCATCGGAACGTTTTCGTATGTTCCCTTCACCCTGAGCCCGTCTCTTTGCCATATCTATGCCTCCTCGTATAATAAGATTTGATGTGAGAAGATGCGACTCCGAGTTTCGGCGCTACTACGACCTCAAATTCAAAGAGGTTAACCAGTTCCAGCATAAACGCGCACTCGCTTTAACTGCCAGAAAACTGGTCCGGCTTGTCTTTCGACTGCTGAAGGACAACCGCCTGTATATCCCGCCAAAGGGCTGAGCATTCGCTCTCCCCTTTGACGCTGCCAGCCCTGTTTCAAAAATGCGCAGGGGCAGGGCTTGGATTGGTGTTGCCTTTTTTCCTGGTTACTACTCTTTTAGGGTACTTCTTTCGCAAATTTTCTCTTATTGCATTCTTGACTTCACACCATTAGACTTGGCAACACACAATACCGCAGAGAAGTGAACAAGTCGAGAGAAACCGTTTTGGCAAAACGGAGAAAGCGCGTGCGATGCAGGCCGTTTGAAAGGGCTTTATACTTGTTGCTCTACGTCTTGTTAATACTATTCCCCTCCCCAAAATTGCAGGGGATCCCCCGCAATTTTTGAGGGCCTGATTAATCATTTTATTATGAATAATTCTTTCCTTCAAATAGGCATCTATAGACATTCCGGAATCTTAGGTTGTCACCCTTCTTTAAAAAAGCATAATAATACCCCCAGTCCAAGTTCTGAAATCTTGTCTGGGGGATAACTTTATAGTACGTCAGCACATTAGCCGCTCACTTATGTAGTATGATTTTTGCTGGCCTTTTCCTCCAAAAATTCAATAGCTTCAAAAACATTTGAAAAAGTCAGGCATTTTTTACAAAGCCATTCATTCCGTTCATCCGATTCTTCCAGGTTAGGCATCCCCTGTTCCAACAAATTTCCCAGCACCATCTTAGCGTGTACCAACGCGGTCTGATAGTTAATTGCAATCTTCTCAATAGAATCGTAATCGCCCTTTTCATATGTCGGCTCTGTTCTCTTGAGCTCCCCTATCACGCGTTCCTTTTCTGCGACCGTCTGAATAGGCGGAGCATACATTTTATAGTGGAGCATGAGCCAATACTCTATACACCCCGTTGTCATAAGCAGGCGAACTCTTATATAAGGTTTTCTTTTCAGTTTCCTCAAGTACTCTATGATCTCAAAGCGGTGATCCCACGAGTCAATATCTTTTGTCTCAACATCAAAGAAAAACCAGATTTCATCGATAGCGTCCGTATAATCTCGGTACCTGGGATCTTTGGCAAATCTGGCCTTTGCCGCATCGAACAAGCCAATTTCCTTTGGGTAAGCAATCACTGCCACATCCGAAAAACGCCTTTTTAAGAACTCCGTATATGCCTGTTCACTCTCCCCTTCGCAAAATACCCGAATAATCGTTTTTCCGTCTCCTCTGCTCCCTGCTTTCCTTCGAGGCATTATTCTACCTCCTCGATGTCGATATTTGGAACTGCTCCGTACTTTCCCAAGAGATAGCCCTTGCGAATATTGTCAGTTGTCCTTGTAGAGAAATCGCTTATGCTATAAAGCTCTGATGCTCCATCGTTTGCCTTTTTATCAACAAGATAGATTTGATCCTTTCGGAGATACTCCAGGTTCAACAACTCAGTATTGTGTGTAGTAAAGATGATCTGCGCTCCATTGGGATTTGTTTTCTTGTTCTGAAACCTGGATACAATGAAGTTGACCAGTGCTGGATGGAGCTCCCGTTCGATTTCATCCACCAGAAGCACCCCTCCTGTCCGAAGTGCGGTTTCAATAGCCGGTGCAAGCGCCATCAGCCGTCTTGTTCCGTCAGATTCGTCAGAAAGGTCGATCTCATAATACTTCCGATCTCCGAAACGGTTTGTTCCCATATGTCTTGCCTTTGCTGTTACCTGGGCGGTTCGCAAATGCGCCTCAGAGCCGCCAAGTGACTCAGACAAGGCATGAGCAAACTGCTTAAGTGCTGCTATCATGCCTTCCGGAAGATCATCAATATCAGGCATATCATCAGTAACTTCACGACTGTTGACCTCAAAACGCATTTCTTCTATGCCGACATCCGCAGTGACTGCATAATCTGACATTGCTCTGAGCAAATTTTTATCTTCATAATGTTCAACTAACTGTTGAGGAACATCAGAATAATCACGTGAAAAGAAAATGCACTCTCTAAACCACCGCATAGCATTTATACATGCGGGATCGTTCATAGTGCATGCCACTGAAAAGAAAAGCTGATTTTGCGCAATAGTTTTGCTAATCAAAGTACGCTTTGCCTTATCTTCTGAAAACTTGAATTCCTGTCCATCTCTCTTAAAAACAAGCGCTTTTTGACCTTTTGGCGCGTGATACAAATATTCACTAACCACTTTTTCTTTTGTCGCGGCAAACCCGTACAGATATTTTATTCCATCAAAAATATAGGTAAATTCAAATTCCGTTGGCTGATCACACGAATAGTCATCCAAGGAAAAAGGAACAACTGGTATTTCAGCATTCTCATGTTGTGTACGTTGGGCATTCTTAATAAACTGAACAGCAAGCCAAAATGCCCGTATAACATTGCTTTTCCCTCCGCCGTTTTTGCCATAAATCGCAACGCCTGGAAGTAATTTTAATTCACCATATTCGAACAAGCTGTTTTTTAATACGCCAAGGCCTGCCGCTTCAAGGGATAGACTTGCTTTATCTCGAAAGGATCTGTAATTTTTAAATAAAAATTCAATTAACATATTTTCACCTCCATGCTGATAGTATACCACATTTCAGAAGAAATACAACATAAAAAATCAAAAAAATTGATTTAATCTTCAAGATTTTTGTTATATCACTTTTCCGCAGAGGCTTTTTACCTGTTGACTTTCACATTATTAATACAGTTCCCATCCCAAAAATTGCAGGGTCTCCCCCGCTGGATTTGAGTCCTTGACTTACCTGCACGAAAGAGTTATTATACCGTCTGAGGAGGAGTGACCATGGAACGCATCACCGTCGAGCAGGCATCCATAGATGCTCTGGCTGAACAGGCGGGCGGCTATTTCTCCATTCCGTCAAAGGAAAGCATGGAATATACCGAGTTGCTCTTTGACATCTGCCGCCAGTTCGGTATCCGCTATTATTCGGCGTCCTCCAAGGAGCGCGGGTTTGTTGAGGAAGCGACCCGCGTCACATGGGCAAAACAGAAAGAGGCTGAGTCTGGTATTGATTTGAATGTCCGCCCCGCCTTCTCCGCCTGACCCACACTTTGACCCACCACAGGAAATCAGCGGGTGGAAGCAGTGGATACAGCACCATTCTTACCCCCTCCAAAGCCGAGCGGAAAGGGCCGGAAATGCCTCAAAAAACCTCGCATTATGCCCCAGCGAATCTTCACACGCAGGAGGTCACTGGTTCGAGTCCAGCAGTCTCCACCATCAAAAATCCCTGATTTCTTACGAAATCATGGATTTTTCGTACTTTTTAGGGCGAAAAGTTATATCGCAATTCTCAATTTTTCCTTTGACCACATCAAATACCACAGTTGAAGATTTTCGTTGACCACATCACTCCTCCCCCACTCCCCTATTTTTGCTTATAGCGTCGCAGATTTTGAAGGGGTCAGGGCGTGGAGATTTGAGAAAACGGCTGTTCCCGCGCGGGCGAAGAGGCGGAGGGTCAGGCTCTCGGTGGAGGGGACGCGGACGGTCAGGGATGCGGCGGCGTTGACGGTGAAGAGGCCGAGGGTGCCCTCCTGGATGTAGGAAAAGGCGTAATCACGCCCGGTATCAAGTTCCGCCGCGATTTCGGCGACGGTCTTTCTGCCGCGGGTGAGCCTGATCCGGCTGGCGGAGGGGTCTATGGAGAGGTATGCGGTGTCACCCGGCTCCCCAGTTGCGTCAAAGGCGAGGCCGAAGGAGCCGTGGCCGTCAAATCGGAACTGCCCTTTTATCATAAAGCTCCCGCGGCACGCAAGGGCCGGCACGTAAGCTCTGGCGTTCCCGCCGGTGACCGTCACGTTCTGGCCGCAAGAGAGTGGCGCGGGCGTTTGGAAGCGCTCCGGCACGGCGTCCACGGGCATGAGGTAGAGGTCGCCGTTGTCCTTCCGGCACAGCTTCCTGGCCATCAGGTTCCCGCCCCAGCTGTCGGCGCTCCGGCGCGCCCAGCCCACCATCCAGGCGCCGTCCGGGCTCTCCACATGCTTTGCCGAGTAGAAGAGCTTCCCGTCCAGCCGCCGCGGCTCGCCGTAGGGGCCGTAGGGCCTGTCAGACATGGCGTACCAGAGGGCGTCGTTCTGCGCGGAGTAGGTGAGGTAATACGTTTCGCCCAGGCGGAAGGTGTCGGTGCACTCCAGGTTCCAGAAATCCCCACACCGCTCCTTATCGTTTGTGAAGATGAACCCGTCGCAGACCGTACTTTTGAGGTTCCCGCTGACGGTAAATTTCAGCGCCTTCGCCGTGTTCTGGTGGCTGGCCGTGACCGTGAGGGCGATGGTGTCGGAGGCAGGGTCGTAGTACCCCTGCGGGTCGCGGAAGTCGATGCGCTGGCCCAGGAACGCCGGGGGCGTCAGCATCCAGTCCTCGCGTTTTTTGAAGGATGTGGGCGACGTGCCCTCGGCCACGCGAATGACCTCGTCGAATTCAAACTTCGGCGAGGCGTTGTGGGCCGTGTAGAATAAATAATACTTCTCCCCCACCTTCAACACGGAGCCGGTGCCCATCCAGAAGTCGCGCCCAGGGGCGGCCTCCAGGATCGGGCCGGGGTGCTCGGTAAAATCAGCCAGATCCTTTGATGTGGCCAGGAAAATGGAGTGGTTATAGGAGTCCCCACCGTCTTTGAGGTAGTAGATGTAAAAGGTACCGTCCTCGAAGTAGGGCATCACGTCCCCCACCCACGGCTGACTTCCGCCCACCGGGGCCGGGAGAAAGAAGCTTTTGTATTCAGGCAAGCTATTTCCCATATTGACCTCCCCCTGCCCGTCGGGCGTATCGCGGCTTGATTTTTCCCATTATACCAAAAACGCGCGAGGACTGCCAGACATTTTCTGGAGCCCTCGCGCGTTTTCGGAGAGAAACGGTAAAATGAATTATTCAAAGACCAAGGCTTTTTACTTATGCATCAAGCCGGCGCCGCTGTGCCATGCCTGACCTACCTTTTCGCCAACAGCATAGTAGCCGTTCTTCATCTGGTCAAAGGTGAACGCGCGAACCTTCCCGGCATCGATCTTTCCAGCATCTTCCAAAATTTTTTCGTCCGCGATCACATTGATGATCTTTCCCAGCACCCGCAGACCATAGGGCTGGGACTGCATTTCCACAACCTCACACTCCAGCGTAAGCGGATACTCGGTGATCACCGGAGCGTCCACCCGCTCGCTCTTGACGGCGTGCAGACCGGTGCGCTCAAATTTGTCCGCCATCTTGTTGGAGCTGGCGATCCCGAGAAAATCCGATTCCCGCAGCGTATCTGTGCCCGGAACGGCCAGCGTGAAGGCTTTTCTCGTCTCAAGATTGGCCACCGTTTTATGTTCTGCCTCCAGGTTCAGCGCGACCATGTCCTCGGCGCAGATACCGCCCCAGGCCATCATCATAACATCCACTGTGTCGTCCTCGTTATATGTTCCGATCATATAAGTCGGCATGGGAAACAGGTAGGGCTTAACGCCCAGATTCTTTGACATTGCTATGACTCCTTTCCATGTCAGCCGGATTGACTTTATCCGGTTTTGATAGTACAATCATAACAAGAATAGAAAGAAAAGCAAGTACGCACATAAAAGTGCGATACCTACAGCAAGGTTCAATACTTACCTGAAGGAGAGTTTGGAATGAGTGTAGAGTGTATCAAAGACGCCCGCCTGGAAGAAACCGGATTTAACTATACCATGTCGTTGATACAGGGAAAATACAAGATGTTTATTCTGTACGCTCTGATGGGGTTTAAGGTCGTGCGTTTCAATGAATTAAAGAAATATATCAAAACGATTTCCTATAAAACGCTGAGTTCGACCCTAAAGGAATTGGAGGCGGACGGGCTTGTCCACCGCGAGGAATTTCCGCAAATTCCGCCTAAAGTGGAATACAGTCTGACAGAGCGGGGAGAGTCTTTGATCCCGATTTTAGACAGTATGTGCGAATGGGGAGAAAAGAACAGAATTTAGGTGCGGTAAAAAAGTGTTGAAATTCCCGCCATTTTGGCATATAATGATTCAAGCGGACAAGGGCGCCTGGCGGCGTCCTTGTCTTTCTTTATGGAGGTGGTTTCGTGTGAAGCCGATCATTGGGGTCATGCCGCTGTGGGACGACGAGAAGGACAGCATTTGGATGCTGCCGGGGTATATGGACGGGATCATCGAGGCCGGGGGCACGCCCATCATCTTCCCCTTCTCCGACGACGTGGAGGAGTTGACAGGGCTTGTGAAGCTTTGCAGCGGCATCCTGTTTACGGGCGGCCACGATGTGTCGCCGGGGCTCTATCGGGAGGAGGCCCTGCCCGGCCTTGTCTCCTGCTGTGAAAAACGGGACTTTATGGAGAGCATCGTCCTCCGGGCGGCCATGGAGTTGGACAGATCCATCCTCGGCATCTGCCGCGGGATCCAGTTCATCAACGCTGCCCTGGGCGGCTCTTTGTATCAGGACTTGCCCTCACAGCACCCGTCCGGCGTGGAGCATCACCAGCGCGCCCCCTACGATGTTCCCATACACGATGTTGAGCTTGAGGAAAATACGCCGCTGGCATACTGTCTGAACGCCCGTCATCTGGCGGTAAACAGCTGCCACCACCAGGCCGTGAAAAACCTGGCGCCGGGGCTTGAATGTATGGCCGTCTCCCCCGACGGGCTTACAGAGGCACTATACATGCCGGCGCGGAAATTCCTCTGGGCCGTCCAGTGGCACCCGGAGTTTTCCCATAAGTCCGATGCCAACAGCCGGAAGATTTTCAAAGCGTTCGTGGACGCAGCGAGATAGGGTGAATGTTCGAGCAATATTGCGTTGCCGCAAAAAGTCGGTTTAAAAAGTTGCGTCTTTTATTTCAAAGTCACTTGAGAAAGTTTTGTCCTTTTCCTCAAGCCAGTTGCGTTTTCGTGTTTCAGAGTTTTCCTGCTCCCATAACCCATGCATAAAAAGCCGTTCCATGGGGCGTGTATCACATTTTTATATAGAAAAACGTGTTATATCATCACACTTTTATTAATTTTTAAGCGGGGGCCAATAATCATTTTTCTGAACCAGCCGACTTGGCCGAAGGCTCAGATTGCTTTTTCGTGCGTTTTCGTCATTTTTAAGCTTGCTTTTTCGTGCGATTTACGTTCATTCCGTCTTGCTTTTTCGTGATTGTCATTGTATAATGTCCGTAGTACAGGTGAAAGAGGGCTGAACATGCTGAAAAGGAAGATATACGATAATCTGGTGGAGTGGAAAAACAAGAGCAATGGGAAAACGGCGCTGCTGATTGACGGCGCGAGGCGGGTCGGAAAGAGCTATATGGCTGAGCTTTTCGCAAGGCAGGAGTACAAGAGCTATATTCTCATTGATTTCGGAAATGTGTCTTCGGAAATACTCGACCTCATTACCTATGAAGCTTCCGACCTGAATCTGTTTTTCGCGAAGCTGTCGGCATTTTACGCGACGCCGCTCCACAGGCGTGAATCCCTGATCGTGTTCGACGAGGTACAGCAATTTCCCAGGGCGAGACAGCTCATAAAGTATCTTGTTGCCGACGGGCGGTACGACTATCTTGAGACAGGCTCCCTTATACGGCTGCGAAAGAATACGGAAAACATTATTATCCCCTCCGAGGAGGAGCACATTGAGATGTTCCCCTTGGACTTCGAGGAATTCCTGTGGGCCATGGGCGACGAGGCGACCGCCCCGCTGATTCGCAAATGCTTTGCGTCAAAGACGCCTCTTGGGCAGGCGCTTCATCGAAAGGTCATGAACGACTTCCGGCAGTATGTCTTGGTGGGTGGTATGCCGCAATCGATCTTGGCGTACCTGAACGGCAAGGATTTTACCGCTTCCGATGAGGCCAAGCGCCGTATCCTCAGGCTCTACCGGGAGGATGTGTCTAAATTTGCCCAAGGGTATGAGGAGAAGGTCTATGCCGTTATTGACGGAATTCCGGGTCAGCTCTCAAAGAAGGAAAAGAAATACCGTCTTTCATCCATCAACAGCAAGGCTCGGTTCCGCGCCTATCAGGACTCGTTTATTTGGCTCAACGAGGCCATGGTGGTGAATTCCTGTCTGAATGTCACCGATCCCGGCGTAGGACTGGCCCTGAGCGCCGATGACTCCTCCCAAAAGTGTTATATGGCGGATACGGGCCTCCTCGTGACGTTGGCCTTTATGGATACCGCCTTTACCGACAATGAGCTGTATAAGGCCGTCCTGTTTGACAAGCTGGACATCAACGAGGGCATGATCATGGAGAATATCGTCGCTCAGATGCTCCGCCGAAACGGGCACAAGCTGTATTTCTATTCTCACAACGACAATGTAAACCGTGAGAACCATATGGCGATCGATTTTCTGATCACTGAAAAGCGGAAAATCGCCCCCATCGAGGTAAAATCCGGGGATTACCGTTATCATTCCTCTCTTGATAAATTCAGAAGGAAATTTTCTCAGAAAATAGGCACACCGTATATTCTCTATGCTAAGGATGTCATGGAAAAGGACGGGATATGGCACCTGCCGCTGTATATGGCGATGTGTCTGTAAACATGTAACCGAGCAAGAGTTTCCGTGCGCAGGGCTGTGCCTGGACGCGGAAACTCTTTTTTGCTTATAGCGTCACAGTTTTTGATGTTTCCATCCCCTCCTTCAGCTCCCGCTTCAGCTTATCTATCTCCGGCTTGACTTGGGCGATGAGGGCGGCGAGCTTTGCTTCGCACTCTTCCCGGCTTGAGGCATAGACGGTTTTTATGTACCTCGTGCCGTTCGGGAGGCGGGGGGTGTATTTGCCCTCGTAGCAGTTTTGAGACACCTGGGTGATGCAGCCGGTGCCGGGTTTGCGGCGGAGGCCCTTGTAGGGTTGGAAGGGAGCGGAGGGCTTTTCAGGCTCCGGGGCAGGTATGAGGGCAGTGCTCCCCGTGATGGCCTTGTCGATGGCCGCGGCGGCCTGGGCGCGCATGGTGTCGGTGACGTGGGTGTAGACGTTCAGCGTCGTGGACACGCTGTTGTGGCCGATGATGGCGGAGAGGGTTTTCACGTCCATGCCGGCCTCCAGCGACAGCGTGGCGAAAGTGTGGCGGAGGTCGTGAAAACGGAGCTTGCGGCAACCGGCGTGATCCAGGATCGTCTGTATCCGCTTGCGGACGGAAGCCGGGTCAAGGGGAGAGTCGGGCTTTACCGGGGAGGGGAACATCCACTCGGACGTGGCGCGGCTTCGCATTTCGATGAGGATGTCGAGCAGAGCCTTGGGGACCAGAAGGCTCCGCGCCGACGTCTTTGTCTTTGGCGGGGCGACGGTCAGCTTGCCGCCTGTGCGGTAGACCTGCCGCTCCACTCTCAGCTCTCCCGTTTTGGGATTCAGGTCCGACCACTTCAGCGCCAGTATCTCACCTCGCCGGAGGCCGGTGGCCAGCTCCAGCAGGACCAGCTCGTAGTAGCCCTCCTCTTTTGCTTGGGTCAGGAAGCGCTGGAGCTCCTCGCGGGTCAGCACCTGCTTTTCGCGGCGGGCACTTTGGGGGAGCTTGCACTCCTCGGCGGGATTCCTGGGGATCAGCCGCTCCTCCACGGCCTCGGCCAGTGCCGAGCGGATGCGGAAGTGACAGCCCTCCACCAGCCTGTCCGACACACCGGATCCGTAGATGTCCCGGTTCGTCAGACGTCCGTTTTGCTTGAGGTCGGTGTAGAATTTTTGCAGGACTTCCACGGAGATTATATTCAGCGGCACCTTCCCTATCCGTGGGACGATGTGGTTGTAGATCTCATTTTCGTAGTCCTCGCGGGACTTGAATCGGAGGCGGGGTTCTTAATTGTCGTAAAATGCGTGTCCGTGTTGTCTTATATTAGGGATGTATTTACAGATTCTTTCCGTTAGCGCAGAAGAAAACCGCTCTGGCAGTTGCCAGGGCGGTTCTGTTTTGTGAATCTTCAAAATGGGAGACGCGGCCTTTGCAGCAGGGATTCAGGGATTACCCAAGAGCCACATCGAAAAAGATTCAAACAGCATACGCTGAGATTCATCTCAGGAAGCGCAACTCATATTTTTTCAGCACAACTCTTGACTTTTTGTAGACATACCGTATTTTACTGTATTTTTGAGCGAGGGCATATAGTGAATCGATTTTTTTGCCGTACGCAATCGGATTGACTTCAAATGCTTCAACCGATTTTCTTATGGATTTGTATTGCAGGCAATACAACATCTTGTACCACAGGTCGCTTTCTCGTGTGGCTGCTCTCTGCCAATATGTATCAAACTGTTCATCCATTGGCGCGAACAGGATGGCGTCCATTTCTTCCTTCGTGTATATTCCGGCGTCTATCGCCATTTGAACGATATCTGTCCCCGGCAGAAAATTCAGGCCATGCAACTGCAGCTCATAGGGGCCCGTCATCTTTTTAGCAAGCCAATAGCTTTCCTTCAAATCGTCAATCGTTTCAAAGGGGTGCTGGAGCATAAAATCATAGCTGCACCAAAATACCCCGGATTCGCGGATGATCCTTGTGGCGTCCAGTATGTCCTGCTGTGTTTCATAGCGGTGAAAAATATCTTTGCGGATATGCTCCGATCCTGACTGTATACCCATGATGACCTCGGCCAAACCGATTTTTACCAGTTTTTTCAGGACCTCCGGGTCGACCATTTTGGGGTGAGTCCATATGGTAAACGGCAGGTTGATGTGCTTCTTGTATTCTATCACAAACTTATCCACCCATCCCGGAAGATTGGGAAAGGTCTCGTCGTAAAAATGGACAAAAGCGATTTTCTTACACTGTTTTTTTGCCTCGATCAATTCTTCTATGACACTGTCCACAGATCGCGTCCTGACACCCTTGATCCCCCTCGGCAAGAGCTTCCTGAGATTATTGCAGCAGCAGTAAGAGCAGGTAAACGGACAGCCTCGGGACGCTATGACCTCATAGCTTCTGGTATTGATTTGAGGATCGCCGTATTTTATTATATCCTGATCGATAAAGCAGGCGTTCGCACTGTTGATAACGGGAATACCGTAGTCGTCAATATCGTTAAGCAGTCCGCCGATCTCGTTGACAACAGGCTTCCCGTTTTTCATAAAACACAAATTCGCTATTTCCTCATATCCATCGCCGTTTACGAGCGCCTCCGCCAGCCGGCAGATAGCGTTTTCTCCGTCGCTTCGGATCACAAAGTTGACGCCGCGATCAAGGAAATACTCGGGGAACATCGTCGCAAATGCCCCGCCGCATACGATTGGAACTGTAAAGTTACTGCGAAGCGTATTGATGACTGCGTTTATTGTATCCATGTACATGGAGCTCATGACCGACAGGCCAATCATATCAGGCCTGTATTTTGTGACCTCATCCTTCAGGAGGTTCAGCTCTGCCGTTGTTGTATGGCGCGGATGGAGGCTGTTGAAATCTTTAAAATATACTACCCGGACATCGTGGCCGCTTCGTAATAACGCACCCTCCAAGTACCGAACACCCAATGCTTTCTTGTTATAAAACGCTACAAGTATTACATTTGCTTTCATTTTTCATTTTTCTCCTTCATATAATCGGAAAGAATTCTATCAATCGTCCCGCGAAAAAGGCCCCAGGGAAATTATCCAATCGTATCATGCTCTGATCTTTCCTTTCAAATGTCATTATATATCCTAATAGGATATTTGCTCTATTTTATCATATCCTTTTCGGAGATACAATAACATTATCAAAAAAGGAGTGAAAGAAATGGAGCTTGATTATAGCGCTATAGGCGTCAGAATACGCAGGTTTCGCAAAGAGCGGGGACTAACGCAGCAAGCCTTGGCGGAATTATCCAATCAGGAGCCGTCGAACATCTCTCATATTGAGCGGGGGGCCACAAAGCTGAGTCTTCCGACACTTGTGAGCATAGCCAACGCGCTCGATGTTACCGTTGACGATTTGCTGTGTGACAGCGTACCTAGTGCATCAGCTTCATATGAACGTGAAGTTTCAGAACTTCTTTCCGACTGCTCCCACAGAGAATTGAAGGTCATAACAGGAACCATGCGGGCCTTAAAGGAAAATTTGCGGAAAAATCTTGGTTAGTGTACCGCCACGTAGATATTTGATTATTTGGACATCCCCCGTAAAAAGGGTATGTCCGTCTGTTATTTTTGGGATAAGGATCAACTATCACACAAATTTCCGGCTGCGTCCGATAGCGTCGCCGATGGTGCGGTAGCTGGGCCAGCAGACGTACTTCTTCCGATCCTCCAACAGCTTTAAGTAGACGTAGGTGGCGATCTCGCAGGCGTCCAGGTTAAAATAGAACAACGATTTTGGCACCGGGAAGAAGAGCCCGGAGTTTTGAACGATCATCTCACACCTCCGCTTTGCTCATTCACCCACTGGATGAACCGCTCCTTGGGGATCACGATCCTGTTCCCCACTCTCAGCGCCGGGAACCCCGGCTCCCGCATCAGCTCGTAGCCGGAGGACACCGACACCCCCAGCACCTTTGCCACCGTCTCCGCATTCAGGAACAGCGGCAGCTCGTCATAGCTTTTGTAGGTCGTCTCTTTCATGTTGTACTCCTTTCGTGAATCTCTGATTTTGTTGAACACTTTTTTCGCTTACTGATCTTGCGTCAAACCCTCACCCCTCTTTTTGCTTATAGCGTCCTTGTTTTTGAATACCCCTCTCACTCAACAACGGACATTTTCATTTCAAAAATTAACCCCCCGTAGAAAAAATTTTTTTCGCCGCTCGATTCGTAGGTCACCATCATGTACCTCATTCGTCCCCCGACACTGACAGTACCAACGGAGCGAATCGTCAGCCGTCCTCGCCTCCGCGACTACCCATGCCGATCACTCATCGAGCTCTCACTCCTCTTTTTGCTTATTGCGTCATTGTTTTTGAATACCCCCTCACCCAACAACGGACATTTTCACCTCAAACCACAACCCCCCTCTCGGAAAAAATTTTGATTTTTTCCTCACCCAATTCAGAGCTCCTGACTTCACACCCCATCCGGGCCTTGCCTCCGCCACCATCGCAACTCATCCTCCTACTTCCCTATTGCCCGATTTTTTTCGCATCGTCAACCTTCTAATTCAATAATCGCATCAATTTATCCTCTCTGATCTTTATACCCCTCTCTTTACTACGGACATTTTTACTTCAAATCACACCCTGCCTTGAAAAAATTTTTCGGGATTTTATATTCTCATTGGCGACATCACCGACTCTCCCTCCCCATTCCCTATTGCCGAATTTTTCTCGTATCTATAACCTTCTCTTACAAAAAATGCATCAATTCATTTCCACCGCCTTCGTATCCCCTCACTATTCATCGGACATCTACGCGCCAAAATGAGGGGGGTGTTGATATTTTTTCTTCTCTGCACCATGACCGAAAAAAGTCCTCTCACCTCTATTCCCGAAACGGAAGGGTGGTGACCAAGGAATTTCAGAAAAAACTTATGTTTTTGTAGACCTGCACATTTTAGGCCACTCATTTTTATCAGGTTCGACGGAGAATCACGCCCCGCCAATATCTCCGGCGTCTGAAAAAATCCCCGTGACTTTTGCGGCAAGGTGTGATAGGATAATAGTATCATTTCATTTCTATTAGCAGAGGATGTTGATCTGTGCGGGACGAGTACGTTGACCGCTGGAGCACCGGGCGGTATTACAGTCTGGAATACAACCACCGGGACGAGCTGTGCGTGGTGGGGAACCTGGACGTGTACAGCAGAGAGTATGACCCGATGGAGGTCATGCCGGAGATCGTGCTGGAGCTTCTGCGCATCGGGCGTAAGTATGAAAAGCATCAGGACTACTCCCGCGACGTCCAGAGCTTCTGCATCCGATTCGGACTGCTGGGATTTGAGGACGCGCTGGTAGAGAAGACCTACGACGACAAGTCCGTGAAGTTCTACGCCGGGAACATCCTGGGCCGGAAGGCCGCGACGCAGAGGGAGTACATTGACCTGTTCCGCCTGTTTCCGAAGGAGCAGCGGCGGCAGAGCCGGAGGGTGAGTATTCAGCGCGTCGATGAGCTGCCGCTTCAGGATAATCGAGAGCCGGTCCTGCACCCGGACTACTACAACTCCGAGGCCGTGGTGTGGTACGGGAGATACGGGCTTCAGCTTTATGACCTGATGCGGCGGGCCCAGGCCGGAGAGGACATGGTGCTTTTGCACGGCAACGTGGAGCTCCGGTACGAGCTATGCGGCGGCATCGGCCGGCGGCGGGTCTGGTACGACTCTCTCAAGAGCCTTGTCGACTTTTACATGATGGAAATGCTGACCTGCCCCAAGCCCGCCGTGCGCCTTTGCAAACACTGCGGCGCCCCTCTCCTCACCCACGGCACCAGAGCGGAGTATTGCTCGGCGTCGTGCCGTAACGTGGAGAACGTGAGCCGGAGCAGAAAGCGGAAATCCGACACGGCGGAGTGATTTCCCCCTCACTCCTATTACCACAACTCCCAAGGCCCAAAAGCGTACTTGATTTTTGAAAAAAATTTATTCGTTTTTTGTATACCTCCAACCCCGCCGCACAATCTCAATCCCCTATTGTGAAAAAATTTTCATTTCTATGCCCCTGTTTCTTAAAAATCGAATTTATTTTCTGATTTCAGGGTTCCAATGCGAACTTTTTCTAAAAACTTTTGAGGAGGCAGACGATGTTTGAAATGACAGAGGACTTCCGGCGCGAGCTCAACAAGATGTACTCCGAGCTGTCTTCAAAGATGACGCAGATCGCCGTGGCGCTGACGCACAGGATCTTTCAGGTCGATGCCGGCTGGTACAGCGGTCACGAGCACGAATTGCCCGATGGGACGTGGCAGATTGACCGCTTCCCCGTCCCCGTCATCACCGTGAAGGGCTTCAGCGAGATACACATCGAGCCCGCCGAGGTCACCGTCACCGCGAGGCTGAAACGAGACGACGCCCTGGCTCTGGACATGGGAATCTTCGACGGCATTCCCGTGGAGGTCTTCGGCGTGGAGCACTATTACGACACATACTACCGCCCCGACGGGAGCGTCGATGCCATGCGCGAGGCGATCCGCGCCTCCGATGAGCGAGAGATCGGCTTCGCCTTCTCCTTCCCCTTCGACAAACCCGCCGGGGAGTATTACGACTTCTGCAAGCTCCTGCGCCGGAAAGGATTTTACTATTGACATTCAGGAGGTTCACATATGCGGAAAATCAGATACGCGCAAATGAGCGACAGGGATTTCTGGTTCAGCCTCGACCGGCACCTGTCGGAGGCGGAGTTTGAGAACAAGGTAAATTTAAAACGGGCGTATGTCCTCACTGAGGACACCACGCCCGTTGGGATATTGAGGTACAACCTCTTTTGGGACAACACCCCCTCCTGCACCCTGCTCTACGTGGATTCCGCCCACCAGCGCACCGGCTGTGGCCGAGCCCTCATGGAGTTTTGGGAATCAGATATGCGCGCCCAAGGTTTCGACCTGGTCCTGACCTCCACACAAGTGGACGAATCGGCCCAGCACTTCTACCGCGCCCTCGGCTACCACGACTGCGGCGACCTGGTTCTGAACACTCCGGGTCACGCACAGCCGATGGAGCTGTTTCTGATGAAGGCGATTTGAAAATATCAAAAGACGGCCTGTGAGAAATCACCGGCCGTCTTTTTTAATGTTTTTCAATAGGTAAACCCATCATAACAGCGGGAGCGCCGTTTTTATGGGCTTTACAAAAAGTGTCACCTATACTCCTTACTTATTTCAAGTGCAGAAAGTATGGTAGAGCAATTAAAATGGGGAACAAAACAACTGCCATCATTATTAGACCGCGCCAAATTTTTCCTCGCCAAAATCCACACCATATTTTTGACGTACAATTCTTTTCCCGATAGTCTCCAGTACTATCATATATCGCTTTATAATAATCATAAGTAATATGATTTTCCCCTTTAGCCATTAATATTGAATATTGTTTTTTAACATCTTCAATATCTTCATCTGTTATTCCTTTTTTCTCCAGTCTAAACTCTAATTGTTGAAGTTTGGGATATAGTTTGTGAAAGTCCAATGCACGTTCAGAAAATCTTAAGCTCTTTAAATAAAGGATTACAACTAGAAGCGCCACTGACATAAATGTCACAAGTAAATCAAGATTAGATTCTTTCCATCTGAGGAGACAAATTGATACCAGAGTAATAACGCACAAATAATATATGTTTATCCCTTGAACAAAGTTCTCATTATGAAGCATTCGCTTTTCTGCGTTAATTCGAGACATTCTCGTCAACCATATCTGACTCTTCAACTTGCTGATTTCTTCCTTATCTATTTCTTTCTGTTTTATTTCGCATTTTATTTCTTTCATCTATTTCATCCTCTCAATATAGAAATTTAAGATTACAGAGTTACCCTAATACGCAAAGCATCACCGTAAACCGGTATTATTTTCAAAATATAACGCAAGCCTGAAGGTCTTAAGCTCCTTTATTCAGATAGTAGCACATCTTTTTCCCCAATTGCAATTTAAGCTCATTTTGATCACTGCCTCTCAGATATCAACACATCCAGCGCAGCACAGTGGTTTTGACCCAAATCATCACTACACCACTTGAACCATTCTTGCATGATAGACGTAAAAGTTTTTGTGGAATCGAATCATTTTTCATACTTCTCCCAACATTTCTTGGCGATCAGCTCAAACCCTTCCCGGTCAACATGGTACATGGAGACGGCTGCCTCCGCTAACTCGCTGTAGGCGGATAGTCCTCTCTCGCCCTTTGTATCAATGTACTTGATCCGGTCAAGTTGCATGGCAAGGCCATTGACGTTCCGGTATTTCCCGTCATGCTCTATTTCGAGGATGTCCGCTCTACGGACCAGCATCGCAGAGAGCGCAGATAGTTCATCTGCGAGTTCAGTGCGAGTTTTTCCTCTGTTCTCGAAATAGAGCTTGGCCAGTACGACCCATTCCTCAAGGTCCCATTTCTTGTTCCGCGAGATGGTGGCTTCGATAACGTTTGGCTCGTTTGTATCATGGTTCTGGTATATCTCTATCAGGCGGTCAAAGCACAGCTCCTTTTCCTTCTCTTCCAGTTTGATAAAGCTATAGATCACGTCGTCGATCTTAGCTTTGCTCAGGCGCTCGGCGACCTCTTTACTGCGTTCTAAGAACTTGGCTTTCGTCTCTTCGGAAAGATACTTGGGAGTCATTCGAGTGCCGTCTACCCAGGCTAGCAGATCCACACGGCTGTTCAGAGCCTTAGATAGGTATTTTGCAGACCAGTCAACATCACGTTTTTTGAGCGAATCTTGAATGGCAGCGGACACTTGCTCAAGTATGGAGACAACATCGAAATCATATTCATTATCCGCATACTTCCTCATCAGCTCATCATGCTCTATATTGAAAGCCTCCCAATCCTCTTGGCAGTCCGAAAGAGCCCTGATGTCAGTCAAAAAGGATTCAAGCGTACTCTTAAGTTCTTCAAAATCCGCAATGTCCGTCGAGGGAATCCCCTTCTGACAAACCTGCTGAATCCTGCTGATCATATCGCTGATGTCTTCGACGCTGGAAACGGAATAAATGTCATCATAGATGTCATTCATATCCTTCTTGATCCGTTCAATGGACTTATCGACCTCAGCCACCCGATTGGAAATATTCTTATTTATTCCTTCCGCTTCACTGCCCAGAGAAGCGGAAAACTTCTGGATTTGGCCCAGCAACACCTCCCCCTGCTTTTTCCATTCAACCAGGCGAGTATAGGGGACCACAGCCTTGACAACACAGTTTTGCAGATAATCAGAGCAGTTAGAGCGGAGCTGCTGACGGGCCCTGATATTCTCAACGTTGCTCAACTCCTGTTCGGCCCTGTCCTTTACCTGTTTAGCAGCTGTATCGTAGCCCACATCTTGGAGAAGATTCTTGAGCCTTTCCATATGTTTTCGATATTGAGAAATGCTCTCAACGCCTTTACAACGTTGCTCTAAGATCCACCCCTGGAGGAAGGGATTTACAAATTGTTCTATTTCTTGTCTCTGGGATGTTATCTCGTTCCTCTGCTCCTCCGTCATCGCATATGGTGAATCAGAAAAACAATTGTAGAAGGACATGCCTCCAAGCTTCTGAATCGCCAACAGCCCGGAATAGACATCTCTCTTGTCCAGAAATTCACCGTATTTTTCATTCACTTCATCTTTGAGACCATCCCATCTCTTTTTGATACGGCGCCCTTCCTGGATCTTATTGAGCGCAAGCTGGTACTGAGCATTAAGGGCTTCCGGAATATTCTCCGCCCGCTTCAAAGTCTCCAACTCTTGTGAAAGCGCGTCAACCTGGCCGATATCCACATTGTTATCTATCCGAGCAAACATCCGCAAAAAGCTGTCAGCCACTGCGCCGGCATTGACTCGCTTCAATGTGGACTTCCTGATTGTCCCCAGGTCGATTTTGCTGTCCTGTATAACTTCATCTCTCCATGCCGCAATGCTGTATACTGCTCCATTCACCACTACACGCAGGCAATAGCTCATATTTGCGCACAGGGTAAACAGCAAATACACGGAGACGTAATCATTCAGGCCGTAAGGGGGTGCGACCAATTTGGCGATCAATCTGTCCAGAGGGATCTCGTTTCCCTCGGGAAGCATATCAACGATCTCCTCATAAACAGCCCGCACATTTTTCTGTTCGGGAGGGATGATCTGATAATTTGCGTTAATGACCTTCCAGGAAAAAGCACCTGTATGAAAAAGTGTCGCCTCAAGACGGTTCCTGACTTCGGAGGGAAACGAATGGATCGTATCTCCGTTGACCGACCCCGATAGGAGCAGACGGACGATGGAACAAAATGCTTTTCTCGCTTTTCCGGGCTGCTTGCTGTCAAATCCGTCAAAATCAAAGGGGATGACCTTCGGGTAAACGTTCTCAAAGATATCTGTTAATGCGACCGCCAAACGGCTCTCGAGAGTTTGTACGCCGTGCCCGGTGATCCTTTGTCTCTGCTTTTTCAGTTGATCAAAGGCATTTTTGATATTCTCTTCCGTTTGCTCGAGCTTATCAATATAATGGCGGCCATATTTCTGTCGGTCAGCCTCTGAGACAGCTTGCAGAGCGAGATAGTCGCACAGGGCGTTGTTTAGTCTGTCCTCTGTATCATTCAGAAGCATGAACACGATCGGTGTTCCCTCGACCTTCTTAGCCAGAGAACAGGCCAGTTCCAACGCATTGCTTGCTGAATCCCTGTTCAGGTAAAGCCAAATCAGTTTTCCTTTCAGTTTATCAGGAGTGATGGCCGCTTTCCAGGCCTCTATGCAGGTCTGAACAAAGGGTTCCGACAGTTCGTTTATTGAGAAGAGATCCTGCTCATATTGCCACTCGTTGGTTTTGATCTTGTGTTTCGCGGCAAAATTGGATGTCTGGGGCGTAAGGACATCGGCCCATTCCCGGATCTTCGATTCTTCAAGTACACTGTATGAAAAAGCTGTATTTGCCCGAAGCCGCTTGAAAAACGTTTTGAAATCATGGGCACCACTGGAGTCCTCCAAAAAATCGAAGCAGTATGAGTGCTCGTCGTATCCGAGGATCGCATACTCGTTTTCAAGCCATACGAGTTCTTCCTCGATGACCCCTTGATCAAGTCCAGAAAAAATACTGATTGCGTGCTTGACGTCCTCATAGCTGTCGATCCTGCAGCGAAGGATGCGCATAGCAAGGTTCGCTCTCAGGATCATCTTAGAATGGTCAGACAGCTTATCCTCGTATTTTCGGAGGATGTTACTGTATCGAATACAGTGCTGGCTGTACTGCCGTCCCTCTTCCTCTGCGGACAGCATCTCCGTAAATAAGTCCCCCGACAGCAAGGTCTCGGGGTAGACTAAAGGAATCGCTTCTGGGGTGAGCTCTGTATTTTCATACTCGTTCACATATCGCCCCAGGAGCATCAGCGAGGAGCGGTTCTGTAAATAGTCTGATAGCTGTGACAGCATGTAAGTCGCCAAGGGGTGAAGGGGATATATCCCCTCAACAACGACCTGGCGGAACAAGGAGTAGTCCTTCCACACACCCTTGGTGGGAAGCCAGCGATTCATGTCCTTGAAAATATCATTCCAAAGGGCCTCTCTCCCCTGCTGCCAAGGACGGATCGTCCTTCCAAAGGCATCCTTATCAACACGTTGAATAAGGTTGGCAAAAACGGTTTCCAGGTTTGATGAGAGATAATATTTATCGCTGGCGTCATACCGGCCTATGTATCTGCTGATGTTGCTCGTCTGATCGACGCGCTGCAGGTAACTCTTAATATCGGACTGGATGAAATTAACGACTTGAATGGCCCCTTCCGCATTCTGGGCGCACTCAAAAATCTGCTGAAGAGCGGAATCTCCTGAACGCGCTGTCGTGGTCGCAGACGCATACTCTAAATATCTTCCAAACTCGTCAAAGATGAGAACGATCTTGTTAAAGGGGCCGCTGATCCCGCAGTATTCACTCAGCAAGGTCTCTAAAACTGAGGTCGCGGAAACCCCCTCATCCCAGCGGATCTCGTTGCCATTTATTTCATTGTAGACAGCGTTGATCACATCAAACGCCGATTCTTCCTCACCAAGCTGTAGACGCAGTATATCAACCAACTCTTGACCCGTTTGTGAATAACCGAAAGAACGGGCCTTTTCTTCAAACAGGCCGAGCAAGGAGGAGGCATTGCGCTCAAAAAAGCGGAATGCCGTTTCTATCGCTCGGTTCAGTTTTTTCAAATTGTCATCAGAGCAACCATAGAGGCGAAGTGATCTCTGTGCGGCTCTGAGCAGCTCATAGTTGAGGTTAAAGTCCTTCATCCCGTTGAGAACCAATACCAGGTTAGGGCGCCCGGTGGCTTGAGCGATCAAGGCGGCCTTTTGCCCATCTATTGCCGCAATATTTTTGATGATGGTCCTATGGACATCAGGCTGATAGTCTTCACCAGAGAGCAGATCCGCCAGTGTGACCGCCAAATGCGACTTTCCGGTGCCATAGCCAGCTATAGCAAGGGAAAGAGGGTTCACATGCTGGTCGTCAGATACTTTCATGACGATGTCATGGACAAACTGGACCGTATCGGTCAGTTTTTTGCCACCCGAATCACTTACGCCAAAGTATTCACTGCCGTGGAATACAAAGTTCTCCGCAACGGTCTTCGTCCGTACCGGGTTATAAAACCAATCGATCTGTACGGCTCCGTCAAAGAAAATATCTTTTCGGAAAGACAATACTTCGCCAAATCTCATATTTACGGCCTCCCACTCATCAGCAAAGTTCGCTATAAAGGGACGGTATTATATCCTCTGAACCACGCAAACGCAAAAGGGTATACGGAGCAAGTTGACGGTTGAAGCGAACGATCCCCTTCTCTGCCAGCAGCTCAATGACCTCGTAAAACACTTTTCCCGAAAAGGCAAATGTCTCAGCAATACTCAGGGAGCCCAGCTCCGGTGCGGTGATTTCCACCTGGTCCGGAAATGCGTTTTCCCACTCATACAAAAGGGCGTAAGCGTAAACGTAGAGCAATTCCCTATCTATAATCCCGCTGCCCAAGCCGACCAGGTTTCCCGTTTTATTGAACAGTGCAAGGTTATCGAACATGCCAGAGTAGGAGCTGAAGAAGGGACCGGTTTTCGTGGGCATGCCATATCTCTTTTCCAGTTCATCCTTAAGAAGCGCATCGCTGATCCCCTGCGGGTATTTTGGGAATATATCCTTTATGATCACTGTCCAAAGTGTCGCACCGCCGTAACGGGATGTGATCCTCGCATGGCAAACGGCGGTCGATACCTTTTCTCGCAGACCAGGATCCTGCTCCAGAAGCTCTTTACCAAGAGACGTCAGCCGCAAAAGGTGTTTTCCCTCGGCACGGTCATCCCGCAACAGGCCCATATATTCCCCGTAGCAGATATGTGGCTCGACCTTCCCGCTGCTTGTCCCTGTCGGTATCCCCGTAAGCTCGGAGATTTGTTCTTTTGTGAGGGCTTCTCCATGATCGCACACCTCCAACAGCCGCGTAATGTACTCGGCTGTTGGAGGAAAAGTTTGATGAAAGTTCAAATTATACTTCTTCATGTTCTCTTTCTTCAAATGACGTGACATTCGTGACCGTTGGCTTGAATGTACCAAAAGTACCATCCGTGCGAACTCGGTCACCAACTACAACGCACTGCCCCTTGTGCAATCCCTTGATCTGGGTCACCCAGCTGTTGCTGGATGTGGGATCGATCTGCTTTGCGATCTTAAGGATCTCATCATCCGTAGGCTTGAAATAGAGTGAAAATGGAGCCTGGCGGAGGTTGACTACCTCATTTTCCGACAGTGATTTCAGACTTTGCGTAGCGAACCACGCTGACCAGCCAAATTTCCTTCCCTCCCGTAGGATGACCTCCGCGGGAGAACCGTCTTTCATGGAGAGGTTCTGCGCCTCGTCAAGCACCACTACAAAGGGCGTGTTCTTATCACCATTCTTTTTGAAATAATGCCAAGCGTCCCACAGCATCATTTCCGTGATGATCACCTGGATCTCCCTCACATAATGCGTCAACTGGAAAATGATGATTGACCCATCAGAGCGGATAACTGAGTTCCAGTCAAATTCGGCATCCTTTTGGAACTCCACGCTGTCAAAGAACGGGGCCATCTTTGTCAGGACCGATTTTGCGGCAGGATTGCCCAGCTCCTTGAGTTTTTCCCTAAATTTGAATATATCTGTCTGGTCCCCGTAGGTGTTCATGGCGTCACTGCACGCTGAGTATATAGCGCCAAATTGCTGTTCGCCAAAGTTATAGACGTGTGTGAAGATGGCGGCGATCCTCTGAGAGACGTCTGAAACCTTCTCCGGCACCTTAAAATCTCCGATCTCGATCTCATGACGTCTGAAGGGATCAATGGGAATCCCCGACACATAAACGACCTGTTGAGAGATTCGATCTGCCAAAGCGTTTCTAAACGCCGGTTCAAGCTGGTCCTCGCGGAATCCCTCTGTGTAATCAAAAATCACAGAGGAGATACCGTTCTCGGCCAGCTCCTTCAACATGGCCTGAATGCTATAGGTCTTTCCTTGGCCGGAAGTGCCGGTTATGAGCAGATGGCGGTTAGCAAGTTTCGGATGGCCAAAATCCCAAAAGACTTTATTCCCGGCCTTGTCCTTTCCGATGAATACTCTGACATCCTCCAGAGCTCTTTTCTGGATAACTTCAGGCTTCTCAGTTTTAGCTTGGGAGGGGGGCGTCGGCTGTTTTCCCGTATCCAATACCGGTTCAAGCACGGGGGCCTTCTCTTCTTCCTGAGAGGTAGAGGCAGTCTCGCCGGAGTAACTGTTTTCGTTTGTCGCGCTCAGGTCTGTCGAAACCTCTTCCGCAGTCTCTTTCGCAGGAGTTGTTTCATGGGCGGCTTGAACGGAAACGCTCTCGTCCTCCTCTTCCTCGGGGATATCTGTTTCGTCCTCCTCGACAACTGACACAAACTCGACCGCAGCATCGTCATCATCAAGGAGTATCCTCTGGATCCTTTTTTGCGGAACCTCATGTAACTTGATCATGGGGACCATGGACATGGTGGTTATGATCTCATTCTCTCCGGGCATATCCTTCCAATAGCCCATGATCTTCCCGAACCAAGAGATCTCAAAGCTGCCCTCGAGAATGTCTCGCATCTGCTCGGAAAGGCGCTGAAACGCCAGCGTATCCGATTGGAACGTGATTTGCGAAAAGGCCAAAGCTCTATATAATTGTGCGAACCAATAACGGCGGCGAATGGACGTCGATCTTGGGTCAAACAGTTTTGAAAGATGCTCTATCCCGTGTTTGACCTGCTGGATCGCATCGGCTTTTCGCTCTTCCGCATTGTCATATTTTGCGATTTTGCATTCTATGACGGTTGCGTCAAGATGGATTTTGCCATCGTCGCCAATGTCCGCCGACACTTGAAGGAAATTAGGTCTTGATCTGTTCTCGACCTTCTCCTCAAGGATGTTGCTCTCAAACCAGTGCTGATAGGAATCGAGATGAACCACGACCTGCAGAGCTGATGCGCTGCGTTCCTTTTTCGCCTGGAGAGAAGTAAGGACATAGGCCAAAAACTCATGGATGTTTTCGTCTTTCGGGTTGATGGCACTTAGCAAACTCACCCCGTCCAGATTCCTGGCCTCATCCATGCAGACTCGAGCCGCCACCGTCGTTTTCAACTTGTCCCAGGAAAAGGACTTTTGCAGTCTCCTTTTTAGCTTTGCCTCAACAGCGTTGATAATAGAATTTCTAGCTGTTATCGTCAGGTTATATTGCCCATGCGGCCCCTTACCTGTGCTGAAGCCGATAATAGAATAATCCTGGTTTTTGCCTTCCCTGTCTCGGAGCAATGCACCGTCCATCCCGCTGTCCACACAAACTACCCAATTGGATTTTCGGTGGAGCATCACAATCAAGTCCTTGCGTTCTTTGTCAATACTCGCCTCTCGAACGACAAGCTGTTTTTGGTAAGGGAATGACTCGTAGGTCTCCCTGTAGTAAACGACCTGACTGTGGATCGTTGCCGCGCCAAATTGTTGTTGTGTCAGCTCGATACTTCTCTTGACATATGCAACCGAAACAGGTGCCGGTTTAAACACAATGGGAAACCGGCAGTCGCTGAGCCCGCTTCCACTCGATTCCGCATTTTGCCGCACAAATCGCAGTTGGTTCAGCACCAACACATCCATCAGGAAAATCAGGTCCAGATTCGTGTCCAACAGCTTTTCAAGGTCGTCATTGTTATTCCACTCGTTCAGATAGATTTTCAAATCGACATTTTCATCTTGATTGAAGAACGTATTTGCCCAGTAGGACAGATAGTTCTTCCCCCCCTTGTTTTTAGGACGAACAAGGACATGCAATCTGATTTGAATGGCTTTTTCATCTGCTCCGGGCTCTTTCTTTACTGTGCTGATATATTGATAGAGAGCCGCAATGATTGGCTGCAGGTCCTCTGGATTGATCACCGCTATGGAGAGATTAAAAGAATAGTTCGGCAGTGCCTTTTTGTACGTCTCCAGAACATCAGCAAACATTTTTGCTGAGACGTTCATTGTCTTGAGAGCTCCGTCAGAAAAATCATCGTCAAACACGGCGTCTTTCTTCATAAGGGCTGTCATCCGCATTTTAGAAGATCTTTCGCATTCCCCGCAAATGCAGTAGTTGGCAAAACCCTGTGTTGTTCCAAAAAATGTACCCTTTATACTGGGGAAAATGTCAACCCCCTCTTGGATCTGTGACAGCTGAGCCAGCTCATTCACCATGGAACAGATCTTATCAAACGAGGCGTGCATCTCCTCGTTATCATGAAGCCATTCACGGCACCCATCCGCCACAAAAACGACCCTATCAATCATTTTTTGCAGTATAGCGGGGTGGAAGGGCGGAATGATACACCCGGTATCGTTTTCACCAGTTGTGATCGCTCTTGTAGAACTTTCAATAGCAAAAGCATGGGTAAAATAATCCATCACCCACTCTGACTTCTGAGTGAAGGTACTGTTCACGATCAAATCGCCGAGTTTGACATATCCGTCAATAAACCGGTTGGCTTTGCACTCGCCCTTCTGGTTTTGAAGAATATCCGCGTAGAATCCAACGCTGGTAAGGCTCCTGCAAAAACTCACAAAGCTCCGGCCAAGGGCTGAATACTCCGCACGCCATTCGATCGTCCCATCGGGCACAAGCTGTTTTTGCGCCTCGGCGCTTAGGTTCAAGTCAAAGGAGAGGGAGGATAACTCAAAGACGTCAAGGAACTCCTCTTCGCTCTTCGCGTTCATCAAAGCCTCATACTTGTCTACCGTCAACACAGGTACGGCTGCGTCGATTTGATCTTCATCCCATTGCTCGTATTGCAAGCACATCTGGTCAAAGGCGATGACCCAATCGTCGTGAAGGGTAAAGGTCCACTCAAAGCTGTGCCGAATGTCCGTGGACTTCCCCTGGTGGTAGTGAGCCACCTCAAAACTCACTTTGTCCAGCTTTTTGCTGGCCGCCGCTGTAGAAATGAGCCCCTCTGAGATATTAAGCTCCACACATTTTGAGTCAAATGGGGAAGAATCATCGCTCTCGATGCTTATTTCGTTTCCATTGACCTCAAATCCGATGCTATTGATATACTCGATGACTCCCCCGGCAAACCAACATACCTTTTTCCAGGCAGTTGCTAATTGCGCCGATTCATCCGCATCTATCAGCGAGTCGACAGCATCGGCCAGCTCAATTGAAGATACCTTTACCCTGATCGTGTCGAAGGGCTCAGTATCCTCACAGGCAATTGAGGCGCATATCGCCTTTAAAAAAGCGAAATAGGGGTCACCAGTGACGGACAACTTCTTTTTCTTGTGAACAACGACATCAGGCAGTGTGATTCCCAGAACGTACTCCGTAATGGCAAAATCCACTCCTTGGAGCTGCCTGCGGTTTTCCTCTATGTTCTCTCCGCGGATAAATTGAGAGAGGGAATTGGAATATGTCAGTAGGGACTTTACGCTCTGATTTGACCAGCCTGTCCAATCCTCAGGGTACTTTTTTGTGTTCTCCTTGTTCGTTTCTGTGCCGTTCTGATATAACTCAACTTTATTTAAATAATTATTAAACTGTTTGATCGTCATTTTTGCAAACAGTTTACGGGTAATAAAGTCATAGTTCGTTTGAAGCAGGTTCTTCCTGCCGGTCTTGATGATTTGATTGACCGTTGGAAGCGTGTCTCGAACACGGCATAAGCCCCACAACGGGAGCTGCTCAAAAAACCTTTCAACGAAATCCTCTATAGTAGATAGCGTTCCCCATGAATCTGCCAAATCACTGAATTTGCAGAGGTTGATCGGCACAAGGGAAAACAAATCACCATACAGTTTATTGACGCATTTCTTCTCGTCATCGGTCCACCCGCCCGCAATAGGTGAAAACGCTAAATAGTAATTCGGGACAAGCTCAGAAACCAGCTTTTCAGGGTCAAGATAATAAAAGTCACTTAATCCGCCCTGATCGTCCACCGCCTCGGTGCCCATGATCACGATCAACTGAGCCTCACTCAGCGGAAGGTTTCTATAGTAGGTGAGGCTATTCTTCATGGCGACCCAACCATGCGCCTCTAATGAGAGCATGGCTGTTTGGTTCGATTGAGAATCTTTTTTAAACTCATTACACTTCTCTTTTGACAGTCTCGTCTCGACGGCAAGTCTCCCGTCATAGGTATCATGAAGGCGCTTTGCGACAGCCTCATAAATTCTCACATCCTCAAATCCGCTTATGCGAATGCGAAGCTGCTCATTCGGCCGGGGATTTTGACTGCTAATGGTTTTGATGATTGTGTCAACGATGTATTTCACTCTATTTCAACCCCCTTATATGGGTTTACAACAATGGAAGTAGCATCCGATAAATCCCGGAGGAATCCGGCATCCTTCAGGAACTTCTGAAAGGCCACCTTATTGCTAGTGAAACTGTCTGAGAGGCCCTTATCAAGCTCATCAGTCATTTGACAGCGTTTATATTCGTTCGGACCAATTACGAAGGAGTAATGATCATACAGTTTTTCCAAAAAACTGTCTAAATCCATTTTTCCTCCGGCGGGGACTAAAGAGAGCACTAAGAATTTAATCACATCTTCCGAAATGGAGAAACGCTCATCCGGCCCGTTTAAAGGGATAATACACTGTATTTCTTTCCCTTTGCTCTTAAAAATATCCAACGATTCTTTTCTCGCCTTGACAAAGAGCTTATACTCCTCTGTCAAATCATACCCTTCCTTGTGCGGATCTCGACTGTTGATGATTTCCTGATTAATCGCGCTCATGATCGCCTCTGATATCCTGATGAAGCTCTGGGAAGAGAGTTTTTTGACCGTTTTATTCCCGGCGCTGCGCATATCGATGATCCAGGGCAATCTTTCTCTGAAAAGATATTCTTCCGTCTGTTCGACCTGCATTCGCATGATCTGCAACATAATCCCCTTGGCAAGCAATTCCACACGCTTAACAGGGTGAAGCTCATTGGACAAGAAGCAGGTCAGTTCCTCTACAGCAAACTTACCGGATTTAAGATACGCTCCTGCAGGAATACAGCCAATATTCATCTTCGTCACAAGGTGGTTAGGATCAATATTTTTCTCCTTCTCCCATGTGCCCTGTATCCAATTGGCCAGTTGAGAAAAATCTGAACTCTTGTCGGTAAGAAGATTAACGAGCAACAATTGGAGCCATTCTTTTGCCTCAGGGTCATCCTTGAGGACCTGTAACAGGTGCAGATAAAATACCTCTCCCCCGCGGGCCAAGAAATTGTGCCTGGTCAGGTCAAAGGAAGAGTCAAAAAAGGTATCCTCAACGGAATATCCGGCAGCAACATCTCCAGAATACTTTTTCCGGAATGCGGCCTTGTCAGCTTCTGAACCTTTCTCCCATTTTAAGCGTTTTTTATCATTAGGCATCTCCTCGCAGAAGATCATCTCTGGGCAAAGAGGGAGAAGGGCCTGCGCACACCAGGAGCGATTCTTGAGGACAGCGGCGTAACCCCGAAACAGGTCTTGGACGGCGCTGAGGAACTCCTCTTTTTCGCTCTCCTTATCCGCTTCTATATGCTTCAGTAAAATCCCCTTGATACTCTCGTTTGCTCTTTCGTCTCCGGGGATCCTTTTTGTCCGTTTGGCTTGATCAAAGAAAATAAACCGACGAAGCCCATTTCTTGGTTTCACATAATAGTACAAGGGCTCATCGCTATGGAACGACATCTCTCCTGTGCCATCAGGCGCTTTCGCGGAGGAGAAGACCAGCAAAAACTCGATCAGGTATTCATATAGAGACTGGTCATTGTGAAAACGGTTGCCGTAGATCCGTATAGCAGGATTCTCCAAGTTTTCGCAGGAACCGTTCAACGGATATTTTACTTTCACCTTGGCTGTCCTCCTCAAACAATTCTCCAATCACCCGCTTCGTATTCAGCAATGATAGATTCCCATCTGGAGCCCGTCAGGGTAAGGAGTTCAATTTCCGATCTATCTGCATCAAACAGCGAAATGATCTGCGCCTTCAGGCTGTCAATCCCCTGGGAGAGCATCGGATCGATATTTGTCGCAATAGCCCCCCGCCGGATCTCTTCAAAATAATCAAACATGGGTAAGGAAATTTGTGTATTGACCCGCTCCCCCTCAACGGAAATGTAAATCAAATACCGTTTGCTTTTGCTGTAATCTGAAACCGCTTTAGGCTCTATCCTGACTTTTTTCTTTACGATCGAATCATAGACTAACTGGACGCTCTGAGAGACGCCATTTTCACGTTTCATTGTGATTGGAATATCTTTTTCTGTTCCGGAAATGGATTCCGTAAAAATCATCTGAAGAGCGTCCTGAACCAATTCTTTGTCGGCGCCCGAAGCCGGCGCTCCGCTTCTCAGCTGTAAATAACGCGGGAACCAGTAAGAAAAAACGTCCTGCAGCATCTCTTTTCGGCTCGTCTCAGAGGTGTCAATGTTCAAGAACATATATGCCCGCCGCACGGCTCGCTGCCAGTCTTCATTATAGTGCAACCGCTCCCCTTCTCTATCAAGAAGCTCTGCGATATACTTCGTAAAAATACCAGCCAGGTCCCGCTTAATGAACAAGGATTCATCCGCCCTGAGCCGCTTCTGGTCATAAGCAGCTCGGGCGATATCCGCAACGGCCCTCATATTCAGCGATTCTCGGTTGATATGTATACCCTTATATCCAAAGAAGTTGTTAGAAAAGAGGAACTTAAACAGGGCACTTTTGCTATTCGATACGCCTTGGCAAGTTAAACCGCCTGTTAAGGTAAAACTGAGATGCCCTACAATTTGGCGGATGGTCAACTTCTCGCCATACTCCTGTTGAAAAATATAGTGTTTCGTTATGAAATCGTCGATTCGGTCACTCGACTGATTCATTAATCTGCGATTGGAATAGATGGGGCAATAGTCCCTCTTACCGCAGGTACTGCAGGGACTCCACAGCTCCTCCGACAGGAGATTATGTAGAAAGGGCTTTACAAACGTCGAATTATCTATCGTCGCCACATTGATAACCGCAACAGGTATCCCGTCATATAGTTTGGTTTGCCCATCGTTGTTGTCGATCGCATCAAGGAGCAAGGCGGATGTCGAATCGGAAAAGCACTCATCAAAGGTCTTGATGAGCGGTCCGGTGTTAGCCACCAAAAAGGTGGTTATCCCTTGGGAGCAAGCGGCTTTCGCCGTTTCTAAGATTGGCCGTCTATCCTCTGCGGTGAGCTCGCTGAAGTCTTTGACATAGTTCACCTTCCTGCCGTTTGGGGACTCCACGATATTCTCTGTTTTCAGCCCGTCCCTGGCCTTGATGACATTCCAATCTCTCAGCGTTTGATACAGTAAGCCTGTTTTTCCGTCTCCGGCGTGTCCTGTTAACACAAAAATATGGGGCTCACCCTCAAGCTGCTTCTTGATGTACTCGCCAACCTCACGCTGTACCATCGTTTTTGCAAAGAACGGGTTGGTGATATTCAATTCCGCGATGGCGCTCTGATTGTTGGCGCTGGCGTTATGAAGCGTATTGAGATAATCGACAAAACTCTCATTCGGAAACTTCGAGATCATTTCAGACATATTCAACCCCCACTCATGATCTGTCTCGGTTCATCGGCCACTACATATTCTCAGCGATATAGTCAAGGGCAGCAGCCAGCTCGGCATAATCCTTCTCATCCGTGAAAGGTCCTACGCTAAACCGTACCGTGCCCGCCGGGAACGTCCCCAACCTCTTGTGCGTTCGGGGCGCACATTGGAGCCCCGTCCGTACAGCAACACCTTTTGAGCTAAAAATGCTCCCGGCGCTGTCGCTGCTGATCCCATCGATCAGGCAGGAGACGATGCCGACATACTTTCGGCCTTCTACGACTCCTACAGTCGTCACAAAATCGTAATCACGCAGTATCTCCAAAAGCCTGATCCTGTGGAGTTGTTCCAGCTGGCAAAGTTTCTCTACTGTCTGACGGTCTATCCATTTTAGGGCCGCGTTCAGGCCGGCAACGCCTATCGTATTGATGGTTCCCATCTCATACTTTTCAGGAAGGCTGTCGGGCATATCCTGATTTGCGGAGTCATACCCCGTTCCTCCAAACAGGACTGGCGGCAGAAGGATCGATGGGGCTATCAAAAATCCAGATAGCCCTGTTGGGCCAAGCAGCGTTTTATGCCCTGCAAAAACGGCAAAATCAATTGTATCGAATCCAACGTTTAAGTCAACAAGTCCAGCTGTCTGTGCCATATCTACTAATGTCACAGCATCATACTTTTTTGCTAACGCAAAAATGTCTTCCACCGGGGCTATCAGGCCAATGACATTGCTTGCATGGCTCACAATCACAAAATCAGGGTGAACAGCATCAAACTGATAGCGTATTCTGGCTAAATCATATTCAAGCGTTTCAGAAACCGCCAATTCTGTAACAGTTATTTGACCGAGCTGCTCAAAGTGATAAAGAACACGCGTGACCGCATTATGTTCAAAGGGGCTAATGTAAACGCTCTTTGCTCCCCCCCTGATCACTCCTTGAATAATCATGTTCAAGGCAATAGTTGCCGTTGGAGTGAAAATCACTTGCTTTGCAGAACAATGTAAGAGCTCCTGAAGCAATCTCCTTGTCTCATCTATGAGTCCTCTGGCGCTGTTGGCAAGGGCATATTCTCCGCGGCCTGCACTCCCTCCGTACATACGGTAGAAGCTGTCCATAAAAGCATAGACTTCATCCGGCTTCGGATATGTGGTAGCCGCGTTATCAAAATACGCCATTTAATTTCACTTCCTCAGCAAAGCTTCTTTAGCACTTCCATTAAAATCTGTCTCTTTTCCTGTTCAGAAATCGACTGTCCCATCGCTGCAAGTGACGCGGTGATTTGTTTAAACAGGAGTTTTCCACGGGCCGATATTTCGACCTTGTCAAACCGCCTCGTCGTATTGACACCTTCTTCATCCGCGAAGGTCACCTGATAGCTGGATGTTTCGTTGATAGTCTCGGCGACTGCGTCACTGTGGAACTTCTCTGCAGTTTTTATAAAGCCGATAATTGATTCAGAATAGTGATTTGCGGTTTTGCTGTCCCAGTCCTCGAGTCGAAGTCCCGTGGCCAGCTTTGCAAGGCGAGTTATAAAAAGCTCCTCGTCGTTCGTCATGTCCCTTACATGCTGAAGAAACCGGTCCGTTCCATCCGGGAAAAGCTGCTCAAAGCTCTTTTGATCAAGCCGGTCGCACCATTCTTTTGCCACGTCTGTCAGAGATAAGTTCTTCCCGGATTTTTTGTCTTTTTTGGGGAGAAACGCCATTTTAGTTTCTTGAATCAGTTCTTGCTTCAGCTCGTTCAAAAGCCCATCAAAAACGCCTTTTGCATCAATAATGTCTGCAGCGGCATCATCATAGTTTTCATGGTAGTCCATTGCTTCCGGCAATCTTCTAAAAAGCAAATCAGAACTACTGATGTTCTGCCGGAGAAGCTTTATCATTTCAAGCTGTCTTCTGTGGAGTTTCTCTCCGCTTGGCCGTTTTGTGCTCTCTTTGGAATACTTTGGGAGTGCCATATGCCAGCGGTGCATCGCATTCGCGACATAGTCGTAAGGATTGCCTGCTTTTTCTGCGGGAACGACATACTCACCAAATGCCCTTGCCAATCGGGCGACATAGTTCTCTTTTTCCGGATTCCAATCTAAGTACTCCAGGGCAAAGCCGCTTGGATCACTGTTTATTTGCACCAGCACATCCGCACTTGCCGGGACAGGTTCAAAGCGGCCATGTATAACGGTCTGCTGGCGGTAATTGTGCATGACTGCTGCAACATAAATTGGAATCAAGCCATATCTCAGCCCTATGTGGTTTTCCGGAGAAGTCAGACGGTCATAGAGTACAGAAAAGCTGACTCGCCCATTTTGTTGAGCTTCATGAATAAAGTTTTCTATCGTTTTCAACATATTGCGCATTGCCGGATCATCCGGGTGAAGGTTTATTTGCTGAATCCCGGCCTCTTCACTCCAAATCCCCGTCCGAAGGAGCGTACTGCGCATGATAGATACTTCCTGACCCGTCCCGGTAAGACCAAGGTTCGGCTCAAGCTCACTTCTCAACAAGGCGCTGATGATCTTATTGCGACTGTTCTGCGCCATGATGGTAATCTCGTTTTTATTTACGGATTCGTTGTTGATAATCGGGGTCATGTCATAAACTCTGTCGCAAATTCGTGACAGAGTTTCGGTCAAGCCGGATTTCCGCCGTATATTTAGTGTGTCTCCGTCATGGATATAGACAGACTGATAGCTTTCCGGACGCGTGTATGCGCCAATAAAGCTGTTTATAACCTCCTGCAGGTCCTCGAATACCACCTCATACTCATCAAACAATACAGGGTCGTCCACTGCTTGGTCGCGTAGACTCAAAACGGCGGCGTACTCTCCAACGAGCTCTTTCACATCTGAATAATGCTTGGGAAGCACAAAAATATATCTGTCACAGCCTTGGCTCGTGCGTCTGATAATGTCTGCAATATTTGTCAACTCCGATTCGCCGTCCGGAATTATACCATAGATAACGCCATCAGCCTTAATTGACTCACTTTTAATATTCCAGTCTACATTTTCTGTAACTTCCGCGCCGGATATGAACTGGAATGAAAAGAAGCGTGTCATTTCGTGCTCGTCATTATAACGCGTTGGATACATATAGTTGTCAAAATTGGATGCGTTAAGGATGTCCTTAGTTGAAATCTTTCCGGATTGCAGCTCCATTAAATCGCGAATCTTCTGTTGAATATCTACACCGGAGGTTTGCTTCAATCTGAGATAGTCATTGCCTCTCTTAACGTAAATGACAAACTCTTTTTCAACAAGGTCTTTGACAGCTCGCCTAATGTCCTCAACGTCATAAGAGCTCGAATATGTGTTTATGATTTGCTCCATAGTAGGACAAAGGCGTTCGAACTGTTCAAGGATATAAATCAGCGAGATTGTTTTTATTATTTTACTGCCAATCGATCCTTCCTGGAGCTGACTTAGAATAGTACTTGTAAGGACGAAAGTGTCATGTATTTCTCCGGCATATACCTCTTTTCTCAGTAATGGCTCAAAATAATCGTATATCTGATCGGGTGTGACCAGAGAGAAGTCATCTTTGTACTCATCCAAAAAGGCCGAAAGCGTGGCTGTTCCTTCTGCTGACAGAAAAGTAAATAGTGTACGTTCATTCTGGGCAATGCGCTCAGAAAGCCGAGGGAGAATAAAAGTTGATACAGGGTGGAGAGGGAAGCAACCTTTGATTGCGGTGCTTATCTCCCCTTGTGCATCTGTGAACATCTGGTGCGTTCTATATATGTTGAACAGCGCATCAAAATCGCGCTCATGATCTTCGCAGAATGTATTCCAGAGCGGGTCCTTATGTTGTATAACGGATGAGATGATCTCATATGTCTGGGTAAAGTTGTTGTTCATGTGGATGTGCTTGAAGCGTTCGGATACCCCGCGCCATCCATCGGTCTTCTCCTTAGGGAGTTTATCAATATAATTTGATATCTCCTTGTGAGAAATCAGCATAAGGTGGAGCTGCATATCTCCACTGCGGCAACACTTTTCGGCAAAATCCTGGAGCATCTTCGTGTCGCTCACAGAAGCGTCTACAATATTGGCCTCCAAAAATTTGCTGAACTCATCATAAACAACATAGATACCGGAATAACCTTTGGACTTAAGGCTTTTAGCAACACTTTCATAAAGGTCGACTACGTCAAAGCCCAGGAAGGGATTAAAAACACTACCTGACGTCAACGTCGGGTATATACGCTCGAAAACTTCATATGCGGTAACATCAAAGTTCTCCAGTCGCGAAATGAACACCTCAGCCGGATCATCAATACACTTCTGAAACTCCTTATATGTATCCGGAAATTCTTTTTCCCAACGCACAATGACCCCGGCAGCCGCCTTGTAGTTTGTCTCTGGCATGGCTGTCACAAGGTCATATTCTGAAAGTGTGCGCTGCAGAGAAATCAGGAACGCCTGGGTAAGGCTTGTGTTACTGCCGTTGATGACAACCGGAAGGATCTTGTTGTCACTGTCATAATAATTTAAAACAAGTTGATAAAGCCTCGGATTTTCCCGGAGTCTCGGCATCAGCTTCTCAAAGAGGGAGAGATCTCGCTTTAAAAGCAAGGAGAGAATCGTTAGTACAATGTGCGACTTTCCTTTGCCGTATGCGCCAATCAGCACCCTGGCTCGATCAGTAGAGGTCGGGGATATACTCAGGAGTATATCTTCCAGCAAGTTGATCGCTGATTTAGTCGGGATAAAATTTCTTAATTTATCATCACTTCCAAGATCATATCCAATATTTACAGAATATTGGAAGCCAGAAGCGACAGAAATCATGTCTCTCATATTGCTCTCTCCTGACCTTGCTCATTGATAGACGCATAATATCGCTCTACGCAATCATAGAAATCAAGTTCTTCTTGTATATTTATAACGTCCAGACCTGCTGTGCGGTTGATTTTGATAAGTCCAAGTTTCTCGATTCGATACAGCACATCAAGCATTGTGATTGAATCGAGATTAAATACTCTTCCAATATTGCAGGGCGCCGTCAATAGCTCATTCAGACTGATTTCTTTTTTCCCTCCAGCATTGTCAACTATGACCGCCAACATAATATATGGGTCAAGGGTATTGCTGGCCGGAATGCTCTTTCTGTAAGTCTTTTTCCGTTTGTTAAGAACATCTACAAGGCCGAGCTCTCCCAGAGGACAATCAATATTATTTTCAGGGGATACTCGCACCGTATTCACTTTATAGCGAGGAAGATAGGTATTTATAATACATTGGAAATCGTCGTTCAGTGACCTGATTGCAACGTCAACCTCGCCGTCGCGCATTTTAATGTATTTCTGCAAGGCAACAACATAATCTTCCCTTGAAAATTCTGAAACGGAAAACTCGTTGAAAAAGAAGTACCAAGCTGTGGCGTCATCCTTTTGAGAGGCAAGACGATACTGTAATAGACAAAGGGTCCCTAATTCTTCGATATATCTATCACGCTCATAAATCAATTCACCAAGTGCCGTGAAGGCTTGGAACCGTCTGCCTCTTTCCGGTTCTTCGGTAAGTCCAACGGCTTGCAGCCAATAGCGTAACGCCTTGACCATATTCGCGCCAATGCCGAGCACATCCATGGGATTTTCTTCGCGGGAAATAAAGACTTCCGGATTGTCCGCTACACAGCGCATGCCTTTGCTGAGCCATCCCTTCCTGATAAAAAATGTTTCGTGAGCTCTGAATTTCATAGGCATTGCTGAGTCCTCCAAGTCCTTACTTTGTCCGTAAATATTTATCCATCATGCAGCCGCCGTCGAGATATTTGGCCGTCATGCACATTTTACAATGGATGCACTTACCTGGATCGATATAGTAGCTGTCTCCAATAATGGAGATAGCCCCTTGTCTACAGATAGATTCGCATTTAAGGCACTTCCTACAGGCATTGAATTTCCTGATTTGATAGCCTGCCATGCGTTGCAATTTTTCATGATCAGACACATTCATGGTTCTTACCTTAACTGCGTAATCATAGCCGTCTTGGTTGAACGGTTGGATTGATAGAATCGGCACATTCGTATGAGCATCAAGTATTATAGTCTCTCGCAAAAGTTTCTTCCCAAGCTCCGGCGCGACCTTGCCAAATGGGACAAACATCCCGACGAGTTCATCATCAAACGGCCTGACAAGCTGGTATATCTTTGCGTGATTTTCTGTTGTGCAGTTGGTAAACCGTATTTTCACGTCATTTGCTGACGCAAGTCCATTTCCTCCCTGACGCGCCTTCCACTTCCCACTGTCCACGTATACTTCAGGGTCTGGTTTTCCGACATTTTTCGCAAAATCAATGAGAAAATCACGCCACTTTTTTGACTCTTCAGGCATATAGATTCGGGAAAGAAATTGCGCGCGCTGATTATTATTTGGACAGCACCAACAACCAACGCGATCATAACCAAGTCTATATGCTGAATTGAAGTCGATTTCTTCAGCAAGTATATATAACCATATGTCGATATCCTTCCAAAAGAAAATCGGAGAAGCAACGGTCTGTTGTTGAATTTTAACGGATTCAGGATCGTCCTCAATTCTATTATACTTGCTTCGGCTTACCGATTCCGATTTTCTTATACCATAGAACGTCAATATTTGCTGGCTTCCGTATAAGCTGTTAATAATTCTTGATATTGGACCTGTTTTGAACATTGAGCAGCACCACCGCATCATTCGGGCAGGTGGGCCAATGTCCTTGCACACATCGTAAAAAACCTGGTCATCATTTTTGGCGACCTGAAAAATAGCCATGGGATGCTCATCGCGATACCGATCTGCGTATTCAATCGTCATAGGGAACTCGAGTGTCGTGTTCCCAAAGATATGTACCAAGCATGGATTGCTCAATGCTTTTGTGACCAGATCCGCTGTTACAGTTGAATCCTTTCCTCCGGAAAAAGAAAGCACAATATCCTCTTCACTGACCTTTTCTGTAGCCTGGCGAATAAACTCATATGCTTCATCTTTAAGGTAGGCTAATCTATGCTGATTGGCTCTAATAAATTGAGCTATGTTATGATTGAAATATGTATAATCGATTTTATTTGATTGTCTTTTAACTTCCTGAGCTATTTTATCTGTATCCGCCTCAGAAAAAACTTTTAGAGAAATGGAACGGCTTTTTCCATCAATATAATATCTGCTATTTGCTGCCCAAACAGAATGATTCATGTATTCTTCTGGCTTCTTATTGAGTAGAATTGCAAGCAGAAGTCGTTCTTCCGGGAAAACTGGCCTTAAATCAGAAGCCAAATACTCAGTCTCTTCCCCGCAAATCGGACATATGCCCTTATCTGCCGCCGTGGAAAGATGAATGATCGGAAGCATACAGTTTTTGCACCAGTAGATTTCTACCGGAACATCCTCACAGGTCTCGCGTTTGCAGACCGGGCAAGTCGGCTCGTTAGTCTCCAAATTGCAGTGCTTGCACCACATGCTCCGATTTTCCTCCTTCCGTATATGAAATTAGCATAAAGCCTGGCATATACTAGCACATTGTGTATTATACCATGACTATTGTCATGCTTTCAACGGGTATATTGAAAATCACTATCTTAGGGATTCTAAAGAAATACATCTCTCTTGATATCTTGTATGAGGGCTGCTATATTGGTACTATTATGCTCCAAATCGACATTTTTTTCAATACTTTATTGTTTTTCCTGATTGTCTATATGGAGGATAACGATAAAGTGATACTGTGGTGATGACAATGCTTTCTGTGAACTCAATAGATAGTGCAATCTCTACTCTTTTCGACCCCTCAGTCAAGGTCGTTGACCGACAGAGAGTTTCCGGCAGAGACATAAACCGCGCGTACAAGTTGGCGCTTTCCAATGGTGAGCGCGTCTTTCTTAAATGCAACCGCCCCGATCTCCTCGGCATATTCACCGCCGAGGCCGATGGCCTCAATGCTCTGAGGGCCACCGGCGCCATCGGCGTACCGGAGCCGCTGGCGGTCGGAGCGGACAACAGCGAGGCATTTTTGATAATGGAATACCTCGAATCAGCCCCGCGCCGTACCGACTATTGGGAGACCTTCGGCCGCGAGATCGCAATGCTCCACCGGGCAAAGTGCGGCCCCCGCTTCGGCTTTTCAACCGATAACCACATCGGCTCCACGCCCCAGCAAAACGCTCCCTCAGGCAGCTGGGTGTCGTTCTTCCGCGACCGCCGCCTCCTGCCCCAAATGAAGCTCGCCTGGGGACTATTAGACGAGCACACCCGCCGAAACCTCACCCGCGTCACCGACCGCCTCGACTCCCTCCTCCCGGAGCCCGCCTTCCCCTCCCTCATCCACGGCGACCTCTGGTCCGGCAATGCCCTCTGCGGCCACGACGGCAAAGCCTGGGTCCTGGATCCCGCGACCTACGTCGCCCACTTTGAAGCCGACCTCGCCATGACCGAGCTTTTCGGCGGCTTCCCGGAGCGTTTCTACCGGGCCTACAACGAGGTAAACTCCATTGACCGCTCCTATCCAAACCGCCGCGACCTCTACAACCTCTACCACCTCCTCAACCACCTAAACCTTTTCGGCCTCCCCTACCTCGCCGAGGTGAAAGCCATTGCGGAGCATTACGCCTGATACGCCTTATTTTGCTTATACCGTCACAAATTTTGACCGTCGTCACCCGGCGGTCTTGTGCTTTTGCGCTTTTTACGCTATAATGAACGCAGCAACGCAAGTATGAGTTGCACGGCATGAAGACATCAAAATGGAAATGAAGCATAAAATCTTATCTCCCTCGGAGCCGTTTGTACTCAACGGCGCTCCGACCACAGCGAAGGTCGTGGACTTCTGGGCGTGGGCCAGGTCGAGGCTCATGGCGGACGGTCCGCGTGGCGACCTGGCGGAATTTATCGTCAACACTGCCCTCGGAATGGATATGACCATCCCCAAAAAGGGCTGGGGTGAGTGCGACATTGTCTACCCATACAAAGATGGTCCAATCAGGATCGAAGTCAAATGCTCAACCTATCTCCAGGCTTGGGAGCGCGAAAAGCTCTCGACCCCGACCTTTTCCATCGCCAAGACGCTGAATTGCGACATTTCCGAAAATGAGCACGGCTTTTACTATTCCGGCAGAGACGGCGGGCCTCCGAAACGCCGTTCTGAAATTTATGTATTTTGCCTTTTCGCCGAAAAGAGGCGCTCCGCGGCAAATCCGCTCGACCTTGACCAGTGGGAATTTTACATAGTTAAAACCAGTGTAATCGACCGCCTTTTGGGCAACCAGCGGCAGATCTCCATTCCCGGTCTTGCGCGAATCGGCGCTTTGAAATGCCCTTATGGCGAAATCAAAGCTATAGTGGACAAGTTGTCTTCTGAGATTTATTCAGATCGCAAATAACACAGAAACGGCGTTGAAATATGAAAAAACTCACGATTTTACTGCTCCTCCCCGTCATGCTTCTCGCTCTTGCGTCATGCTCCGGCGGGGAGGGGCAAGAGGAGACATCCGCAACAGACAAGGAGGAAATTCAAATGAACGGGACATTGAAAATGAAGATCGCCGACGCGGACGTTTCGGTGGAATGGGAGGACAACGAGACCGTCGCGGCCCTCCAAAAACTCGCTCAAGGCGGCCCACTCACAGTCCAAATGTCCATGTACGGCGGCTTCGAGCAGGTGGGCTCCCTCGGTGCCGATTTGCCGCGGAATGACACGCAAACCGTGACGAAGTCCGGCGACATCGTGCTCTACTCCGGCGACCAGATCGTGGTGTTCTACGGCTCCAACTCCTGGGCGTATACGCGGCTCGGACATATCATAGACAAAACGGATGAGGAGATGGCGCGGCTTCTCTCAAACGGCGACGTTGTCATCACCCTGTCCATGGAGGAATGAGGTACATATGGAATATCGCACACTGCCCCACGGCGGCGAGAAAATCAGCGTCATCGGCCTCGGCGCCGGGAGCCTTTCCGGCACGAAGGACGAGATGGTCGCCGTGCTGAACGCCGCCATTGATAACGGCATCAACTACTTCGACCTGGCCCCGTCCGTTGAAGCACCATTGTTCGCCTACGCTGAAACCTTCGCCGGGAGGCGTGACAAGATCCTCACCCAGATGCACTTCGGCGCGATCTACAAAACCGGCGAGTACGGCTGGACTCGCGACCTTGACGAGATCAAGGAGCAGATCGCCTGGAATTTCCGCACTCTCAAAATGGACTATACGGACTTCGGCTTCATCCACTGCGTTGACGACGCGGAGGATCTTGACGAGGTGCTGAACGGCGGCCTCTGGGACTACATGAAGGGCCTCAAGGCGGACGGCGTCATCCGGCACCTGGGGTTTTCCTCCCACGATCCCACCATCGCGAGGCGGGTTCTGGACACCGGGCTCATTGATTTATTCATGTTCAGCATAAATCCTGCCTACGACTACCAGAAGGGCGAGTACGCCATCGGCGAGGTCGCCCAGCGCGCCGCCCTTTACCGGGATTGCGAGAGGATGGGCGTGGGCATCTCCGTGATGAAGCCCTTCGCCGGAGGCCAGCTCCTTGACGAAAAACGCTCCCTTTTCGGCCACGCCCTCACCCATGTTCAGTGTTTCCAGTACGCCCTGGACCGCCCCGCCGTGCTGACGGTGCTCCCCGGCGTCCGGGACATGACGGACCTCCAAACCGCGCTCCACTACGTGGATGCCACGCCAGAGGAACTGGATTATTCGGATATCAGCCGCTTCACGCCCCGTGATGCCGAAGGCGTGTGCGTCTACTGCAACCACTGCCAGCCCTGCCCCGCCGGCCTGAACGTGGGCCTCATCAACAAATACTACGACCTTGCCCGCATCGGCGACGAGCTGGCAAAGAACCACTACCTCAATCTCCCCCTCCACGCCTCCTCCTGCCTCCACTGCGGCCACTGCGAAAGCCGCTGTCCATTCCACGTAAAGCAAGAGGACAGGATGAGGGAAATCGCGGAGTATTTCGGAAAATAACCACCATAAACGTCAAAGGCCCAGACCACACCAACGTAGTCTGGGCCGTTTTATTTCAAGAATCACACCATACTCTTTTTGTTCACACCTTCCCTCCCTTGATTTTCTCCCCTCACCCTGTTATAGTGATACCAAAAAATCCTTCCCACACCGAGGTACCCCCCATGTCCATCACCTACACCACCTCCCGCGACTTCACTCAATCCGACCTCCAGGATCTGTTTTTGTCCGTCAACTGATCCTCCGGGCATTTTCCGGAGAAGCTGGCCGCGGCCATGAAAAATTACGAGACCGTCATATCCGCGTGGGATGGCGGGCGGCTGGTTGGACTGGCCGCGGCCATGGACGACGGTGTGATGACGGCCTACGTGCATTATTTACTTGTGCGCCCGGAGTACCAGCGCCGGGGCATCGGGCGGCGGCTGGTGGAGCTTGTGAAGGACCGCTACCGTGACTACCTGCGGCTCATGCTCCTGAGCTACGACGCGGCGGTGCCGTTTTACGAGTCCTGCGGCTTCAAGGTCGGCGCCGGCGAGGTTCCCATGTTCATCACAGAGCTTTGGACGTGACCAGCCTCAGCCCCATCAGTAAAAACCTGTTTCCAACGCCCACCGTGCCTGATGAGCGGAGCATAAATTCCGTGGTAAGCGATTCACACGGCACAGTTACGGTATCTACATCGCCGTCATGCTCAATGCAGAAAGCAAGACTCTTCCCGTCAAAGTCGGCGCTGAGAGTGCAGTATGTCTTGTAATTTTCAGTAAAAATCTTCTCGCCGATAAGCTCATTGACGCCGCCCAAATACCGCCTCGCGGACATGAAAACGCCCCGGTCCGAGGACGCCTCCCGCTCAAGTCTCAGGGCGATGCCTCGCTCCAGATTGCCCATGATGAGCTCCAGATACTGCCCGTTGGCGCTGCCAAAGCCCTCTCCGGTGGACTTTTCCACGGCCAAATCGATCTCCAGCGACAGGGTTTTCACCGGCTCAGCGGTTGGATTTACAATGCATCCTCCCCGACCAGTGTAGAGAAGCCCCCGGACGCCCGCCGCGCCGTCGGCGCCGTAGGCGTATGTGAATGGCGCTTCGCCGGCATGGACAAATCGGACCACATTCGGCACCTCCTCACCGAGGTAGGCAAAGTCGCTCTTGCCCATATGGAGGTGCTCCGGGTCCGTAAGGAAATACCCCCGGAAGTCCGAAATTTCAAGACCGCTCCCCACGTCCCCGGCGGCAATCTCCCTCGTCAGCACCGGCTCGCACACCGTCTCCCTCGTCTCCGCCGTCATCGCGTGGAGGGTGAGGGGAATTTTTTTGCCCACGTCCGATGTGGTCAGGTCCATCGCCTCCCCGGCCCGAAGCCGGCAAAGCTCACCCACCTGGACAAATGAGAGATTTTCGTCGTCCCCCAAAACCTCAAAATCCACCCGCAGACGCCCGTTTTCAACGGTGTACGTAAGCGCCCTCGCGATTTCCGGCTCTTTGATTTTCTCGCCAATCACCTCAAGGTACGCCCGCTGACGGAGCGGCCCCAACCGGAGCTCCAGCCACCCCTCCCGGTCGCGGCCAACGGCATCGGAGGTCAAAAGGATTTCCCGCCCATCAAGCCTAAAATCCACGTTATCCGACGCGCTCACCGCGTCCGGTGTCCGGCCCAGCAGTAATTTCCCGGCCCTCTCAAGCTTCCGGGAGCCCTCCACACCGATTGTCAGCGTATCCGGCCGGACACGCCTCAGTTCATCCGCCTCACTCTCACTGAGGTCAATGAAGGACTCCTCCCAGCCCCGGAATCGGGCCTTCTGCCCGTTGTACGTGGTGTTAAAAAGGTAATACCGGGACTCCCGCCGTGGCTCGATCTCCATCCGAAGCTCCGGGAGCCCGCCGAATATCCGGCAGTTCAGAAACGCCAGATTTCCGCCCCGCTTGGTGAAGGCGAAGTCCTCCACCTCCGGGTCAATGCGAAATTCACACCCGTCAAAGACGCACCTTTTCGCACCGGCGGACCACATGGGATATGGCCCCATGTGCCGGACGCGGCAGTTTTTGAGGTAGGTTGAGTCCCCGATTGGCAGAAAGTCGTTGTTGCCCTGAATGTAGCTGCCCGTGACGGTCACGTCGCTAACATTTTTAAAGCCGAAGGTATCTAAAATTGAGTAAAACCCGCATTTTTCAATACAAATCCGCTCCGTATCCCACGCCCCGAAGGCGTAGGCCTGGGTGACCACGTCGCTGACCTTCGGCAGGAGCTTTCCCCGATACTCAAAATCGATATTGCACCCGTTGACGAAGGTAAGCCCCCGGATCTCCGCCTCCCGCGTCTCGATTAGCACGGTGTGCGCAAGCGACGACGGCTCCATGGGCTTTGGATGGGCGTTTATCATGTGGCCCCGGTTGTCGTAGATCGCCGCGTCGCCCTGCCCCTCCATGATGAGCCGCTCCTTTTTAATGCGCAGACACTCCGTCTCGTCCCCGCCGGCAAAATACAGCCCCTCCGGGAACACTAATCTCACCTCGTCCTCCCGAATCTCCCCGATCTGCTCCCTCAGCGTCCGTTCGGTGGTCATTATATATGTTCTCACGGGCCGCACCCTCCTATTTTAAGGCTGGACCCATTATATCACGCGTGACCTGTCAAGCCAACCGGAACATGTGGATTTAAGGTTATTTTTTGAAAAATCGGACGCTGTGGGGTAAAATGGACGTATCTGATTTTGGCGGTGATATAAGTGCTCATGGCAAATTCGATAAGCGAAGCGATCTTCACCCTTTTCGGTCCCTCGGTCACGGTAGCCGACCGGCAAAGGGTGTCCGGCGGGGACATAAACCGCACGTACAGGTTGTCGCTTTCCAATGGTGAGCGCGTCTTTCTCAAATGCAACCACCCCGATCTTCTCGGCATGTTCACCGCCGAAGCCGATGGCCTCAATGCTCTGAAGGCCACCGGCACCATCGGCGTACCGGAGCCGCTGGCGGCCGGAGCGGACAACACCGAGGCATTTTTGATAATGGAATACCTCGAATCAGCCCCGCGTCGCCCCGACTGCTGGGAGACCTTCGGCCGCGAGCTTGCAATGCTCCACCGGGCAAAGTGCGGCCCCAAATTCGGCTTTCCGACCGATAACTACATCGGCTCCACGCCCCAGCAAAACGTTCCTTCAGACAGCTGGGTGTCGTTCTTCCGTGACCGCCGCCTTATCCTGCAAATGAAGCTCGCCTGGAACCTTTTAGACGACCGCACCCGCCGCAATCTCACCCATATCGCCGCCCGCCTCGACTCTCTCCTCCCGGAACCTTCCTTCCCCTCCCTCATCCACGGCGACCTCTGGTCCGGCAACTCCCTCTGCGGCCCCGACGGCAAAGCCTGGATCCTGGACCCCGCGACCTACGTCGCCCACTTTGAAGCTGACCTCGCCATGACTGAGCTCTTCGGCGCCTTCCCCGCCCGCTTCTACCAATCCTACAACGAAATCAATCCCATTGACCGCGCCTACCCAGACCGCCGCGACCTATACAACCTCTACCACCTCCTCAACCACCTCAACCTTTTCGGCCTCCCCTACCTCGCCGAGGTAAAGGCCCTTGCGGAGCGTTACGCCTGAATTTCCTATTTTGCTTATAGCGTCACAAATTTTGAATTCGCTATACAAAAACCCCATTCCACAAACCCAGACAGGAGGCTATTTAGTGAACGATTACAACATTTCCGAAAAAGACTGGCGGGTCTTCCGGGAAAAGGTTCCCGGATGGCAGGAGAGGTATATGGACGGGCTTTGCAAAGAATACGCGGATCTCCTTAGCAGTGGCGGCAACCCGTCAGAGAGGTTTTGGGCATTGCATGACAGGATACGGCGCGACAAGCGAAGCATCGGAGTGCAGATAGAGATGCGCCGGTCCATGATGCTACAAAATCTGATGCTCCTGTTGCGGGAAAATGTCATCACGCCGGCAGACCTTGACGGCTTCAGCGACGACTTTCGGGCGCAGATAGAGCAACTTCTGTAAATCTCTCTTTTTGCTTATACCGTCACAAATTTTGACCGTCGTCCGCGCCAAGAATCTCCATCATCATCCGCGCCCCAAAGCGGACGCCGGTTGTGAAGGCGTCGCACTCAAGGTCTGCGGTGAGAGTCAGGTGCTTGTCCAAGAGGGTCTCAAGCATTTTGAGCTGCTCCTCGTTTAGCGTCTCCGTGAGCTTTTCCTCCGCCTTGGATGCCTGGTTCATGGACTTGCGAAGCGGCGAGTCTTTGGGGACTTCCCTTTCGCACATTTTGAGGTTTCCATACCAGAGTTCTTCGATCACCTTCATTTTTCTTCCCTCCTACACAGTGAAAGAGCGGCCCCAACGAGCCGCTCTCTTTTCATGTTCAGTTTCCGTGCCATTTTAGCACCTCCTTGTTGGAACAACAAATACCACAAGGTTGGAGGAAAGTCCAGGGATTTTTTATAATTAAATTACTTGACATCCCCCCTCCTCTCAAGCTACAATACACCCACACCCTCACCCGGCTTGCCGGGTGAGGGTGTGGTGGATTCTGACCACATGTTTCGCCACAGACACGCTCGGAGACATCGTACCGGGGCGGAGGAAAGAGGGGCGGAGAGTATTTGATTTGTAGCAAAGACTATCAAAAAGCATTAGAAATGGTCGGAAAAAGTTTTAAAAATCGGTTCACACGCAGGAGATCGCTGGTTCAATCTCAGCGGGAACTGCGCCACAACGCCGATGCCGTTGGAGCAACTGCCTCACAGGCTGGGAGCCCTCTAATACCAAACGGCCGGAGTCAGGCAAGCGGAAAGACGATTCCAACATTCTCCAGCTTCAAAAAAGCCTTTTTAAGCCAGTAGATGTGCTCCGCGCCAAACACCACCAGCACACTCGCGCCGGGGTTCTCGCGAATCACCTGCAGAATGTTGTCCGCGATCGCGTTGTTTCGCCGAACCCAGACGATCTCCTGCTCCTCCGGGTGGAGCTTTCCCTGGAACGCCTGCTTCTCCTCCACCACGTCGTTGAATGCGCCGGGCCTCCTCCTCGCTTTCCACCTCGATCTCCTCCATCCGGCGGTCATACTCTTCGTCGGAATCCTCATATTGATCGCAGGGGACGAACCGTATCCCGCGCTCCTTGCAATACGGGAAGATAAACCGCCGGTATTCCCCCGGCCCCTGATACGCGCAGTTTTGCTCTAAGTCCTCGCGCCGTACCTCGCCTCAGAGAATGTCCGACTTGAACCGGTCAAAGAGCTCACAGACCCGTTTATCATCAAACCCAAATTGCGACATATTACTGTGTACCGAACCGAAAAGCCTTAATTTCATGATAGTTCCTCCCCATGCGTTTTTCTCATGCTCAGCGCTCGTCCGGCTCCAGAACCGGCGCGGCGTCGCCAAGTCGCATGATATTTGAATCATTTTGCATGAGCGCCCTCCCCAGCAGGAGAAAGGGGATCAGCCTCAAAGGCTCCACCACCGTATAGACGGTCGCCTTGCCGTCCTCTAACTCAAGCTCCATGGAAAACATCATTTTTCGCTCAGTCAACACCCCCCAGCAGCTTCTCCTCCGTTTCTGCGGCATTTGCAGAGACTTCATCACAACGCCCGGTGAAAACCAGCCCACATTGCGTCTGTAGATTCAGCCCAGCAGCTCCACATCCGGCGTGCCGCCTTTCTCCCATTTGCTCACTGCCTGGGCGGATACGCCCACCATGTTTCCCAGCTGCTCCTGTGTGAGGCCGTGCTCTTTACGCAAAGCGGCGATTCGCTCGCTCAGTTCGCTTGCCATGCCATGCGCCGTCCTTTCGTCTCGACAGTTGAATTATAGCAAAAATGCCAGTTGAGTTTAACGGAGGCGTTTTTGATGTTTTTCAACGGATGGTTGTATTTTTTAACGGCAAAAGCGCGGCCCCGAAAGACCGCGCCTATCTGTATATCCTTATTGGCCCCGCGCTCGGCGGGATTTTCTGCGCCTCAAACCACAAACATCAGCACGACGGACGCCAAGCACAGCACGGTAAAGGCGATCATGCCGGGATTCAGCCACACCGCCCGGAGGCGGCCCCGGCGTGGAAGCTCCCGGGGGGCAGGGTCGAAGGAGGCGCGGCGGCACCGGACGCAGAAGAGCACGAAGCCGGCGACGCACAGCACCAGGATCACAAGGCCGTAGGCCATCAGGGGCAGGAGCTGATTTCCCAGCTCCAGGATAGCGGCGGTATTCGCCGGGTCAAGGTTCTCCAGCGCCTCCGGATCCACACGCCCGATCAGCCAGGGGGCCAGGACGCCGCCCAGGAAGTTGATGAACATATGGATGGAGACGGAGAAGCTCAGGCGGCCTGTTTTCAGGTACACATACCCAAGCACCAGGCCCAGGGCGAAGGCGTAGAAAAACTGGCTCAGATTCCCGTGGAAAAGGCCGAACATCAGCGCCGACGTGACCACGGCCAGCCGCTCGCCATAGACGCTCATCCGGTCGATAAGCTGTTTGCGGAAGACGTATTCCTCGATGAGCGGGGCCAGGATCACCATCACCAACGCCTGCAAAAGCGGGTATTCGCCGGTGGTAAATGTCTCCAGGGGATTTGCCGAGGCGGCCCCGGAGGCGGACTGGAGGAGGCTCAGGAGCAGTGTTCCCAGAAGGTTGCTGGCGTACATCACAAAGACGGCGATGATTGCGATGGCGGCGAAATGCCCCGCGCCCAGGGGCTTTTTCTCCCGGGGCGTCGCCGGAACCTTGCGGATCACCAGGAGCCCCAGGGGGACGGCCAGGACGTACATGGGCACGAAGGTGACAAGCCACAGCATCCAGCCGGGCTCGCCGCCCTCGGGCCAGACGAGGCCGATGACAGCGGCAAAAAGGAGCTGGAAAAGGGCGGCGGAGGCATAGATGACGAAGACGCCTTGCCCCAGGCGGGAGAACCGTTTTTTAGCCTCGTTCAGATCCCCGTCGCCGCCGGCGGCTCTCACCCTCCCGCCCTTGGGGTCAATGAAGATCGGCGCCAGGGCGAAGAAGATCGCGCCCAGGGCCACGTTGCAGGCCGCCGCGCACAGGATAGCCACAGGGGCGGCGTGGAACACAGCCATTCCCACCACGGCGATGACGACATCCGGCAGAAGGCCGAAGTAGAAGAACACGACCTGGAGGATCTGCTTGAGCATCTTCCCGGCGGAGACAGGGGCGGAGAGGCCGATAAACACGCCCACGGCGGTGGCGTAGAAGTCCACCGAGACGATGGCGGGCACCGTCAGCAGGGCGTAAAGCAGGTTTGACCCGCCCAGGAGCGCCCCCAGAAGCAACGCCGGAAGCACATCCAGGGCGCAGCAGACAGTGCTCCCCATCAGCGACCAGAACAGCTTGGCCCAGGTGGATTCGGGGATCAGCAGGAAGAACCCCATACCCGTGTCCTGGACCAGGGGGTTGCCCAGCGACCGGAAGAAGGCCAGCGCCCCCACCGTCAGGGCCATGGGAATCAGCGGGTCGGTGTGGGCGGCGAACCGGCACACGGCGGCCACCAGCAGGGCGGCGGCGATGTACGTCTCCATGGTCTTGGTGAGAAAGCCCAGATGGGCGAAGCGGCGGCGGTTATACATGGTCTTCCAGAAGTACACGTTGGCGCCGCGCCCCCGGTTGAGGCCGTCCCGCAGAAGCTTTTCGTTCCGATCCTTCTTGCGCCGGACGGCCACGCCGGCGGCATCGGACTGGGCGGCGGCCATCAGCTCCGCCCGCTCCTCGCTCTTGGCCATGGCGTCCTCGTAGAAGTCAGCCTTGATGTTCCAGATAATATAGACGAGCAGACCTCCGCCCAGGAGCAGGGCCAGCAGGGACAGGAGCGCGCCGGTCACATTCCCCCGGACAGCAAAGCCGGCGAAGCCCTTGATCCAGCCCCAGAAGGGGATGAAACGGGTGACGGGAGCGTTGAAGAAGCTGTTCGCCGCCGGCAGCCACCCCTCCCCCGACCGGGAGGCGTAGAGGATGAAGGCCACGGCGATCGCCGCCACCAGCAGGTAAAGTCCCCGGCGGAGATTGCGCTTCACGGCGGGATAGGTGGCGGAGAGGGTGTAGAGGGCCAGCTGGATCAGCACGCCGAAAACCACAGTGAAGCACCAGGCCCCCATCAGCGCCAGCGCCGACCACAGGCTGAGGCCCAGGCCCATCGTCAGGTTGGGGAGTTGAAAGAGCATATAGACGCTGCCCAGGATCCCCACGCCCATCTGGGTAGCCAGCCGGAACATCAGCACCGACTGGGGCCGCATGGGCGACGGAAACAGCAGATTCACGTCCGCCGGCTGGAAGATGGCGCTGCCGTTCTTGTCCGCGTTTAGGGCGTAAAAGAAGAAAATCACCATCACAAGGGCCCCCGCCGCCAGCTCCACAACAGTTGCGACGGTTTCAGTATCCGGCGCCTCGTCGGGCTCCTCGATCTCCTCAACGATCTCCCCCTCCGGGGGCAGATCCCCGTCCTCCCCGCCGTCCACCAGCGCCGCGATAAAGCCGATGGCCACGCCCAGCAAAACGCAGACCAGGAAGAACACAAGCACCCAGGTCTTGAAGAGCTTTTTCAGCTGATTTTTGAAGGTGTGGAGGGCGTAATATCCGAAAAAGCTCATTCCGGCGTCCCCTCCTCCGGCGTCTCGGCGCTCTGCCCCTCCGTCACGTCAAAGAAGAGCTGCTCCAGCGTCTCGCCCCGCTCCGCCAGCTCCTCCCGACCCACGTTGGCCCGGATCTGTCCGGCGTCCATAATGAGGGCCCGATCCCACAGCATATCCACACTGTCGATGATGTGGGTGCTGACCAGGAGGGTACAGCCCCGGGAGCGCAGCTCCTCGATGATGAGCTTCAGCTCCTTGATGGCGTGGGGATCCAGGCCGATCATGGGCTCGTCCAGAAGGATGACCCGCGGCTCCGGCAGGAGGCCCAGGCAAATGTTCAGCTTCTGCTGCATCCCCTTGGACAGCTCGTCTCCGAATTTGCGCCGCTTGTCCTCTAATTCAAAGCGGCGGAAAAGCTCGTCGATGCGGCTCTTGTAGTCCGTCAGCTTATAGGCCCGGGCCAGAAATTCCATGTGCTCGGACACCGTCAGGTTGGGGTACAGGGACGGCATCTCCGGGATGTAGCCCAGCAGGCGGCGGGCCTCCACCGTCTTGTTGGGGTATCCCCCCACGGTGATGGCGCCCTCGAACTTGAGAAAGCCGATGACGGACTTCATCAGAGTGCTTTTCCCCGCCCCGTTGGGGCCCAACAGCACCGTGACGCTCCCCGGCTCCAGACAGAAGGTGACGTCGTCGCAGGCTGTGACCTTGCCGTATTTCTTGGTGACATGGGAAACTTCAAGCATCAGGTATACCTCCGATCTTTTCAATAAGCCGGACTACATAAAAACGCGCGGCAGTACGCCGCGCGCGAAAAACGCGGCCCGGCCTTCTGTTGCCACACAGTTCCATTCAGACAGGAAAACAGCCAAGGCATACGTTTTTACCCATAGTATGCCCGTCTGAATGTGTATTGAACTGTGTGGCAAATTTAATATAGCACATTTTGTCAAATTTGTAAAGGACATAGACCGCGAAAAGATGTCTATTTGTGGCATTTTTCCGGTGCCGTGAGCCTTCTTCCGCGTCATGTATATTTTCCCAGAAAACCGGAAAAACTTTCCGCGAGGTGATTTGATGGTCAAGGGGATCGCGAGAAGGGTCGTGGTGGTAAAGTCGCCGGATCCGAAGGTATTTGACGAGGCCATTTTCCTGGTACGGGAGGAGACAGGACGGGGACCGGGGGTGACTACGGAGCGGCTTTTAAAGGAAGCCCAGGCCGTGGCGGAGAACTTCGCCCGCTCCCAGCGGGAACGCCGGCTTGCACAGCTGCCCTGGTGGGCGTTTTCCCTGATGGGCGCCGGGGGCATGGGCGCGGCGTGGCTGCTGACCCTCCTTCTCTGACGCCGGCAGCGATAGACACGCAAAATTGGGGTGCAAACGGTTTTTCCGTCTGTACCCCTTGTATTCCCGCGGAAAAGCTGGTACAATATATACGGTAAAGAATCAATATCTCGTCCGGGAGTGGGAATATGAACGGGAATCCGAAAAAGATCATGCTGGTCTTCGGGACGCGGCCCGAAGCCATCAAAATGTGCCCGCTGGTCAATGAGCTGAAAACCCGCCGCGGTGTGGAGACGGTGGTCTGCGTCACGGGCCAGCACCGGGAGATGCTCCGCCAGGTGCTGGATGCCTTCCGGGTGGAGCCGGACTACGATCTGGCGGTGATGAAGCCGGGCCAGACCCTCTTCGACGTGACGGAGCGGGTGCTGGAGGGCATGAAAGCGGTGCTGGCGGAGGCAAAGCCCGACGTGGTGCTTGTCCACGGGGACACCACCACCACCTTCGCTTCCGCCCTGGCCTGCTTCTACCTGGGGATCCCCGTGGGCCATGTGGAGGCGGGACTGCGTACATACAACATCCGCGCGCCTTACCCGGAGGAATTCAACCGGCAGGCGGTGGGCTCCATCGCCTCCTACAATTTCGCCCCCACGGCCCTGGCCCGGGACAACCTGCTCCGGGAGGGCAAGCCGCCTCAGAGCATCTGGGTCACCGGCAACACCGCTATCGACGCCCTGGGCACCACCGTGGTCAGCGGCTTTGAGCACCCGGAGCTCACCTGGGCGGAGGGCTCCCGCCTCGTCATCCTGACGGCCCACCGGCGGGAGAACTGGGGCGAGCCTCTGCACCACATCTTCCGGGCCGTCCGGCGGGTGGTGGAGGAGTTTGACGACGTGAAGGTCATCTACCCCATCCATTTAAACCCCCTGGTGCGTCAGGCCGCGGCGGAGGATCTGATGGGCTGTGAGCGCGTCCGGCTCATCGAGCCTCTGGACGTGGTGGCCTTCCACAACTTCCTGGCCCGCTCCTACATGATCCTCACCGACTCCGGCGGCATCCAGGAGGAGGCCCCGTCCCTGGGCAAGCCGGTGCTTGTCCTCCGGGACGTGACCGAGCGGCCGGAGGGCGTCAAGGCCGGCACTCTGCGGGTCATCGGCACCAATGAGGACGTGATCTATCAGGAATTCAAGGCTCTCCTCACCGACGAGGAGCGCTACAACGCCATGAGCACCGCCCAGAACCCCTACGGCGACGGTCTGGCCTCCTGCCGCATCGCGGATATCCTCACCAAAGGCCGCGCCACGGTGTAATTTCCCATGTAACATGATGCGAAAGCCCCCGTCCAACCGGACGGGGGCTTCATTTTTTAAGGAATTTACTTTTTGACGCTCTCCACGATGCCTTCTGCCAGACCGGCAAGGCCCTGGATCTCGGAGGGGATGATGATCTTGGTGGCCTGTCCGTTGGCGGCGGCGGCAAACGCCTCCAAGGCGCGGATCTTCACCACCTGATCGGTGGGGGCGGCCTCGTTCAAGAGCTTCAAGCCCTCGGCAGTGGCCTGCTGGACCTTCAGGATGGCCTCGGCGTGGCCCTCGGCCTCCAGGATCGCGGCCTGCTTCTTGGCGTCGGCCCGGAGGATGGCGGACTCCTTCTCGCCCTCGGCGGAGAGAATGGCGGCCCGCTTCTCGCCCTCGGCCTTCAGGATCGCCTCGCGGCGCTCGCGCTCGGCCTTCATCTGCTTCTCCATGGCGGACTGGATCTCCTTGGGCGGCAGGATGTTCTTCAGCTCCACGCGGTTGACCTTGATGCCCCAGGGGTCGGTGGCCTCGTCCAGGATGACGCGCATCTTGGAGTTGATGATGTCGCGGCTGGTAAGGCACTGATCCAGCTCCAAATCGCCGATGATGTTACGCAGGGTGGTGGCGGACAGATTCTCGATGGCGGTCATGGGGTTTTCTATGCCGTAGGTGTAAAGCTTGGGGTCGGTGATCTCAAAGTAGACAACGGTGTCGATCTGCATGGTGACGTTGTCCTTGGTGATCACGGGCTGGGGCGGGAAATCCGCCACCTGCTCCTTCAGGGAGACGATCTTGGCGACCCTCTCGATGAAGGGGATCTTGAAGTGCAGGCCGACGCTCCAGGTGGTGGAGTACGCGCCCAGGCGCTCGATGACGTACGCCTTGGCCTGCTGTACCACCCGGATGCTCCTGGCGATGACGACGATGACAATCAGGACGATCAGAATCAAAACATATTCCAATGGGCCCATAGGTTTACCTCCTTATATTTTTTCCGCCCCCGGCGGCTTGAGTACATCATTCCACGTCCGCTGTCTGCACAACCGGCTCCACGATGAGCTTCACGCCCTGGATGGAATCCACGCGCACATACGCCCCCGCCGGGATATTGACGCCGGTAAGGCTCCGGGCCGTCCACGTCTTCCCCTCGGCGGTCACCGCGCCGGTGCCGGCGATGTTGTCGATGTCCTGGGTGACTGAGCAGATGACGCCCAGCACCCGGTCGGCATTGGTGGGCTTTTTGCGCACCTGCAGCGTCCTTTTCGCCAAGGGCTTCAGCGCCAGCAGACTGAGGCCAGACACAGCCAGGAAAATCACGATCTGGAGGACTAAATTGGCCTTCAGCGCCGTGGCGATCAGCGCCGCGCAGGCGCCAAAGGCAAACCAGATGGACACAAGCCCCACCGTCGCCGCCTCAACGCCCAGAAAAACCAGCATGACGATGATCCAGAACAACATTCCGGTTTCCCCCTTCCTATTGATAATCGTATTATAGCACACCCGGAGCGCAAAAGATAGGGTCAGAATTTAAATTTTTTTACAATTTTCACCGCGGAGAGAAATTTCCCCGCCGCCGCCCCTTCGACAGCCTTTTTATTGTACGCAAACTATAATGAACTCATTCCACACGGGAGGCGGGCGCGTGAAGGTCATCTATGCCGACGAGGTTTTTCTTCTCAATCTCCTGCTGGACTATCTGCTGCTCCTGGTCACGGCGCGGCTGGCGGGATGCGCCGTCAAGCGCCGGCGAATCTGGGCGGCGGCCGCCGCCGGAGGGCTTTACGCCGTCGCCGCGGCGGTGGGCGGCCGGTTCCTCTCCTCCCTGGCCGTGAAGCTCCTGATGGGCGGGCTGATGGCGGCGGTGGTCTTCGGCGTGTCCGCCCATCTGGCCCGGACGGCGCTGCTCTTCTTCGCCCTGTCCGCCGCCTTCGCCGGGGCCGTTATGGCCGGGGCCATGATCCGGGGGGAGGGCGTAGGGAACGCCTATGTGGGGGCCGTCAGCCCCGTCAGCCTGCTGGCGGCCTTCGCCGCCTTCTACGCCCTCTTTACCGCCGCCTTCGCCTCCCTGGCCCGGCGGAAGCTCCGGGGCGGCACGGCCCCTCTCGCCCTCACCTGGGGCGGACGGACGGTGACAGTGACGGCGCTTTTGGATACGGGCAACTCCCTGCGCACCCCCTCCGGCGGCCTGCCCGTGACGGTGTGCTCCCTGGAGGCGGTGGAGCCGCTGCTGCCCCGGGAGGCGGCGGCGATCCTGCGGCGGGAGCCGGACGCCTCCCGGGCGCTCCTGGCCCTGTCCCGGGCGGGATTTTTCGGCTTCTTCCCCGTCCCCTACGCCGCCGTTGGAAATCCCGGCGGTATCCTGGCCGCCTTCCGTCCCGACGGGGCGCGGCTTGGCGGGCGGGAGCTTGTCTGCGCCGTGGCCATCGACGCCGCCGGCGCGGGCCGGTGCCAGGGCTATACCGCCATTGTGGGCGTATAAGGAAAGGAGATTTGTATGAACGAGCTTCTTTTGAAGATAACACTTCTTCTGGCGAAGATGCGCTCCGCGCTCTTCCCGGAGGAGATCCACTACATAGGCGGCCCGGACTATCTGCCGCCGCCCCTGCCCAAGGAGGAGGAGCAGGAGGCGTTGACGGCGCTGTTGGCCGGCTCCGCCCAGGCCCGCGACAAGCTCATCGAGCACAATCTGCGGCTGGTGGTGTACATCGCGCGGAGGTTTGAAAACACCGGCGTCAACCTGGAGGATCTGATCTCCATCGGCGCCATCGGCCTCATCAAGGCCATCAGCACCTTTGACGGCGGCAAAAACATTCGTCTGGCCACCTACGCCTCCCGGTGCATCGAAAACGAGATCCTCATGTATCTGCGGAAGGTGACGCCGCTCCGGGCGGAGGTGTCCCTCTCCGAGCCGCTGAACACCGACTGGGACGGGAACGAGCTGCTGCTCTCCGATATCCTGGGCACGGACAACGATATGGTGATGCGGCCCCTGGAGGACGACGTAGACAGACAGCTTCTCCGGGAAGCGCTGTCCCGGCTCTCCGAACGGGAGAAGACGCTGATCACCCTGCGCTACGGCCTGGCCGGAGGCCGGGAGCTCACCCAGAAGGAGGTAGCCGACAGGCTGGGCATCTCCCAATCCTACATCAGCCGCCTGGAAAAACGCATCATCCTGCGCCTGAGAAGAGACATGTCCCGAAAGCTCAGTGACGCCGGGTGACCCCGCCGGGGGGATTATAAGGTGTCCGCCTTAACGGCGGACGGGAATTTGCTTTCTCCTCTTTTGTCCCGTCAAAAGAGGAGAAAGCAACCAGAGGAGGATTTCGTATTTCCCCCCTCTGGAACCATGGCACCACCGATTTCCGCAATATCCGATTTATACGCTTCCGTACGGGCCGGATACCCGGCCGGCCCGTGTGTCGAATTCCCGAAAATCCCCCTTAGACGCCGTACGGGCCGCATTGGGGCCCCCATCGGGCCGTTGCCCGATGGGGAAAGGAGGAGCGAACCGTGCAAGCGAGGGCAAACACTTGCAGCCCGAGCCATCGCCGGTTCCGCGACGACGCCGGCGGCCCGTTGTTATATTTCCCGCTGCTTTTTTACGCTCTTTTTGCCTCGTAGGTCATTTCCCCGTTTTCAACGGTAATGACCCCGTAGGCCCGCGCCCCGTAGCCCACGGCGCCGGGGTTGGCGATCAGGGTGCCGTCCAGCCAGGTGGAAAAGGCCTCATGGGTGTGCCCGAAAAGGATGACGTCGGCGCGGGCGGTGAGGCCGGTGTTGACAAGGCCGGCCAGCCCCGTCTTCACCCCGTACCGGTGGCCGTGGGTGATGAAAAACCGCTTCCCCGCCAGGGTGAATTGGAGAGTGACCTCGTTTGTGGAGCCGAAATCGCAGTTGCCGGGGACGGAAGCCACGGGGATGCACGGAAAGAGCCGCCGCAGCTCGTCGGCGTCCGGTTCCACGTCGCCCAGATGGATGATCTGGTGGGGCGACTCCGCCGCCACGGCGTCCACCATGGGCTGGACGAAGCGGTGGGAGTCGGCAAAAACAAGGATCTTCATAGGTGGCAATTCCCCTTCCCGGTGAATATACTGGTTTGAAAGCGAAAATCGAGGTGTATTGACATGGAGAATGAATTTGACCGCCTGTCCCGTGATTTTCTCTCCGGCTCCGAGGGAAAAAAGCTCTCCGGCAAAAAGGCGGACATCGAGCGCATCGCCTCCTCCACCGACGGGGAGCGGGTCAGAACCATGCTGGAGGCCGGCGGCTTTGAGGACGCGGTACGGCGGGGCGACACAGGAGCCCTGCGCGCCTCCCTGGAGCAGGTCATGAAAACGGAGTCCGGCGCCAGACTTGTTAAAAATCTCAAGGCGCTGATGGAGAAGAAGTAAGGGGGTGAGCCCATGGGCGATTTTGAGGAGATGCTGGGCTCCATCCTCTCCTCCCCCAAGGACATGGAGAAGATCATGGGCCTGGCCCGGGAGCTGTCGGGCGGGGGCCCCGAGGCCGCGCCGGAGCCGGAGCGGAAGCCGGAACCGGAGGCGGCCTCGTCCATCCCCGGTCTTGGGGACATAAGCCCCAAGCTTCTGACCGCCTTGGGCAGGATCCTGGGCGGCCTCAACGCCTCCGGGGACGGCAAGGCGGCGCTGATCGCGTCCATGAAGCCCTATGTGCGGCCCGAACGGCGGGAGGCGCTGGATCGTGCCCTGAAGATCGCCAAAATCGCCCGGGCGGCCCGTCTTGTCATGGGTGAGCTGGGGGGTGATCCGGATCTCGGACTATAGACGCGGCCAGCCGGACTGGTATTACCGCCAGAACGCGCGGCCCCGGCCGGGATACGGGCCCCGGCCGCCGAAAAGCGCGGCCCCCGGCGTCTCCGCCCCTCCCCCGCCGCCGCCCGGCGGCGCGCCGGAGCGCGGCGGATCACAGCGGCCCGGAAACGCGCCCCCTCCAAAAAAGGGCGGCCTCGCCGGGGCCCTGGAGCAGGTACTGCCGGAGGGCTTGGATCCCGGCGACCTCTTTCTGGCGGCTATGCTGCTTTTCCTCTACTCGGAGAGCAAGGACGAGGATTTCCTCATCATCCTGATCGTGGTGGGGATCTCCCTCTTTCACAAGGATAAAGATGAATAACCGCACAAACAGGGAGGCGCCGCCTCCCTGTCCTTTTTATTTTTGTTCCGATTCCCCATCCTGTGTGCCGGCCTCTTCCGGGATCTCCGGGCGGGGGGGCGCGGTATGCTCGGCCTCCGCCTTCTGCTCCTCCTGGAGCTTTTCCTTATGGGTATCGTAGCTGCGCAGGAGAGCGATCCCGATGATGATGGCCACGCAGAAGGCAAGGGCCAGGATCAGCACCTTCATGGCCCCGGTGGTGGTGATGAGCACCGCGGATAGGCCCAGCACGGCGGATATGGAGTAGAGCACCGCCACGGACTGCTTCTGGGAAAGGCCCATGTCGATAAGCCTGTGGTGGAAGTGTCCCCGGTCAGGGCTCATGGGGTTCTGGCCCTTCAGGAGCCGGCGGATGATGGCAAAGCAGGTATCGAAGATGGGCAGGGCCAGGGCCAGCAGGGGGACGGTAAAGGAGATGATGGTGTAAAATTTAAAGAGGCCGATCACCGATATGGTGGACAGCACATACCCCAAAAGCAGGGCCCCGGTGTCGCCCATGAAGATCTTGGCGGGGTTCAGGTTGTAGGGGATGAAGCCCAGGCACGCACCCAGAATGGCCGCCAGAAGGACGGTCACGTTCACCTGCCCCCACACCATGGAGATGACCAGGAAGGTCAGGGAGGAGATGGCGGACACGCCGCAGGCCAGGCCGTCCAGCCCGTCGATGAGGTTGATAGAGTTGGTGATGCCCACGATCCAGAAAATGGTAATAGGGATAGACCAGGCGCCGAAGCTGATATAAAGCGTATCCGACCAGAAGAAGGGGTTGGCAATGAACTCAAACCGCACGCCGAAGGCCACCGCCACGCCGGCGGCGGCGATCTGCACCACAAATTTCAACAGCGCGGGAAGGGGTACGATGTCGTCGATAGCGCCCATGGTGACGATGATGACGGAGCCCAACAGGATGCCCTGCACCTGTCTGTCCAAGTCGGCAAACAGCACCACCGCCACTAAAAAGCCCAGAAAGATGGCAAGGCCGCCCTGCCTGGGGATGGGGTGATCGTGCATACGCCGGTTGTCCTTCGGCACGTCCACCGCGCCCACCTTCACCGCGAAGGAGCGAACCAGCGGCGTCATGACAAAGCAAACCAGGAGCGCCACCCCCAGCGCCAGCCCGATCTTCAGCAAATCGTCCAAAGCTATGTTCATATCTCGATCCCTCTGTGTGTCTTTCCCTTACCTTTGAAGGACAGCTTGTCACAAAAACTCGAATCCGATGTTTTTTCCGGCGGCATGTACGTCGGAAAAAAGCCCTTTTGTCGCACAAGCGTGCGCTCTGCGTGCGCGCAGGGCGACGGCAGGGGGAAATTTCTGAATTTCGCAAAATTCAGAAATTTTTCCCGCACGTTCCCCTTGTCGGAAAAAGTCCGTCAGAGCTTTTTCGACAGTCTCACCGCTGAAGGAAGCCCACCTTTTTATACACCTTGCGAAGCGTCTTTTCGGCCACATAGGACGCCTTCTCCGCGCCCTGGCGGTAGACCGATTCCAGATACGCTCTGTCCTTCAAAAGACGCTCCGTCTCCTCCCGGATGGGCCGGAGCGTCTCGATGACAGCCTCCCCCACCGCGGGCTTGAATTTCCCATAGCCGCACCCGGCGAACTCCCTCTCCACTTCCTCAAAGGTCTTTCCGGTGGCGGCGGCGTAAATCTGGATCAGATTGGCAACGCCCGACTTGTTGGCCTGGTCGTAGCGGACGCAGTTCTCCGTGTCGCTGTCGGTCACCGCCCGCTTGAACTTCCGGGCGATGTCCTCCGGCTTCTCCAGCAGGAACACGCACCCCTCGGGCTGGGATTTGGACATCTTGCTCTCCGGGGTATTCAGGGACATGATGCGGGCCCCCACCTTCTGGATGTAGGGCTCCGGCATCTTGAACACGTCCCCGTAGATGCCGTTGAACCGCTGTACGATGTTCCGGCACAGCTCCACGTGCTGCCGCTGATCCTCCCCCACGGGCACGAAGTCCGGCTGATAGAGCAGGATATCCGCCGCCATGAGGCACGGATAGGTGAACAAGCCCCCGTTGACGTTTTCCGCGTGCTTGGCCGACTTGTCCTTGAACTGGGTCATGCGGGTAAGCTCCCCGAACATGGCGTAGCAGTTCAAGACCCAGCCCAGCTCCGCGTGCTGGTGGACGTGGGACTGGATAAACAGCGTACACTTCTCCGGATCCAGGCCGCAGGCGATGTAGTTGGCCAGGAGCGTCAGCGTCTGCCTTCTCAGGGCCGCCGGATCCTGCCGCACGGTGATGGTGTGCAGGTCGGCGAGAAAGAAGTAGCAGTCAAAGTCCTCGATCATCTGGGGCCAATGCTGAAGGGGCCCAAGATAGTTGCCCAAATGCAGCTCACCGCTGGGCTGGATGCCGGACAGCATCACTTTTTTTGTCTTATTTTCTGTGTTTTCCATGGTTTTTCCTCTATGTCCTCTATGTTTTTGCTGATTTTGATACGAGTGAGAATGGTCTTATCGCATTGGCAATATGGGAATTTCTTCTTTAACAGACCAAAACCGGGAAATCTCACAGTACCATTTCATACTGATATTCAAAGGACTCTTGATCTGCCGCTCTATTTTTTCGTCCTTTATATTCGCCTATGCGCATCATACCCAATTTTTCCATTGTTTTGTATGACGCAATGTTAGCGGTGTCGCAGTGGGCAATAAAATGAGTTGTTCCCATATTGGTCGCAAAGTATTGAATGACAGCTTTTGCGGCCTCGTAAGCAAATCCCTTTCCCCAATACTGTTTATTCACGATCCATCCAAGCTCACCGATGCCATTTTCATAATACACGCTTACCGCGCCAACGTGTCTGTCCTGATAGAGCATTGCAAATTCATAAAAGTTCGGTCTTTTTTTATTCCATTCTGCCTCGACATTCTTCAAAAAATCAAGCGTTTCTTCAGAATCTCTTTTCGGTAGATGACACATATATTTTGTGTTCTCATAATCCAGAGCATATTCATTTACCGAGTGAAGAAAGTCGGTTCCGAGCGGCGTCAAAACCATACGCTCTGTAAATATATTAAAACGGCTCATATCTCATCCTCCGCAAAGTCCAACTTGTCGCGCCTGATCATTCCTCGGTTTTGTCTCAAACTTTGCGAGATGATATCTTGCGTGTTTATTTTGAAACTCCGTACTCCGCCGCCAGGGCCCGGAAGGCCGGGAGGGAGCGGAGGATCGTGTTATAGCTTACGCAATAGGCGATGCGCACATACCCGGGACAGGCGAAGGAGGTTCCCGGCACCACCAGGATACGGTGCTTTTTGGCGTTCTCGGAGAACTCCCTGTCGTCCCCCGGCGTCTTCATCCACATATAGAAGGCCCCGTCCGGGTAGACGCAGGTGAAGCCGGCCTCCGTCAGGCCCTCGTAGAGGGCTTTTCGGTTCCTGTCGTAGGCGGCCACGTCGGTCTGCTCCTCCAAGCACTCCGCCACCAGCCTTTGCTGGAGGCTGGGGGCGTTGACAAAGCCCAGGATCCGGTTGGCGATCACCGCCGCGTCGAAGATGAGCCCCGCGTCGTCGCAGGCAGAGGGAACGACCACGTAGCCGATGCGCTCCCCCGGCAGGGACAGGGATTTTGACCAGGAATAGCCCACCAGGGTGTTGCGGTAATATCGTGTCAGATACGGCGCCTCTTTGCCGTCGTAGGCCAGCTCCCGGTAGGGCTCGTCGGAGATGAGATAGATGCTGGTGCCAAGCTCGGCCTGCTTCTCCTCCAGCACCGCCGCGATGGCCTTGACGGTCTTCTCCGTATAGATAACGCCGGTGGGGTTATTGGGGTTATTGAGGAGCAGGGCCTTGGTTTTGGGGGTTATGGCCGCCCGGAGGGCCTCAGGATCCGGCTGGAAATTGCCCTCAATATTGGCGGGGATGGCCTTTAAAACGCCGTCAAAATTGGAGACGTAGTTGCCGTACTCCAGAAAATACGGCGCGAACACCAGCACCTCGTCCCCGGGATCCAGAAGGGTCTTGAGGATCACGTTGAGACCCCCGGCGGCCCCCACGGTCATGAGGATATTGTCCTCGGTAAAGTCCGTGCCAAAGCGCCGGTTCAGGGACGCCGCCACCCTGGCCCTCACCTCAGGGTACCCGGCGTTGGACATGTAGCCGTGCAGCTCCATGGGATCCGTCTCGGCGGCGATGCGGACGATCTCCTCCCGCACCTTCTCCGGCGCCGGGATGTTGGGGTTTCCCAGGGAGAAATCGAACACATTTTCCTGTCCGAATTGGGCGGACATCCGCGCCCCCTCCTCAAACATCGCCCGAATGGCGCTCCCGCCCTCGGTCATCTTTATCATCTTCGCGGAAATCATCAGCGCGCCCCCCGCACAGTCATAATTAGATGTATTTTACCACATCATCCGGATTTTTTCAACTCCCCCGCGCTTTTTTTCGCCGCGCCGCGGAGTTTTTGTTGAAAAGGAGGATCGCGGCTGGTATAATAGATCAATAAACGCGCAAAGCGTTTAAATCTTGCCATGTAAAAAGGAGATTTTATGAATATGACGAGTAGGAATGTGCTTGCGGCATAACCGGGAGGTTTGTCGCAAAAATGCAAGCCTCCGAAGACATATATTCACTTCAGGAGGTCATTCCCGTGAACAGGGAACATAAGAAAAAATCGTTCGGAAAAGGTTGCTACGCAACTCCCCCCTGCCAGGAGAGCTTTACCTGCCAGGTCTGCGGGCGTCTTGTGCGCCCGGAGGGGGCCGGAACGGCGCACAGGAACCACTGCCCCTACTGCCTCTCCAGCAAGCATCTGGATGTGGAGCCCGGCGACCGGGCCGCCGCGTGCGGCGGGACTATGGAACCCATCGCCGTCTGGGTGCGCAAGGGCGGCGAGTGGGCGCTGATCCATCGGTGCCACGTCTGCGGCGCCCTCAGCTCCAACCGGATCGCCGCAGACGACAACCCGGTGAAGCTCCTGAGCCTCGCTATGAAGCCCGTCTCCTCTCCCCCGTTCCCCCTTGAGCGCATTGAAGAATTGACGGAGCTTCTTGAAAGCAAGGACGAAAGAAAACTCTGATCCCCCCAAAACCGGCCCCGGCATTTCGCGGGCTGGTCATAAAACAGTATGTTGTTTGAGCTTGTCTTTAAGGCGAGCCGGAACAGCGGATAGGAACGCTCTGGACGACAAAATCGCCGGGGCGTTTTCTATTTGATATACACAAAGATTTAAGGAAAAGTTTTTGATAAACGTGCCTAATGAGTGATAGATTTCTTCACATTTGCGTGATATAATATTAAATGTCGAGTGGGCGACTGTTCGACAAATCGGCAGTTGAAAAGGAGATTTCATTACTGGTGTTGGGATTAATCAAATGAAAGTGTTTTTTCGAGATAAAATAAAATCTTATTGTTTAGTGATTGCGTTAGGTATGCTCGCAGGGCTTTCCGTTGTACTTTTTATTGAACTTCCAGACAATAGCTTATGGTCATTTTATTATTGGAGTTCAAGTACATTCGGATTTTGGATGTTTTCGACCTCTTTGATTGTTTTATTTAGTGAAAACAGGAAGTGTGCGGCGTTCAATGCGGGAATATACATATTCCTAATGTTCCTTATCACAACTGCACATCAATCTCTTCAAATTAATCAAAGTGGAGTCACGCAATTTAACTCACTATCTGAACTGGCAGTAAACCATATTGGAGGTTGGTTGTTGTACAGTATTCCGCCCGCGTTGGTATGCGCTTTGTTGGGAATTGTTCTATGGTCTGGAAGAAAAAATTCTCTATGGGGAAAAACACTTCGATTACTGCCAGCAGTATTTATGCTGATAGAAACAGTTATTCTTTTCTATTGGGTATTTACTTGTAAGACAAAACTTTTTTCAGCGTTAAGTGACCTTGCCTGTCTTTTGGCTTATTTCTTTATTATTAGAAAACAAACGAATAGCAAATTACAAATTCAAATTTATCAAGACGTTGTAAAACCCTTTAGGAACTAAAGGGCGCATTTCTATACATAGTCTCTCGACCATGTATCGTACGCTCGGAAGGCTCTCTCTGACAGCAGTAAGCCAACCTCCGAGAGGTTCTGTCCCTTTGCGACCTCAAGGGTTCTGCACCCCCTTGCACGCTCATGTGGCTATTCCCAATTTATTTGCCGAACAGATAAACCCGCTTCGCGTCTTTACCTGTCAGGCAAGTCTGAAAATTAAATACCAAAAAAAGACCATTGATACACCGGCTCCCTGGTGAATAATCAACGGCCTTTTTAATACTGTTTTACAACCGGCTCCATTTTTGCCGGGGCCGTTTTTTACTCCCCCTCAAACATATCCCGCTTTGTCTCCTCCGGGATGCGGGTCTTGTACTCCCCGGTGAAGCAGGCGGTGCAGAAGCCCCGGCCCTCCAGCCCCGGCAGGGCGGTCAGGTGCTGGATGCCCAGGTACCCCAGACTGTCCGCGCCGATGAGCTGGCAGATCTCGGGGACGGTGTATTTGCAGGCGATGAGGTTTTCCCGGGAGTCGATATCCACCCCGTAATAGCAAGGATTCAAAAACGGCGGCGCGGTGACGCGCACATGGACCTGAGTGGCCCCGGCCTCCCGCAGGATCGCCACGGTGCGGGCGATGGTGGTGGAGCGGACGATGGAGTCGTCCACCAGCACCACGCGCTTGCCCTCCACCGTCTCCCGGACGGCGTTGAGCTTGATGCGCACCCCCTGTTCCCGGGACTTCTGGCCGGGGCTGATGAAGGTGCGGCCGATATACTTGTTCTTGATGAGGCCGATATCGTAGGGGATACCGCTCTCCTGGGAGTAGCCGATGGCCCCGTCGGTGCCGGAGTCGGGGACGCCGATGACGATGTCCGCCTCCACCGAGTAATCCCGGGCCAGGAATCTCCCGGCCCGCAGCCGCGCGTGGTGGATAGAGGCGCCGTAGATGCGGGAATCCGGCCGGGAGAAGTAGATATACTCAAAGACGCACATGGCCTCCGGGGCCTTGCCGCAGTTGTCCCGGATGGAGTGCACGCCTGTGCCGTCAAAGACCACCACCTCGCCGGGCTCGATGTCCCGGATGTACTCAGCGCTGACGGAGCTTAAGGCGCATGTCTCGGAGGCGATGATATAGTCCCCGTGGCCGTTGCGGCCGTAGCACAGGGGTCGGAAGCCGTTCTTGTCCCGGACGGCGATGAGCTTGTCCTCCAGCATCAAAATCAGCGAATACGCCCCCTTGAGCCGGTTCATAGCCCGCAGAACGGCGTCCTCCGGGGTGTACGTCTCCAGCCGCTCCTGGGTCAGGACGTAGGAGATGATCTCCGTGTCCGAGGTGGTGTGGAAGATAGCGCCCCGGCTCTCCAGCTCGTGGCGAAGCTCCCCGGCATTGGTGAGGTTCCCGTTGTGGACGGTGGCCAGCGCCCCGGTGAAGTGGCTCACCACGATGGGCTGGGCGTTCTCGCGGCCCGAATTGCCCGTGGTGCCATAGCGCACATGGCCGATGGCCATGCTCCCCTCCCCCAGCTCATTGAGCCGCGCCGGGGTGAAGACCTCGCTGACCAGCCCCAGATCCTTCACCGTGGTAAAATGGCCCCGGTCACAGACAGTGATCCCGCAACTCTCCTGCCCCCGGTGCTGGAGGGCGTAGAGGCCGTAATATACCGTATTCCCCACATGAAAAGGATTTGCGGCGTATATCCCAAATACGCCGCACTCCTCATGGATATGGTCAAAAATATCCATAAAATATGATCCCTTCTGCCCCATTGCAAAAAATATCAAATTGTGCGGAGCAAGTAAAGATTTTTTACTCGGCCAGCCCCAGCCTCTTCATCATTTCGTGGTACGCGCCCTCCACGTTGCCCAGATCCCGGCGGAAGCGATCCTTGTCCAGCTTCTCATGGGTGTTGACATCCCAGAAGCGGCAGGTGTCGGGGCTTATCTCGTCAGCCAGGACGATCTTGCCGTCGGCGGTCTTGCCGAACTCCAGCTTGAAGTCCACCAGGGTCACGCCGCAGGCGAGCATCTCGGCCTTCAGGAAATCGTTGACGGCGAAGGCGTACTTCTTGATGAGCTCGATCTCCTCCCATGTGGCCAGCTTCAACGCCACGGCGTGGTAGGCGTTGAGAAGGGGGTCGTGGAGGTCGTCGTTTTTATAGCTGAACTCGATGGTAGGCGCGTCAAAGACGATCCCCTCGGGCACGCCGTACTTCTTGGAGAAGGAGCCGGCGGACACGTTGCGGATAATGACCTCCAGGGGGACGATGCTGACCTTCCTGACCAGCGTGTCCCGGTCGGAAAGCTCCTCCACCAGATGGGTGGGCACGCCGGCGGCCTCCAGCTTGCGCATGAGGAAGTTGGTCATGCGGTTGTTGATGGAGCCCTTGCCCGTGATGGTGCCCTTTTTCAGGCCGTCAAAGGCGGTGGCGTCGTCCTTGTAGCTGACGATGACAAGGTTCGCATCGTCGGTGGCGAAGACCTTCTTGGCCTTGCCCTCATAGAGCTGTTCGCGCTTTTCCATGTTTATAAAACCTCCCGGGTTTTTATTGATCTGTTTTTATTGTTTTATATCGTGTCAGAGCCTACGTCCTCATTTTGAGCCCTGAAGGCCGCGAATCCATCAACCAGGTGATTTTCCCAGACATACCAATGGCAGGCTCTGACGATCTCGTCGTCGGTCATATCGGAGATCTTTTTCAGGTGATAGCGGTAGACCTTTTTGAGCTTGAGCAATTTTCTCGAGCTGTCCAGCAAAAGCGGATCGATCACGTTTCACATTCCGCGCCTCTATCTTCACGCCAGCTTGAAATGCTCCGCCAGAGCCGCGAGCATGTCCTCTCTTGTATCGTGTTCAAAATCCCGGCGGGTATAGGTCCAAAAGCCCGTGTGTTCCCAGTCCGTATCCAGGGGCGGGCGGTAGGTGAGCCAGGATCTGAAGTTCTCCATGGCCGCCTCCGGGTCGGGGCAGAGATTGATCTGCTCCAGCATGAATTTTTTGTCCGGGTCGTCCCGGTCAAAAAACCTCCCGGCGGTGATGTCCGGCGGGTCGGTGAGGAGGATCGCCACGTGGTCGTAGTCGGAGATTTCCCGAAGGATGTCCGGCGGGATGTTGGTGTCCGCCACGATCTTCTTCCCCGACGCGGAGAGCCTGACAAGCTCCAGGATCTCGATTTCCGCGCACTCCCGGGCTGTCGCCCGCGTCCAACGCCAGTGTTCCTCAGCCGTCTGGCTCAGCCACTCCCGCCAGCCGGACATTGTGTCAAAATAGGAGAGCGCCGGCTGCTTCCATTGGGAGAGCTTGTCCCGTGGAAAGACGTCGCTATAGTTCTCCCCGCAGCCGATCATGTCAAAGCGCTGGGAGAGCATCCTCACCATGGTGGATTTCCCGGCATAGCTGTGGCCGTTGATGAAGTAGACGTTTTGAAGATAGTATTTTATGATGTTGTCACTGATGCCGATCTTCATCGCGTCTTACATCTCAAAATACTCGTCCCGCCCCGCACCCACGGAGACGTACTTGATGTGCGTGCCGGTGGACTCGGCGATGAAGTTTACATAATCTTGTGCCTCCCTGGGCAGCTCCTCAAAGGAGCGGCAGGCGGAGATGTCGGTGTGCCAGCCGGGCAGATACTCGATCACGGGCTTTGCGGCCTCCAGCTCGTCGCCGGTGGGGAAATAATTGACGATCTTCCCGTTCACCTCGTAGTGGGTGACCACGGGGATCCTGTCCATGTAGGAGAGCACGTCCAGCTTCGTCAGCGCGATCTCCGTGGCGCCCTGCACCAGGCACCCGTAGCGGGAGGCCACCACGTCAAAGCCGCCCACACGCCGGGGCCGGCCCGTGGCCGCGCCGTACTCGCCGCCGGCCTCACGCAGGGCCTCGGCCTCCGCGCCGAACATCTCGCAGGTGAAGGGGCCGGCGCCCACGCAGCTGGAGTATGCCTTCATGATGCCCACGATGTTATCTAAGCGTTTGGCCGGGATGCCAGCGCCGATGGGGGCGTAGGCGGCGATGGTGCTGGAGCTGGAGGTATAGGGGTAGATGCCGAAATCGATGTCCCGGAGCGCCCCCAGCTGGGCCTCGAACATCACGGACTTGCCGGAATCCACGGCCTCCGTCAGATACCGGGTGGTGTCCTTCACATAGTCCCGCAGGGGGAAGCCGTATTTCTCCAGCCAGGCGACCATCTCCTCCGGGTCGATGGGCTCATGCTTATAGCCCCCGGCCACGGTGAGATTCTTCCACTCGCAAAGCTCCCTCACATGGGCCTTTAAGGTCTCGGGGTGGAACAGGTCGCCCATGCGGACGGTCTTTTTCATATATTTGTCGGCATACACCGGCGCAATGCCCCGGCGGGTGGAGCCGTAGGCCTTGCCGCCCAGGCGCTCCTCCTCCACGATGTCCATCATCTTGTGATAGGGCATACAGACGGTGGCCCGGTCGGAGATGACCAAGTGCTCCGGCGTGATCTCGATGCCCTTCTCCCGGAGCCGCGCCATCTCGTTTGTCAGGTGCTCTAAGTCAATGACCATGCCGGGGCCCATGACGTTCACCGTCTCGTCCCGCAGGATGCCGGAGGGCAGGAGGTTCAGGATGAACTTGCCCTTCTCGTTGATGACGGTGTGTCCGGCGTTGTTGCCGCCCTGATAGCGGATGACGATGTCGTAACGGGAGCTCAAAAGATCCACCATGCGGCCCTTGCCCTCGTCGCCCCAGTTGATACCAACAACAGCAGTTAACATAATCAGTCTCCTTATACCCGCACCTGGGCGTCCAGGCCCAGAAGCGCGGCGTTTTCTTCCAGTACGGGGGCCGTCACTGAGGCCAGGAATTCCTCCGTCTGCTCAGGGGCGCGGCCCACAAATTTGCGGATGTTCAAAACGTCCTTCAGGCTCTCCTCCGTCAGGCCGAACCGCTGATCCCGGAGCAGCAGCTCCAGCAGGTTGTTGTCCCCGCCCTCCAGCTTCACCCTGGCGGCGGCCACCTGGGAGTACTGGCGGATGGCCTCGTGAAGCTCCTGCCTGTCCCCGCCCCGGGCCACGGCGTCCATCAGGATGTTCTCGCTGGCCATGAAGGGAAGCTCCTCATTGAGGTGCTTTTCCATGACCTTGGGGTATATTTTCCCGTTCCGGATCACGTTTATGATCAGCGTCAGAATGGCATCCACGCCCAAAAACGCCTCCGGGATGGAGATGCGCCTGTTGGCGCTGTCGTCCAGCGTCCGCTCCAGCCACTGGGCGGCGGCGGTGTCGCCGGCGTTTTTGGCGACGTTTATAATGTACCGGGCTAAGGAAACCACCCGCTCGCACCGCATGGGGTTGCGCTTGTAGGCCATAGCGGAGGAGCCGATCTGGTTCGTCTCAAAGGGCTCGTCAAACTCCTTCATGTGGGCCAGAAGCCTTATGTCCGTAGCCATCTTGGCGCAGCTTACGGCGATATCCGCAAGGACGTTCAGCACATAGGCGTCCACCTTGCGGGAGTAGGTCTGGCCGGAGACGGGCATACAGGCCGTAAAGCCCATCTTCTCCGCAATTTTCGTTTCTAAGGCTTTCACCTTCTCATGGTCGCCGTGAAAAAGCTCCAGGAAGCTCGCCCCGGTGCCGGTGGTACCCTTGCACCCCAGAAGCTTCAGATGGGACAGCTCAAAATCCAGCCGCTCCAGATCCATGCACAGATCCTGCGCCCACAGGGTGGCCCGCTTGCCCACGGTGGTGGGCTGGGCGGCCTGGAAGTGGGTGTAGGCCAGGGTGGGCACGTCCTTGTGGGCGCGGGCAAAGTCCGCCAGAGCCGCGATGGCGTTTATAAGCAGCTTTTTCACCTGCAAAAGGCCGTCGCGCATCTGGATGATGTCGGTGTTGTCCCCCACATAGCAGCTGGTGGCCCCCAGGTGAATGATGGGCTTGGCCTTGGGGCAGGCGTCGCCGAAGGTGTGGACGTGGGCCATCACGTCGTGGCGGAGCTTGTGCTCGTACCGGTCGGCCAGGTCGTAGTCGATATCGGTGATGTGCTCCCGCATCTCGTCGATCTGCTCCCGGGTGATGGGCAGGCCCAGCTCCTTCTCGCTCTCCGCCAGGGCGATCCACAGCCTGCGCCAGGTGGAGAATTTAAAGTCCGGGGAGAAGATGTACTGCATCTCGCGGGAGGCGTAGCGGCTGCACAGGGGGTTCTCATAGCGGTCTTTCATAGGTGTATCGGTCCTTTCGGAGGGTGTCTACGCGGGCGGGCTTGGAACCCGCCCCTACGGCGTCTGAATTCGATATTTTTCCCGGCGGCATGTACGTCGGGAAAAATCCCGCACGTTCCCTTGGCATTTGAAGCCCGTCAGGGCTTCAAAGCCAGATTACTCTACGGTGACGGATTTTGCCAGATTCTTGGGCTTATCGATATCGCATCCGCGCTCCTTCGCCACGTAGTAGGCGAAGAGCTGCAGGGGGACGATCTGGGCGATGGGGTTGAAGACCGGCTCCGTGCGGGGGACGAAGATCACGTCGTCGGCCTTGGAGAGGATCTTCCGGTTGCCCTCCAGCGCCACGGCCAGCACCTCCGCGCCACGGGCCTTGACCTCCTCGATGTTGGACATGGTCTTGTCGAACAAGGGCTCGTAGCAGGCCAAAGTCACCACCAGGCTCCCCTGCTCCACAAGGGCGATGGTGCCGTGCTTCAGCTCCCCGGCGGCGTAGGCCTCGGCGAAGATGTAGCTGATCTCCTTGAGCTTCAGGGCGCCCTCCATGCAGACGGCGTAATCCAGGTTGCGGCCGATGAAGTAGATGTCGTTATACTTGCACAGCTTTTTGGCAAGCTTATGGATGTTGCGGTTTAAGTCGATGGCCCGCTGGATCTGACCGGGCATCTCGTGCAGGGCCTCCACCAGCCTTTCATACCGGGCCTTCTCCATGAGCCCCAGCCTGTCGGCCATCCAGATAGCCAGCATATCCAGAACGGCCGCCTGGGTGGTGTAGCCCTTTGTGGTGGCCACGGCGATCTCCGGCCCGGCCCAGGTGTAGATCACGTGGTCGGCCAGCTTTGCGATGGTGCTCCCCACCACGTTGACGATAGCCAGCGTCCTGGCGCCCCGGGCCTTGCACTCCCGCAGGGCGGCAATGGTGTCCGCCGTCTCGCCGGACTGGGAGATCACGATCAGCAGGGTGTGCTCGTCGATGATGGGGTTGCGGTAGCGAAGCTCGCTGGCCAGCTCCACGGCCACCGGGATACGGCAAAGCTCCTCCAGGATATACCGCCCCACCTGTCCGGCGTACCCGGCGGAGCCGCAGGCGGTGATGATGATGCGGCTTATATCCCGAAGCTCCTCGTCCGTAAGGTCAAAGTTTTCAAACTCAATGCGCCCGTCCTTGACCCGCGGCTCCACGGTGGCCTTGAAGCAGGCGGGCTGCTCCATGATCTCCTTGAGCATGAAATGCTCATAGCCGCCCTTCTCGGCGGCCTCCACGTCCCAGGCCACCTTGGAGACGGGCTTGTCAATGGCGCGGCCCCGGACATCGTAGACGGTGATGGACTCCGGCGTAAGCTCTGCAAACTCCCCGTCGTCCAGGTAGATGACGTTCTTGGTGTGGGGCACCAGGGCCGCCACGTCGGAGGCGAAGTAGTTCTCCCCCACGCCCAGGCCCAAAATCAGCGGGCTCTGCTCCCGGACGGCGAAAAGCCGCCCGTCGGCGCAGATGATGCCCAAGGAGTAGGAGCCCTCCAGCCGGGAGGCGGCCTTCATGACGGCCCTTTTTGCGTCGCCGTCATAGTAGAGCTCCAGAAGCGCCGCCACCACCTCGGTATCGGTGTCGGAGGCGAAGGTATAGCCCTTTTTCGTCAGCTCCTGCCGCAGAAGGGCGTAATTTTCAATGATGCCGTTGTGTACCACGGCAAACCGTCCGTCGGAGGACATATGGGGGTGGGCGTTCACGTCGTTGGGCGCACCGTGGGTGGCCCAGCGGGTGTGGCCCACACCGATCTTCCCCCGGATATCCGCCCCGTCGTGGGTCATCTCCGAGAGGTTTTTCACATATCCCTTGACCTTCGCCACATTGATAGCCGCGCCGTCGGACACAGCCACGCCGGCGGAGTCATATCCCCTGTATTCAAGCCGCCGAAGGCCGTCGATGAGGACGGGCGCGGCCTGACGCGAACCGGTAAAACCAACGATTCCGCACATAAGAACACTTCCTTTCCGGCTCCCCCGGGGGAGCCAGCACGGGCCGGGCGTCCGGCCTCTGCGATGTCACTGACGCTTATTCAGGGAGGCTTCGATGAAGCCCAGGAACAGCGGGTGTGCCTTGTTGGGCCGGCTCTTGAACTCCGGGTGGAACTGGACGCCGACATAAAAATCGAAGCCCGGATACTCCACCGTCTCCACAAGCCTGCCGTCCGGGCTCATGCCGGAAAAGCTCATGCCGCCGGATTCAAAATCCATGTAATACTCGTTGTTGAACTCATACCGGTGGCGGTGCCGCTCTGAGATGCGCTGGGTCTTGTAACACCGCTCCATGGCGGTGTTCATGCGGATGTGGCAGGGCCACGCCCCCAATCTCAGGGTGCCGCCCTTGTCGATATCGTCGTGCTGGCCGGGCATGAAGTCGATGACCTTGTGGGCGCTCTCCTCGTCAAATTCCCGCGAGTTGGCGTCCCGCCAGCCCAGGACGTTCCGGGCAAACTCGATGCACATGATCTGCATCCCCAGGCAGATGCCGAAATACGGCGTCCTTGTCTCCCGGGCATAGCGGGCGGCCAGGATCATGCCCTCGATGCCCCGGCTCCCGAAGCCGCCGGGGACGATGATGCCGTCCAGCCGGCCGAAAACCTCTTTGTAATTGTCCTCCGTCACCGTCTCGGAGTCGATCCACTCGATGTCCACCTTCGCCCCCAGGGCAAAGCCCGCGTGGCGCAGGGCCTCGGAGACGGACAGATACGCGTCGTGGAGCTGGACGTATTTGCCCACAAGGCCGATGGTGACGGTCTTGTGGAGGTTTTTGATGCGCTCCACCATCTCCCGCCACTCGGTGAGCTCCGGCGCGGGGGTGTCCAGCTTCAGCTCCCGGCAGACCACGTCGGAGAAGTGCTCCTCCTCCAGCATCAGCGGGGCCTCATACAAGACCGGCAGGGTCACGTTCTCGATGACGCAGTCAGGCTTGACATTGCAAAAATGCGCGATCTTCCGGAAGATCCCCTCGTCCTCGATGGGCTCGTCGCACCGAAGGACGATGATATCCGGGTTGATGCCCATGCCCTGCAGCTCCTTGACGGAGTGCTGGGTGGGCTTGGACTTGTGCTCGCCGCTGGCCTTCAGATATGGCACCAGCGTCACGTGGATAAAGAGGCGGTTATCATACCCCACCTCCAGTCCCACCTGGCGGATGGCCTCCAGGAAGGGCTGGGACTCGATGTCGCCGGCGGTGCCGCCGATCTCGGTGATGACCACGTCGGCGTTGGTCTTCTTGCCCACGGAGTAGATAAACTCCTTGATGGCGTCGGTGATGTGGGGGATGACCTGCACCGTGTGGCCCAAATACTCGCCCCGGCGCTCCCGGCCGATAACGCTGCCGTAGACCTTGCCGGTGGTCAGGTTGGAGAATTTGTTCAGATCCTCGTCGATGAACCGCTCATAGTGGCCCAGATCCAGATCCGTCTCCGCCCCGTCCTCGGTCACGAAAACCTCCCCGTGCTGATAGGGACTCATGGTGCCGGGATCCACGTTGATGTAGGGATCCAGCTTCTGGGCGGCCACCTTGAGGCCCCTGGCCTTCAAAAGCCGCCCCAGCGACGCGGCGGTGATGCCCTTCCCCAGGCCCGAAACCACGCCGCCTGTGACAAAGATATATTTACTCATTTTCTGATCCCTTTCCTCTCTCTCAAGAATCGGGAACGCGCCGACGGCGAAGTCAGACCACCGGCCCGTCCTTCCACCATCGGAAACACAACATATGTTATTATATCTGAAAGCAGCCCGCAATGCAAGCCGTTTATCTACCGTTTTTTCGTCCCATTCCGCCCTTCTTGTGGGCGTTTTTGACTAAAAGCTCCGCTGCGCCAGGCGGGCCTCCTCCAGAATATAGAGGGAACCCAGGGCGCAGACGAGCCCCTCCGGTCCGGCCTCCTCCAGGGCCCTGCGCACCGCGGCGGCAACGGAGGGCTCGGGGACGGCCTTGCCGCCGCGCTCTGCGATCATCTCCGCCAGCTTCTCCGCCGGAAGCGCCCGGGGGGCGGGCGGCGCGACGCAGTAAAAACGCTCCGCCACGGGCATGAGCCGCTCCAGGATCCCCGCCACGTCCTTGTCCGCCATGACCCCCAGGACGAAGGCCGCCTTTCTCCCCGGCCAGAGATCCGCAAGGCTTTTGACCGTGGCCTCCACCGCCGGGGGATTGTGGCCGCCGTCGATGAGAAAATCCGGGCGGCGGCGCAAAAGCTCGAACCGCCCCGGCCAGGACGCGGCCTCCAGTCCTGCCCGTATGGCGGCGTCCGGCACGTTCCACCCCCGTTTTCTCAGCTCCCGCAGGGCCGTAACGGCCAAAGCGGCGTTGCCGGGCTGGTAGGAGCCGGCCAGACGGATCCTCAGCCCCTCCAGGCCGTCAAAATCGAAAACAATGCCCTCCGGCGAGCGGGACAGGATCCGCAGAGAGGCCGGATCCACCGGCGTAAAGGACGCGCCCAGGGCGCGGCACCGTTCCGACAGGACGCCGCCGGGATCCCCCGCCGCCACAGCCGCGCCGTGGGGCTTCAGGATCCCCGCCTTCACGGCGGCGATCTCCTCCACGGTATTGCCCAGGTACTGGGTGTGATCCAGGCCGATAGCGGTAAAGACGGACACCTCGCTTTTTTCTATGACGTTGGTGGCGTCGTGGACGCCGCCCATTCCCACCTCTAAAACGGCGATGTCACAGCCTGTCTGCGCAAAATACGTAAGGCCGATGAGGGTCACCAGCTCAAACTCCGCCACCCGGTCCTCAAATTCGCCCAGGGCGGCCCGGACGCGCGCCGTGACGGCGGCCAGCTCCTCATCCGAAATGTCCATACCGTTCACCCGGATCCGCTCATTGAACCGGCGGACATAGGGGGAGGTGAAAAGCCCGGTCATAAAGCCGCTTTTCTCCAAAACCGAGGCGATAAAGACCGAGACGGAGCCCTTGCCGTTGGTGCCGGCCACATGGACGTAGGGCGTCCGCCGGTCGGGGGCGTCCAGCCTGTCCAAAATGCTCCTCATTCTCCCCAGATCCGGCCCCCCGTGGCGGCGGGAGTGGATAAAGTCCAGCGCTTCCTGATAAGTCACGGCCATCGCCCCTTTCCCCTGAAAAGGTATACCTTTTTTGGCCGTCTGTCAATGAAAAATAAACTGTTTGCCTTTTTTCACGTTTTGGAGTATAATAACCGCGTTATGTTAATTTACGGGAGGTACTTATGGATCTGACACTTATGGGAGAGGCCGCCGGGGAGCTGATCGACGAGGTGAGCCAGCTCACCGGGCTCGACCCGAAGATGGCCGCCGTGGCTATCTTTGTTCTGGCGCTCCTGGCGGTATTCCTGTTTACCAAGCCCATCCGGTGGTTCCTGAAGCTGCTCATCAACACCGGCGTGGGCTTTGCGGCGCTGTGGGTGCTGAATACCTTCGGGGCGCAGTTCGGCATCCATCTGGCCATGAACTGGCAAAACGCGGTGGTCACCGGCGTCTTTGGCATCCCCGGCGTGGCGGTGCTGCTGGCCCTGCGGTGGGCCGGCCTTATGTGAGGCGCGGTATGAGAAAAGCGCTGATTTCCGGGGCCTCCCGGGGCATAGGCGCCGCTTGCGCCAGGGCTCTGGCGGCCGGCGGCTTCGACGTGGTGGTGAATTACCACAAAAGCCGCCGGGAGGCCGAGGCACTGGCCCGCGCCCTGGGCGGCACGGCCATCGGGGCGGACGTATCCGACCGGGAGGCGGTGGAGCGGATGTTTCAGGCGGCCGGGGCCGTGGACGCGCTGGTATGCAACGCCGGTATCGCCCTGCAAAAGCTCTTCACCGACACCACCCCCGAGGACTGGCGCCGTCTTTTCGCCGTCAACGTGGACGGGGCGTACCACCTGATCCGGGCCGCCCTACCCCACATGATCCACGAAAAATACGGGCGGATCGTGGTGATCTCCTCCGTCTGGGGCGTCCACGGGGCCAGCTGTGAGGCGGCCTACTCCGCCTCCAAGGCGGCGCTGATTGGCCTCACGCGCGCGTTGGCCAAGGAGCTGGGGCCCAGCGGCATCACGGTCAACTGCGTGTGCCCCGGCGTCATCGACACGGACATGAACGCGCAACTGGATCAGGCCACGCTGGAAAGCCTGGCCGACGACACCCCCCTCTGCCGCCTGGGCACGCCGGAGGACGTGGCGGAGACAGTGCGCTTCCTCTGCTCCGACGAGGCTCGCTTTATCACCGGTCAAATCGTCGGCGTGGACGGCGGCTTCGGGGTCTGATCTGATTACGAAGTAATTATACTATATTTATATCATATTGTCAAGCGTAAAAATAATTAAATTTTTGTGAACAACAATATTTCAAGGACGTGTTATACGGTAGATCTTCAGAAAAACGAGAAACGGGCCGCCTGGAGGGACCGTGGCGATAGGGTAACAATGTGAACCGGGGGGCAAGATGGTACGGCAAAACGAAAGACGTAGTTGAAGCTCGACTACGTCTTTTCGGCTTTTTTGTATTTGGGAGGAATTGGAATGATTTTTTCGGAAATCGATTCCATGCAGCGATGCTTATTGAGAAAACCGCAATGATCTTCAGCGCAATGTGCAGGGATAAATATAAGCCGAAATAGGTGTTGCGATGAGAGCACGCTACCAGACCGAGCAACAGACCCATATATTAAAAATCATTCAATTATCTGTTGGACATTCACGTCAGTAGGGGTGTGCGGAAAACTTTCCAAAATGCTCTTGCGATTTGTGAACAGAGCCGCGTATCTCTTTTCGATTTCCAGCCACGGGATCGTCTGTGCCTTCCTGACCCAAC
>CANQBA010000010.1 GCA_947589545.1 uncultured Oscillospiraceae bacterium | reverse complement strand
AGGGAAAAAGGCAACACCAACCAAAGCCCTGCCCCTGCGCATTTTTGAAACAGGGCTGGCAGCGTCAAAGGGGAGAGTGAATGCTCAGCCCTTTGGCGGGATATACAGGCGGTTGTCCTTCAGCAGTCGAAAGACAAGCCGGACCAGTTTTCTGGCAGTTAAAGCGAGTGCGCGTTTATGCTGGAACTGGTTGACCTCCTTGAATTTGAGGTCGTAGTAGCGCCGGAACTCGGAGTCGCATCTTCTCACGGAGTTGGCGGCTTCCAACAGATAGTAGCGGAGGAAACGGTTGCCGGACTTGATGAGCTGGGTATGCTGGGCCTCAAATTCACCGAATCGGAATGTCGCTGGCCTGGGCGATGCCGGAGCATTTGAGGAATAAGTAGTTGGCGAAGCGCTGCTTCTCCCGAGTGAGATTCTGGACCGCGTAGAACCTGGCCCTGGTTAGCGTCTGGAGCGCTTTGTAGCGGTAGTCGTCCATGTAGACCTCCTTCCCGATCCTTCCGAATCGGAGATGGTCGGCGATGACGAAGGCGTCCACAAAGTCATTCTTGGGCAGGTCCGGGTAGGCTTCCTTGAACTTTCTGACCTGCTTGGGATTGAGGACATGGAGCTTTCTCCGGAACTGGCCCAGTCGACCATCCTCCCGGAGCGCGTATACCAGGCTGTCTCCGTAGACCGAGGTGGATTCCATGCCGATGACCACATCGCGGAGCCCCATAGCCCCCATCGCCGACACGATCTTCTCTGTCAGCAGTTTAGCACCGCCCCGGTTGTTTTGTAAAGAGAAGCTGCCATACTTGCTGCCGTCCGGTCTCATGAGGTATGCCACGTTGTTTCTGCTTCCCACATCAATGCCAACGTAAAGTGGATCCATAATTTTCACCTCACTGCTGAAAGGGCGGCCTCGCTTCCGGCAAACAGCTAATGAGTTTGCAGCTTACTTCCGGTCCAAGGGGACTAACTTTGCATGAAGCCGCCTTGCGGCGCAACGGGAGGAATAAGAACTTGTCCCTGCTGTCCTACAGCCATTGTACCACGGGCATCCCTTTGCCTGCTGGTTTTTCGGAGTGAATGACAGATAACACTTACAAAATTCCTGTCAAATCTTATTATACGAGGAGGGAGCACTATGAACAGACTGATCAGCTTTATCTGCAACGACCCCAACCTGGAGGACATCAAGCTGGCGTTCTACGGGGAGGCGCCCCTGAGGGTCATGGACTGGCGGCCGGGGATGGAGGCGGTGCGGGCGCGGGCGGCGCTGCCCCCCTCCGACAGCGAGACGGACCGGTGGATCTTCGCCTGGGACGATTCCCCCTTCTCCTTCGGCCCCCCGGATCCCCTGGTCACAAAATTCCTGCTGGAGAGGCGCGACTTTATCTATTACATCCTCGTGGGCAGCCCGGAGTGGGAGAGCGGCTTTGCCGGACACGCGGCGCACAGGCTGGGAAAGATCTACCAGCGGGCCGACGGCACGCCGGACGCCGACGCCATCGCCGCTCACGCGTATTTTATGAACGAGGAGACAGGGGAGGGCCTGGAGCCGCTGATAGAACTCCTGTCCTAAGGGCATACGGCCCGCTCCTGCCCCCGGCCCCGCGCCCTTTTCGGATAAACGCGCAAAAAAATGTGCCTTGGCATACCCAAGGCACATTTTTTAAATCAGGCTATATACTCTCAGAGGGTCGCGAGCTTCGTGTCAAGGCTGCTCTTCTTGTGAGCCGCGTTGTTCTTGTGGATAAGTCCCTTCGCTGCCGCCTTGTCCACTGCCTTGACCGCGACTTTATAGGCGCTCTCGGCCTCGCCGCGGCTTCCGCCGGCCACTGCTGCGTCAAACTTCTTAAGAACGGTCTTCAGCTCGGACTTATCGGCCTTGTTGCGGGCGTTGTTCACCTTGCCGATCAGCACGCGCTTCTTCGCTGACTTGATATTGGGCATATCTGGCCACCTCCTCCTATAAAGTCACGGCGTCCGATCCTCGTCTCGCTTACCGTGCGGAAGTGTATTTTACCATTCTTTTCGAAAAATTTCAAGCCCTTTTTTAAAATTTTTATGTCTCCGGCGCACTTTTTCGTTTTTTGTGGAAATACTACTCCCAACGCACAAGATATGGGGGGTTATCCATGCTTTCACGCCGCTCCGATCTGGCCATGGAGGCCAAGCGCATCTGGAACGAGGACAATTTCGCCGAGCTGGAGGGCGCCGAGGAGATAAGCGAGTCCCGGCGCGGCTTTCCCGTCACCTCCGTCCGCATCTTCGGCGATCGGGCCGCCGAAGAATTATGTAAACCAAAAGGCCGGTACGTCACCGTGGAGCTGGGCCGGTTCCTGCGCCGGGAGGACGACTCCTTCGAGGCCGGGGCCCAGGTCATCGCCGACCTTCTGCGGGAGCTGTTGGGCCGGGTGGAGGGCGGCATCTTGGTGGCCGGACTGGGGAACCCCGCCATCACCCCCGACGCGGTGGGCCACCTGGTGGTGGGGAGCACCCTGGTCACCCGCCACCTGAAGCGGCAGATGGGGGATGCCTTCGCCCAGTTCGGGGATCTGGCCGCCCTGGAGCCCGGCGTGCTGGGAACCACCGGCGTGGAGAGCGTGGACGTGGTGGGCGCCCTTGTCCGGGAGATCCAGCCCGCCGCCCTTATCGCCGTGGACGCCCTGGCCTCCCGGAGCATGGATCGGGTCTGCCGGACGGTGCAGATCGCCGACTCCGGCATCGTCCCCGGCTCCGGCGTGGGCAACGCCCGCGGGGCGCTGTCCAGGAACACCCTGGGCATCCCCGTCATCGCCCTGGGCGTCCCCACGGTGGTGGACGCCGCCACCCTGACCCTGGACGTGGCCCGTCAGGCCGGTGTGGAGCTGGACGCCGGCGCCCTTCGGGAGCAGAGCGGCGGCATGATCGTGACGCCCCGGGAGATCGACTCCCAGGTGCGCAACATCTCCCGCCTGATGGCCTACGGCATCAATCTGGCCGTCCACCCCGGCCTGACCGTGGGCGACGTGGACATGTTTCTCGGCTGATCCCTTGTTTTGAACCGCAATGTTTCACGTGAAACATCCGCAAAGACTCCGCACCAATGTTTCACGTGAAACATTGTAAGGAAACACTTGAAAAATAAAAAACCATAGAGTATAATAACCACGACACACAAACACGGAGGGCAAAATGGGAAAAGTGATCGCGGTAGCCAATCAGAAGGGCGGGGTGGGCAAGACGACAACCTCGGTCAATCTGACCTGCGCCCTGCACCTGCAAAAGAAAAAAGTCCTGCTGGTGGACGCGGATCCCCAGGGGAACGCCACCTCCGCCATGGGCGTGGATAAAAACAAGGTGAAGGCAGGCACATACGAGGTGCTGATGGGGGCCGAACCGGGAGATGCCGTGATCCGCACCCGGTACGGTGATCTGATGCCCTCCAACCGGGCCCTATCCGGGGCGCTTATCGAGCTGGTGGAGCTGCCGGAGCGGGAATACATATTGAGGCGGGCCATGGAAACGCTTAAGGGCCAGTACGACTACATCCTCATCGACTGCCCGCCATCCCTGGAGCTGTTGACCCTCAACGCCCTGGTGGCGGCGCAAACCGTGCTTGTGCCGGTGCAATGCGAATATTTTGCCTTAGAGGGGCTGTCGGATCTGACAGGCACCGTGCGGCTTATCCGCAGAAAGCTGAACCCGCAGCTGGAAATCGAAGCGGTGGTTCTGACAATGTTCGACTCCCGGACAAACCTCAGTATGCAGGTGGCCGCCGAGGTCAAAAAATATTTTAAGGACAAGGTGGCCAGAACGGTCATCCCCCGGGCGGTGCGCCTCTCGGAGGCCCCCAGCCACGGCAAGCCCGTAATGGCCTACGACTACGCCTCCAAGGGCTCCCAGGCGTACCTGAGCCTGGCAAGAGAGCTCATCGAGAGAAACGAGAGGGGAGTGAAGTGATGGCAAAAGGACTGGGAAAGGGCATGGGCGCGCTGTTCGGCGAGGAGACGATGCGGGAGGAGCCGGCCTCACAGCGAAAGCTTCCGGTGGCCCGGATCGAGCCCCGCCGGGGCCAGCCCCGGGAGAACTTCGACCCGGAAAAGCTCCAGGAGCTGGCGGAATCCATCCAACGCCACGGCATGATTCAGCCCATAACAGTGCGGCCCCTGGGAAACGGCTACTACCAGATCATCGCCGGCGAGCGGCGGTGGCGGGCGGCCCGGCTGGCCGGCCTTACGGAGGTGCCCGTCTCCATCCTGGAAGCCGACGAGCAGACAACGGCGGAGCTGGCGCTCATTGAAAATCTCCAGCGGGAGGACTTGAACCCCATGGAGGAGGCCAAGGGCTACAAAAAGCTCATGGAGAACTTTTCCCTGACACAGGAGCAGGTGGCCCAGCGCGTGGGCCGCTCCCGGCCCGTGGTGACCAACGCCCTGCGGCTCTTAAAGCTCTCCGACGGAGCCGCCGCGCTGGTGGAATCCGGGGAGCTGTCCCTGAGCCACGCCAGGGCAATTTTAGAGATATCCGACCCGGATGCCCAGACAACTCTGGCCCAGACCGCCGTCCGGGACGGCCTGTCCGTCCGGCAGGTGACGGATCTGGCGAAAAAGCTCAACGCCAAGCCGCGCAAGCCACGGGAGAAGAAAAATCCCCGTCTGGGGGAGGACGGCGTCGACTATATGGCCGAGCTGGAGGCGGAGTTGAGCCGCCGGCTGGGCAGGCGAGTGCGTATCGACGCGGCCCAGGACGACGGGTGCGTAAAAATAGATTATTACAACAGGGACGACTTTGAGCGGCTCATCGAGGCCCTCAGATCCCTTAAAGAGGTGCGGGAATGGACTTAAAAAGACGAGATTCCACCGAGGGCGCCCCGGAGGACGCGGGAAACGTCCCGGAGCCGAAGCCGGAGGACAAGAGCCCCAGGGCCCTGAAAAAACGGGAGATTTCCGTATTCATTTACACAACGGTACTGTTTATCGCGGCGGTACTGCTGATTTTGATCACCTACTTCATCCAAGAGCACCGCAACTCCACCCTGGCCGATCTCACCACCCAGCACGGGGAGCTGACGGTGCAAGTCCTGCAGAACATCGAGGAGCTGCAGATCAGGAACGAGACGCTCCGGGATGAGCTGGATCAAAAGGAGAACGAGCTGCAGGACCTCCAGGATCAGCTGGACGCCGCGAACCGGAGCATCGACACTCTGCTGGCCGAGCAGGCGGGGCTGGAGCAGGCCAATGAGGCCGCCTCCATAGAGAAACAGTCCCTGGAGCAGGATCTCCAGGCCCAACGGGGCAAAACCGAAGCCCTGGGCCTTTTAGCGGCGCTCCTGGCCACCCCGGAGGATGGAGACATCAGCGGCATCCTGGCCCAGCTGGAGGCCCAGAAGGGGAACCTGGACGCGGCCTATCTCAACATCTACAACGCCTACATCGAGAACATGAAATAAAGAGGGAAAACCAATGATCGACATACGACTTATCCGGGAGGATCCCGACCTGGTGCGGGAAAATATCAAAAAGAAATTCCAGGAGCAGAAGCTGCCCCTGGTAGACGAGGCCGCGCGGCTGGATAAGCTGAACCGCGCCGCCATCAACGAGGCCAGCGACCTGCGGGCCCGGCGCAATCAGCTGTCCAAGCAGATCGGGATGCTCATGGGCCAGGCAAAAAAAGACCCCTCCAAGTCCGCCGAGGCGGAGGCGCTGAAGGCCCAGGTAAAGGCGGACGGAGAGCGCCTTGGTGAATTGGAGGCCCTGGAGGACAAGTATAAGGCGGAGCTGCGGGCGGTGATGATGCAGATCCCCCAGATCATCGACCCCACCGTACCCATCGGCCCGGACGACAGCGCCAATGTGGAGATCCAACGGTTTGGCGAGCCCGCCGTACCGGATTTTGAGATTCCGTACCACACGCAGATCATGGAGAGCTTCGGCGGCATCGACCTGGATTCCGCCCGGGAGGTGGCCGGCAGCGGCTTTTACTACCTCATCGGCGACGTCGCCCGCCTCCACGAGGCCGTCCTGGCCTACGCCAGAGATTTCATGATCGGCAAGGGGTTCACCTACATGATCCCGCCCTACATGATGCACGGTGCCATCGTCGAGGGCGTCATGAGCCAGACGGACATGGACGCCATGATGTACAAGATCGAAGGGGAGGATCTGTACCTCATCGGCACCAGCGAGCACTCCATGATCGGCCGATACATCGACCGGATCATCCCCGCCGAGACCCTGCCCCACACCCTGACAAGCTACTCCCCCTGCTTCCGCAAGGAGAAAGGTTCCCACGGTCTGGAGGAACGGGGCGTCTACCGGATCCACCAGTTTGAAAAGCAGGAGATGATCGTGGTATGCCGGCCTGAGGAGTCCATGGACTGGTATGAGAAGCTGTGGCGGTACTCGGTGGAGCTTTTCCGAAGCCTGGACATCCCTGTGCGGCAGCTGGAGTGCTGTTCCGGCGACCTGGCCGATCTGAAGGTCAAATCCTGCGACATCGAGGCCTGGAGCCCGCGGCAGAAGAAATATTTCGAGGTCTGCTCCTGCTCCAACCTGGGGGACGCCCAGGCCCGCCGGCTGAACATCCGCTTCAAGGATGCCGACGGCAAAATAAGCCTGGCCCACACCCTCAACAACACCGTGGTGGCCCCGCCCCGTATGCTCATCGCCCTTTTGGAAAATAACCTGCGGGCCGACGGAAGCGTAGTCATCCCCGCCGTCCTCCGCCCCTACATGGGCGGCAAGGAGACGCTGGAAAAGGCCCGGGCGGTATAACCCCCTCATCAAACCACCCGATAGATTTAGCGAAAAGAGACAAGGTCTATGGAACTCAAAAAGCTGACGGAGGCCGATTACGACCAGGTCCTTGACCTGTACCAGGCCTTAGACGATCTTCACGTACAGGCGCGGCCGGACTTTTTCGTACACCGGAACAGGGATGAGACATATCCCCTGGACGCATATCTTCAAAATCTGGCCGACCCGGAGGTTTTGCAGCTGGGAACCTTTGAGGGGAACCGGCTCATCGGCGTAATCCGGGCGACGCTTTGGAAAGAGAGCGGCATGGTCAAGGGCCTGAAAACCGTATGCCTCGACAACATCTACGTCCTGCCCGCTTATCGCCGCAAGGGGATCGCCTCAAAGCTCTTCGCGGCGGTGGAAGCCTGGGCAAAAGAGCAGGGCGCTGTTCGCCTGGATCTGTACACCTGGGACTTTAACAAGGACGCCATCGCCCTGTATCGTGCCATGGGCATGACGCCCCAGCAATATGTGTTTGAAAAGAAGCTTTAAAATGGTTATCTAAATTATTAAATCACATAAGGAGGAAAACATTATGAAAGCAATCTGGAAGATCCTCATCGGTACGGCGGCGGTAGCGGCCGTGGCGCCCTATCAGGTGAAAAAGGATCAGGAAACGGGTACCGTCACCCTCAAGGCCGCCACCTGGGCCGGCACCTACGTGAAAAACGAGGAGGGCGGCAATCTCACCCTGAAGCTCCTCCCCGGCCTATTCAAGGACAAGGCCGAGGACGAGTGCTGCTGTGAGGAGAACTGCTGCTGCAAGCAGGAGCCCGAAGAGGCAGCCGAGGACGAGGGCGGCATCACCATCGAGGTGAACGTGGAGAAGGGCGAGCCCGAAGCCCCCGACCAGGAGCCCAAGCCAGAGGAAGCGTAAGCACCCCCAACGCCCGAAAGGAGTACATAGCATGAAGAAATTTTTCGCGGAATTCAAAGCCTTCATCAACAAGGGCAACGTGCTGGGCCTGGCCGTGGGCGTTATCATCGGCGGCGCCTTCAGCACCATCACCACGTCCCTCACCAACGACATCATCATGCCCATCGTGTCCATCTTCCTGGGCGGCGTGGATTTCTCCTCCATGACGCTCAAGCTCCCCACCTTCTATAAGGTGGCGGCGGACGCCGCGCCCAACACCCTCAATTACGGCAGCTTCATCTCCGCCGTTATCAACTTCATCATCCTGGCCCTGGTGGTATTCTGCATCATGAAGGCCTTCAACAGCGCCTCCGACAAGCTGAAGAAGAAGCAGGAGGCCGCCCCCGCCGCTCCCCCCGAGCCCTCCGCCGAGGAAAAGCTGCTCACCGAGATCCGCGACCTTCTGGCCCAAAAGAAATAAGATGCTGGAAGAGATCCTTGCCGGGGGCGCCGCCGCCCTCGGCATCTCCCTGCCCGAAAACGCCCTGCCCCTCTACCGGGCCTACTATACGGCGCTGACAGAGGCCAACCGGCAGTTCAACCTCACCGCCATTGAGGGGGAGGACGAGGCCGCTTATCTTCACTTCCTGGACAGCCTGGCCGTCCTGCGATGGGCTGAGCTCACCGGAAAAACCGTCATCGACGTGGGCGCCGGCGGCGGAATCCCGGGCCTGGCACTGAAAATCGCCGAGCCCGCCATGGAGCTGACGCTCCTGGACGCAACGGAGAAGAAAACGGCCTTTCTGGCGTCACTATCCGAAAGGCTGGGTCTCCCCTGCGTCTGCCTCACCGGCCGGGCGGAGGAGCTGGGCCGCGAGAGCCCTTGGCGGGAGACCTATGACGTCGCCGTGGCCCGGGCCGTGGCGGAGACGCGGATCCTGGCGGAGATCTGCCTGCCCTTCGTGAAGGTGGGCGGCCGCCTCCTGGCCCTGAAATCTGCCGAAACCGACGAAGAGCTGAAGGCCGCCGAAAGCACCGTCAGGGCCCTGGGCGGCATCATCGCCGCCATCCACGACTACACTCTCCCCGGCACGGACATCCCCCGCCGGCTCGTAGTCCTCCAAAAAACCGCCCCAACGCCGGAAAAATATCCCCGCCGCTGGGCGGCCATCCAGAAGCGGCCCCTGTGACAGCCGCTTTAGAGCCGGCTCATTCTCAAAAAAACTTTGAAAAATACCGTCGAAGCCCCCCGATGCCCCGCATCGGGGCCTTTCGGCGTGGCAGGAAAAGGCTATAAAATGGAAATTCTAACTAAATCCATCGTCAACGAGGAATCGGTACAGCGCATATTGAGCGCGCTGGAGACCGGCCGTTGTCCGGCGCTCCTCAGCGGCGCGGGCGCGCTGCCCCGCGCCCACGCGGCGGCGGCGGTGTATCTGGAGACAGGCCGCCCCCTGGTGGCGCTTTGCGCCGACGAGGGCGAGGCCCGGCGCATGGCCGAGGATCTCTACGGCTTTACGGGGATGTCCCCGGCCCTGCTGACGGGACGGGATCTGATCTTCTACAACGCGGAGGGCGTCTCACGGGACGGCGAGCGGGCGCGGATCGCCGCCCTCCACCGGCTGGACACGGAGGCGGGCGTCATCGTGGTGGCCACCCCCGACGCGCTTATGCTGCGGACGATGCCGCCGGACGTGCTGGAGTCGCTGACCGTGGAACTGAAAACCGGGGGCAGCTTCGATCTGGCAAAGCTCACCGAAACGCTGATCCGGGCCGGCTACCAGCGCACCGAGCAGGTGGAGGGCGCGGGCCAGTTCGCCCTGCGGGGCGGCATCCTGGACGTCTTCTCCCCGGCGATGGAGTACCCCGTCCGCTGTGAGTTCTGGGGCGACGACATCGACTCCATGGGTTATTTCGACGTGTCCAGCCAGCGGCGGATCGAGAATCTGGACGCCTGCCTCCTGCTGCCGGCCCGGGAGGCGCCGGTAACGGCGGCCAAGGGCGGCCCGGAGGGCCTGGCCCAGCGGATGGACGCCTACGGAAAGCGCCTCATGAAGAAAAAAAGCGTCAGGCGGGAGCTTCTGGAGGCGGTGCTGGCGGATCTGAAGCGGATCCAGGAGGGCCGGGGCCTTCCTGCCTCGGACCGGTATCTGGATCTGATGTACGAGCCGGCCACAGCCCTCGATTACATCCCCCAGGACGCGGTGGTGGTGATGTGCGAGCCGTCGCGCCTTAGCGAGCGGGCGAAGAATTTTACCTGGCAGCTGGGGCAGGATCTGACGGGCCTCAAGGACGCCAATGTCATGGACGGCGGCCCGGAGCGGCTCATAGAGGCATGGGAATCGGTGACCGAGCGGCTCTCCGACTTCCCGGTGGTGATGATGGCCTCCTTTACCGCCAGCCAGTACCCCCTCCGGCCCAAAACCCTGGCCTCCCTCACCGCCAAGCAGCTGCCCAGCTACGGCGGGAGCCTGGAGACGGCCTCCAGCGACATCGCCCACTATAAAAATACCGGCTATTCCGTGGTCGTCCTGACCCGCGACCGGCGGCGGGGTGAGATCCTTCACGACTATCTGGAGAAAAAGGGCGTCGCCACCGCCTATGATTTCGACCTGACGGCCATCCCGCCCAAGGGGCGGTGCGTCATCGCCGTGGGCGCCCTCAGCGCGGGGCTGGAGTACCCCGGCATGAAGCTGGCGGTGATCACCGAGGGCCAGTTGAGCCAGGGGCTTTTCCGGCGGAAGGCCCGGAAGAAGCTCCCGGCGGGACGGCAGAAGCTGGACAGCTTTACCGACCTCTCCCCCGGGGATCTGGTGGTGCATGAGGCCTACGGCATCGGGCGCTTCGCCGGGATGGTGAAGCGGGAGATCGACGGGGCCATGAAGGACTACATCAAGATCGCCTACGCCGGCACGGACAGCCTCTACATCCCGGCCACACAGCTGGACACAGTGTCCAAATACATCGGCGCCGGGGAGGACGCGCCTGTGAAGCTCAGTAAGCTGGGCGGAACCGACTGGGCGCGGGCCAAGACCAAGGCCAAGGCGGCGGTGAAGGATCTGGCCGACGGGCTTTTGAAGCTCCAGGCCGAGCGGCAGAAGGCCACGGGCTGCGCCTTCTCCCCGGACACCCCCTGGCAGCGGGAATTTGAGGACAATTTTGAATACCAGGAGACGGACGACCAGCTGCGGGCCATCCGGGAGATCAAGGCGGATATGGAAAACCCCGTGCCCATGGACCGTCTGCTGTGCGGGGATGTGGGCTACGGCAAGACGGAGGTGGCCCTGCGGGCCGTGATGAAGTGCGTCATGGACGGCAGGCAGGCGGCGATCCTGGTGCCCACCACCGTTCTGGCCCAACAGCACTACCAGACGGCGGCCCGCCGCTTTGACGGATTCCCCGTCAGCATCGAGGTGCTGAGCCGCTTCCGCTCCGCCGCCCAGACGAAAAAAGCCCTCCAGGGGCTGGAGGACGGCACGGTGGATATCGTCATCGGCACCCACAAGCTCCTGCAAAAGGACGTACATTTCAAAAAGCTGGGCCTTCTGGTGGTGGACGAGGAGCAGCGCTTCGGCGTCCAGCACAAGGAGCGCCTGAAGGAGATCGCCCGGAAGGTGGACGTGCTGACCCTGTCGGCCACGCCCATCCCCCGGACGCTGAATATGGCCCTGTCCGGCGTCCGGGACATGTCCACCATCGAGGAGCCCCCCTCCGACCGCCAGCCGGTGCAGACCTATGTGATGGAGCACGACTGGGGCGTGCTGGCCGACGCCATCCGGCGGGAGATCGGCCGGGGCGGGCAGGTCTACTACCTCCACAACCGGGTGGACAACATCGAGCGCACAGCCATGAAGATCCGGGAGCTCATCGAGGGCGTCAGCATCGCCGTGGCCCACGGGAAGATGGACGAGGAGCAGCTGGGCGCGGTGATGGAGGCCATGCAGGCCGGGGATATCCAGGTGCTGGTGTGCACCACCATCATCGAGACGGGCATCGACATCCCCAACGTGAACACGCTGATCATCGAGGACGCGGACAAGATGGGCCTGGCCCAGCTCCACCAGATCCGGGGCCGGGTGGGCCGCTCCAGCCGCCGCGCCTTCGCCTATTTCACCTTCAAGCGGGACAAGGTGCTCACCGAGGTGGCGGAGAAGCGCCTGTCCGCCATCCGGGAATTTGCCGAATTCAACTCCGGCTTCAAGATCGCCATGCGCGACCTGGAGATCCGCGGCGCCGGGAACCTCCTGGGCGCGGAGCAGTCCGGCCACATGATGAGCGTGGGGTACGACATGTACTTAAAGCTCCTGGAGGAGGCCGTCCACGAGGAGAAGGGCGAGAAGATCCCGGAAAAGCCGGAGTGCTCCGCCGATCTGGCCGTCTCCGCCAACATCCCGGAGAAATACGTCCAGAGCGCGGAACAACGGATGGATCTCTACCGCCGCATCGCCCACATCCGGACGGAGGAGGACGCCGACGACATGACCGACGAGCTCATCGACCGGTTCGGCGACCCGCCCCCGGAGGTCAACTCCCTGATCCAAATCGCCCTTTTGCGAGGCGAAGCGGCGGACACGGGCATCAGCGAGATCAGCCAGAAGCAGGGGCGGCTCATTTTCGCCATTAAAGATTTTGAGATGGAGCGGGTGAGCCGGCTCTACGCCCTGCCCTTCTACAAGGGGCGGATCAAGATCGAGGCGGGCCTGAAGCCCGCCATCTCCCTGAAGCTCCGGGAGGGGGAGCGCCCCCTGGGCGCCGCCGTGACCTTCGTCCGGGATTATAAATCGTCATAAAATCCGGCCCTTCGGCCAGACAAAAACCGGGACAGCCGAAGCTGTCCCGGTTTTGCGTTTGCGTAAGCTCAGTACTCCAGCGCGGCCCAGTCGCGCATGGGCGTGATGGCCGCCCATGTCTCAAAGGTCGTGCCGTCGATGACCACGTCCTCGCCGCACTCATGGGAGTTTGTGGCCTCCTGGACGTCGGCGTAGTACCACTTGGTCTTGTCGGCGTTGTCCACCCAGGCGATCATGCCCTCGTGCAGGTGATCCCTGTGGGGCTTGCGGCCCAGGAGCCGGTTGAACACGGTCATGGCCTCGGCGCGGGTCAGCAGATCCTCCGGCTTGAACCGGTCGCCGTCACCCTGCATCAGCCCGAAGTGGTCGGCCAGGAGCACCTCCTGGGCGTACCATTTCGTCTCGTCCACGTCGGTAAACCGGTTGTTGAGGACGGTTCCCTCGGTCTTCTCGTAGAATCTGACCACCATGGCGGCCACCTCCGCCCGGGTGATCCTGTCGTCGGGATTGAAATTACCGTAATCGTCGCCCTTGACGATACCCAGGTTGTGGAGCACCGCCACGGCGTGGTTGTACCAGGCGCCGCTCTTCACATCGGGGAAGCCGCTGTCCTCGCTCCAGTTGGCCTCCCGGGCCTCGTCGGTGAGGAGGCGGAAGAGGATGGTGGCCACCTCCGCCCGGGTGATGGTCTGCTCGGGCCGCACCTCATCCGCCGTCACGCCGATGATGTAGCCGTAATGCTCCGTCCTGTCGATGATATCGCCCTTGTCGCCGCCGGAGCCGGAGCCGCCGCCGGAGACCGTCGGGGGCGGCGTAACGCCGGGGCCGGGCTCTGGCTCATTCGTGTAGGTGTTGACGACAGTGACGGCGGCCTTCCCTCCGACCGTGACCTCCACCTGGGCGGGCTCGGCAGACGCCGCGCCGGTACCCACCTGATACTTTGTGGTGAAATCGTCGCCCTTGGTGATCTCAGTGACCACATATTCGTCCGCCGGAAGGGCCGTCATCACGCTGTTCGCGCCGGTGACGCTCACGCGCCGGACGAAGGAGCCGTCCTCCTTGCGGGTGATCTCAAAGGTGTACTCAACGGGGGTGGACGGCGTTCCGTCGCCCTCGACCTTCTTTTCGACGGTCAGCCAGCCGCTGCCGGCGTAGGTGTTCTTCATGGTCACATAGCTGGTTCCATCGGCGAAGATCTGGTTGCCGGTGGAGGTGCCGACGGTTCCGCCCGTCGCAATATTTTCATCTTTTGCAGCTCCAACCGTGTGCCTCACCGTCCCGGCGTTGGCGCCCACCTCGGTGATGGTGTATTGGGACACGCCCAGGGGGACGTTATAGATGGTGGCAACGAGCAGACTCGTGCCCTCGGCGTCTTTCGCATTTTTCAGCGTGATAACGACCGTGTCGTCCGCCTGAAAGTCGGGCAGGAGTTTGTCGACGCCGCGCATGCCGTTGGCGTCCTTGATCTTCATCAGGCTGCTGACCTGATCTGCCGTCAGGCCGCTGAACCGCAGCTCGAAGGTGAACTCCGCGCCCTGGGGAACGGTGTTGTCCACCACCAGCTCCAAGGTCAGGTCTTTCAGGTACTGGTTGTAAACGGTAACGCCGTCCACGTCGCGGCTTCCGTCGATCCTGCCGGTGACGGTGCGGGTGTCGTCATTGGAGGTGAAATCGCGCTCCCTGCCGTCCGTCGGAACGACGGTCATCACCACATGGGCGGGGGTGTAGCCGCCGGCGCCGCTGACAGCAGCGCTCTCCGTAACGGTGTACTTGGTTCCCACAGGGATGCCCAGGATCGGTACGGTCTGGTTATTCTTCAGCGTAACGGTTCTCGTTTCGCTGCCGGCGATAAAATCGGCGTATGCCGTCGCATCCGCGTCGCCCTGCTCAAATGTCACGGTGAAGGTAAACTCCGTGTCGGCGCCGGTGCCCGTCCCCTGGACCACCTTTCTGATCCAGAGCGCGCCGGTACCATCTTTCAGCTCATAGTAGGTGTTGGCGACGGCGGCTTCCGTCTCGGTCGCCTCAATTTCCCCGGTTCCGCCGGTGATGACGGAGGTGTAATTCTGCTGCTGCTCCGGGGTGAGCTGTTCCTCCACGCTGTAGTGCGTCCCCACGGGCAGGCCGCTGAATACGCAGCTGCCGCCGTTGGCGAGAGTAACGCTGACGGTGCTGTTCCCGGAACTGATGGTCTTGGTCGTCCCGTTGTAACTTACCACACAGCTGCTCACGTCGGAGGGCAGGATGAAACTCACATCGATTTGGAACGTCGCGTCGGCAGGGGCAGTGACATGTTCATCCTGCGCCGTGACCGTCTTCGTCACCGTCAAAGCTTCGCCGATCTTGTAGTTGGTGAAGGCGGCGGTTTTTTCCTCGCCCTTGGCCGAGATCGTCCCGCTGGCGGTGGCGGACGCGCTGACGTAGCCCGCCGCCGCCGCCTCGGTCACGGTGTAGGAAACGCCCACGGGGATCCCCTCAAGCTTCTGACTGCCCTTGCCGGTGCCATCCGTGGTGATGGTAAAGGCCGCGGTATTGTCGGTTCCGGTAATTACCGTCGGTCCGGTGCCAATACCGGTGAGCTCGAATCCATCATCGGGGACACCGCTAAACGTCACGGTAAAGTTGAACTTCTCTTCACCGGTTGCGCCGCCTTCAATCTCCTTTGTCACCGTCAGGCTTCCGGCGGGCTGGGTATATTTGTTGGTAAACGTGACATTGGCTGTCCCATCTTCCGTGATGGTGACCGTTGCGGGATTGGCGGAGGCCGTTGCGCCGCTGACGCTCTCAAAAGCATAGTACGTGTTGTCGGGGAACTTCTCCGTCACGGTATAGTTGCCGATAGGCAGGCCCGTGATGGTGAGCGGCGTCCCGGCGGTCACCGTTACGGAAGCCTTTTTCGTGGTTGCGTCGAATGTTGCTCCCCTGATCGTGGTGATATCGAAGGGCTCTATCTCTGTCGTGATCTCAAAGGTGAATCGCTTCGTCCCGGCGGGGACATTCCGGCCCGTAATCGCCTTGCTGAGCGTCAACGTTCCCAACGGCTTGTAGGTGTTGGTGACGGTGACGGAGTTGGTGTCCCCGGCGGTAATGGTGCCGGACGTTGCGCTATAAGACACCGTCGCGCCCTGTGAATCGGTCTCCCTCACGGTATACGTGGCCCCAACGGGGATCTCCTGGATGGTAGCGGATCCTTTATCCGCAAGCTTCAGGGTAATGACGTGACCGGCAACGCTGTCGATTCCGTCAATGCTGGTAAGGCTCTCCGGCGGCGTCCAGTTGTCAAAGGTCACGGTGATGGTGAAGGCCTTGCCTTCGCCCTTCGTAGAGCCGTTGGCGACGACCGTCTTGGTGACCGTCAGGCTGCCGGTGCTATACGTGTTGGTCATCGTGACGGCGTTCGTCGTCTTGTAGTTGCCGGGGCTTGCAGTGTCTTCTACAATGTTGCCGCCCGTCAGCGTACCATTCTCTTTGTTTAACTCAACACGAATCGTCTGTTCGGTTTCGTTGTAGGTCATCCCCAGCGCCGAGCCCTTGCGCTCTTTGATAGTGATGGTATAAGTACCCGTTTCCGCAATATCGTCGCCCTTGCCGAAGCTGATCACCGCGCTGCCCGTTTTCTTATCTTTATTCACCGTGATGGGCGACCCGGTGACGGTGGTATTGCCGGCTACGCCGTCCTTTGTCACAGTGACGTCAAATTCGAAGTTCCCGTGATCCAGCGTCCAGGGATTGTCGCCGGTAATCTCTTTTGTGACCTCCACCGTCAGCTGCGGAATGATGGTGTAGGTGAACGTAATCGTGCCGAAGTCGATGTCGACATCGGTCTTGCCGCCATCCTTGCCGTTGGACGTACTGACATTCTCCAGCTTGGGATTGACGGTGATCGTATATTTGCCGGGCTTGGTGAGTTTCAGGGTTGCAAGTTCCGCCAGCGTTTTGACTGAGGAAGATTCATATCCAGCGGGAACTTCCGGCCCTGAAATCTCAACATAGTATTTGAGAACCGAATTGGCGACGGTTCTATCGCCTTCCGCATAGCTACCGACGCCGAAAATCTTCTCCCACGCCGTTATTTGACTACCGCTATATTTTCCGCCCTTGAGCGCCACGCCGAGACCGGCAAAGCTGGGCGTATTGCCGCCCGCTTTGTACAAAACAGTCTTGCTTGCGGGGCTTGTGATCCGCGACCACACCGCGTCGAGGCTGTACAGGTTCTTGTCGCCGCCGTATTTTACCGTGCCGGCCGCGCCGGTAACGGTGACTTTATTGTCCCCGGCGGCTGTCAATTCCGTGGGGGCAAAGAGGTAGTCGCTGTTGGGGTCGTCTTTATCCGCTGCGGCCTTGTCGAACCAGCCGGTGAAGTTCCAGGTGTCGCTCCCCACAGTGACGGTGGGGTTAGGCATATCCACGGTGAGCGCGGTATCCGAAGTACTAGAAGTACTATTTGTATGTCCCCCGTCCAGTACGGCAAATTTCTGCCAGGTTCCGCTGCCGCCGGTCCCGCTGTCGCCCAGCCTTTTCCCGTCAGACGTTTTAGTGAACCAGGTGTCCTGTCCGCTCTTTAAATTTGCAACGCCTGGGAAGCTGGCCCCGGACACCTGCATGGCGTAGCCGAACAGGCCGGCTGTTTCCACCGGCGCCCAAATGGCGTAGAGATCCGCAGCCGTGGTTGTATATTTTGAAATACCCGCACTGCTATAAAGGTTTCTATATCCTTTTATTGGTGAGTCTTTCTTTCCCGACGAAATATCTCCCACGGGATAGGTGACATCGGAATATGTTATATCCTGATTAGTTTTGGGATCCTCCTCACTCCACCCCACAAAGAAATATGCAGAATTTATGCTTCCCCCAATATATCCCTGCTCAATAGTTTCATAATGATCCCTATAGGGGTCTTTCGCTGCGGAGTCTATTTTGTCTCCCCCACAGACAAAGCCCGTGCCGCTGGAGTTTGCCGCTTCCGCAAGCTCCAGGACTGTTTTATTCTCAGCAAAGTGGATGTAATCCTTGCCGGAATCATAAAGCCCATCCGGTATATTCAGATGATACCTTACGCCGTCCGCCGAGGCGCTGATATTGTTATATGTAACGGCGCTGCGCTTGTCGGCGGTGGTGATCACCGTGGCCGTCAGGCCGGAAAAATCCCCATCACCGGAAAGGCTCGTCTTATAGCCCGTATCTACCTGCGTGACCATATACGTACCCGCCGGCAGAACCAGCGAATGGCTGTTGCCGGATTTGACCTTTACGGTGAAGCTTTTGTTATCTTCAGCGACTACTTCCCCGGCGTTTCTTTCGCGATAGGTACTTATATCGCTTTCCCCTGTCACCGTATATTTCAGTTCAGTAACAGAATCTTTTGCTCCATCCTTAATCACGTCATTCTTGATCGTGAGGATCGTAAGAGTGCCGCCCGCTTTCACGGTGTCAAAGCGAACCAAAGCCGCCGGCTTTCCCGATGTCAACTCAATATCCGATGAAATATCGTTGAGTTTCCGCTCGCTGACAGAAGACCCTGTCGTCTTCCCGTGAATGACTGTATATTGATCACCGGTCAAAGAATTGTTTAGTTCATGCTCCGGAGTATATTGCCTCACCTTATACTTGTCGTCACTACCTGCTGAAAGCGGAAGATTTTTAATCTCAACCTCTGTAACGCCGCTTTGCAGGGTGACGGTAAGTGTTTTTTTATCAGTGTCTATCGACGCGGTTACATTTTCCGCGGTCACATAGTTCGAGACTTCTTGCGTAAATATCGCTTTCTCCTGTCCGTCCTTTCCCTGTGTGATTTTCAGCACAATATTCCCATCAGAAGGGCGGTCTCCTGCCACCGTGATTTTCAGCGTCCCGGTGTCATCCGCCCGGGCCGTTGTTCCCGCCAGCGGCGCCAAAGAGGCAATCATTGCGATTGCCAACGCCATTGCCAACAATTTTTTGAACTTCACAACAATACCCTCCCAATTCGTTTTCAGCGCTTTCTCAGTCCTCCCTAAGGGAGGACTGACCGGGGCCAGCCCCGGTCAGCTTTTACGCATAAAATCATTATAGTCCCATGATTTTGGATTTTCAATAGGTTGCATAAATTTTTTAAAAAATTTTTTGAAAATTTCAGCGTGAAGACCAATTCGTTTTGCGTATCATTTCGCCGGAAACGGAATTTACTGGAAGCGTCTCCTACTTCTCCGACACCTTCCCCCGGTAGGCGGGCGGCGCGGAGGGATTCACAAGGATCGTATCCGTGGCGCGGGCGCGGGAGCCGTCCGGGAGCGGCACGTCGGAGACGGTGAAAAACCGAAAGCCCAGCTTCTCGTGCAGGGCGGCGGAGGGCCCGTTGAAGTCAAAATACCCGCTGACGACGTAGTCCACCCCCCGGCTTTCGAACAGATAGCCGATCAGCGCCCGGAGGGCCTCTGCGGCATAGCCCCGCCGCCGGTACGCGCTGGCGATACAGAAGCTGAGCACGCGGCCCGTCTTGCCCGCCAGCTCCGGCCTCACGCCCTCCTCCGGGTAATTTTGCACCACGATGTCCCCGATGACTCTGTTCTCTTCCCGCAAAACCACGGCGTAAAAGCGCTTTTCGTTAAAGAGCATCCACTGGAACGCCTCCAGCGCCTCCTCCCGGCCGCGCAGGGGCGCCGTGCCCATCATGCGGCACCGCTCCGGGTCTGTGGCGTAGGCGCAAAAATCCTCAAAATCCTCCGCGGTCATCCTTCTCAGAATGAGCCTTTCCGTCTCAAGATACATGCTCAGCCCCTCTTTAATTCATCTTTCGCATGATTTTATCATTTAATGTAATGCGTGTCAATGGCTTTCCGCCTGTTCATGAAAATATTACAAAATTAATTGTTCCCCTATCCGTCAAAAATAGAGAGGAAAACAACGCTTTGATGGGAGGGCGGTACCATGCTCAGAGGAAAGGCCAAAGCGCCCGCGCCGCCGGATGTGACCGGCGGCGCGCCGGTGACCGTGGCGGCGCTGGAGGCCGTATTTGAAGGGTGCTATGATTTTGAATCCCGGGACGTCCACATCGGCGGGGACATCCGGCGGAAGGCGCGGCTGTGCTTCATCGACGGGCTCGTGTCCGGCTCCGACGTGGCCCAGCAGGTGATCCGCCCCCTGACCGACCCGGAGCGCTTCGGCGCGGTGACGGACGTCAAGGCCGTCGTCTCCATGCTCCTGGGCGGGTCGGTGTACGTCTACACCGCCAAGAGCCGGGATACACTGGGGGAGCTGGCAACGGATCTGCTCAACGGCTTCTGCGCCCTCCTCTTCGACGCGGAGCGGACGGCCGTGACCTTCGAGGTCAAAAGCCCCCAGCGCCGGAGCGTGGAGGCCCCCCGGGAGGAGAAGGTGGTCAAGGGTGCCAAGGACGCCTTTGTGGAGACGCTGAAGATCAACACCACCTTAGTCCGGCGCAAGCTGCGCAACACGCACCTGAAGATCCGGGAATACCGCCTGGGCCGCCGCGCGGACACCTCGGCGGCGCTGGTCTATATCGACGGCTTTACAAATTCCGCCATCGTGGCGGAGGCGGAGCGGCGGCTGGCCGGCATCAAGACCGAGGGCGCGCTGACCAGCGCCGTCATTGAGGAAAACATCGTGGATAATCCCCGCTCGCCCTTCCCCCAGCTCATCAGCACCGAGCGGTCGGACAAATTCTGCATGAATCTCCTGGAGGGCCGGGTCGGCATCTTGGTGGACGGCCTGCCCCTGGGCTTTTTGGCGCCGGGGACGTTCTCTCAGTTCATGAAGGTGCCGGAGGATCACGCGGGGCATTTCATCGTGGCCTCGTGCCTGACGCTCCTGCGGTATTTCTCCGTAGCGCTGACGCTCCTGGCCCCGGCCTTCTATGTGGCGGTGGCCATGTACCACCAGGAGATGATCCCCACGCGGCTCATGCAGTCCATGATCGAGGCCAAGCAGCAGGTACCCTTCCCCACGGCGGTGGAGGTGATCATGATGCTTCTGGCCTTCGAGCTTTTGCAGGAGGCGGGGATCCGCCTGCCCAGCCCCATCGGCGAGACGGTGAGCATCATCGGCGCGCTGATCGTGGGCCAGTCGGCGGTGGAGGCCAGCGTGGTGTCGCCGGTGGTTGTGGTGGTCATCGCCCTGGCCGGCATCGCCGGCTACACCATGCCCAATCAGGACATGGGGTCGGCCCTGCGGCTGTGCCGGTTCCTGCTGGTGGCCGCCTCCATCGCCCTGGGGATGTTCGGCGTGGCCCTGGGGAGCGCGGTGCTGCTCTATCACCTGTCAAGCCTGGAGAGCTTCGGCGTGCCCTATATGACGCCCTTTGCCGGCGGCCAGGGGCGTCACCTGTCCCGGGCGCTCCTGCGCCACAGCATGACGGAGAAGCGCGACCGGGAGCCGGAGCTGAAGACCGGGGACGGTGGGGAGGCGAAGCTGTGAAAAAAACGCTCAAAAGGGCCGCCCGCCTTCTGGCCCCCGTCCTGGCCCTGTGCCTGACGCTCACCGGCTGTTCCAAGGGTCTCAGCATCTTCTCCAACTACCGCCGGCTGGAGATGGTGGAGCTGGTGCGCACCGTCACCGTCGACGGCGCGGAGGACGGGGTCAACGTGGCCATCTACGGCACCGCCGGGGAGAAGCAGGAGGCCCGGATGTACCAGCGCACCGGCCCGTCCGTGGGCGTGGCCATGAACGAGCTCTCCCTGCTGCCCCTGGGCCGTGAGGCCGTCCTGTCCCACACGGAGGAGCTGCTCATCGGGGAGGATGTGGCCCGGGAGCGGCTGGACGAGGTGCTGGACTACGTGGAGCGCTTCTCCGAGACGCGCCTGGATATCGGCCTTCTGGTGGTGCGGGACTCCCCGGCCCGGGAGCTGGTGTCCGGCCTTGCCGGGGAGGAGACGCCGGCCTCCGACGTGCTGGCGGGCCTCTCCCGGAGCATCGACCGGGTGGGCCAGGGGTATATCTTCTCCTGCCGGGAGATCGTCACCTCCCTGGCCCAAAACGGCGTGGCGCTGATCCAGTGCGTCCGGGGCGTTCAGGAGGAGAAGCTTTTTGAAAACCGGGGCGACCTGAACCTGGCCCCCGCCGGCTTCGCCGTGGCCCGGCCCGACGCCCTGGTGGATTTCCTCACGGAGGAGGAGACGCTGGGGAGCATGCTCCTGCTGGGGAAATACCGCTCCAAAAACGTGGATATCCCCGTGGACGACGCCGTCCTCACCCTGTCGGTGGACTCGGTGAAGCCGGAGATCAAGCCCGTCTTTTCCAGGGACGGCGCGCTGGAGCGGGTGGAGGTGCGCCTCACCCTGGGGGCCAACGTGGTGTGTATGGCGGGACTTGCGGATCTGCGGCAGGCGGAGACACGCCGCCGGGCCGAGGACGGGCTGTCCCGGCTCTTCGGCGACGCTTTGACCGCCGCCGTGAAGCGCGGCCAGGCCATGGGGATCGACTTTCTGGATCTCTACGGCATCCTCTCCCGCCGGGAGCCCCTGCGCATGGAGGATGCCGCCGGGGCGGATTGGGAAAAGCTCTTTCCCGGCCTGCCCGTGGAGATCACGGTAGAGAGTACGCTCTCGCGCACCTACGACATCATCGACCCGCCGGAGATCAGCGGGAGAGAGGAGGGAGATCCGTGGGAAAAACTGACGGAATCACTGAAAGACAACTGACGGTGCTGATCTTTGTGAGCCTCCTGTCGCCCATGATCCGCGTCCTCCCCACGGCGGCGGTGATGCTGGGGGGCCGGGCGTCCTGGCTCTCCCCCCTCCCGGCCCTGGCCGCCGGGGCCGCGCTGACGGGCCTTTACACCCTGCTCCTGAAAAACGCCCCGGAGGGCATGGGCCTCCAGGAGGCCGCGGAGCGCGGGCTTGGCCCCGTGGGCGGGCGCGTTTTTGGTATCGTCACGGCGCTGTGGCTGGGCCTCTACGGCGGATTTCTGGCCAGGAGCGCCGCCGAACGGCTGCTCTCCACCGTCTATCCCAACGGCAACCCACCCATCTTCGTCATCGTCCTCCTGGCGGCATCGGCCCTGACCGCCGCCGGCCTCACAAAGTCCCTGGCCCGCACCGCCGAGGTGCTGATGCCCCTCCTGCTGGCCATCGTCGCCGTGGTGCTGCTGTCCGCCGCGCCGGAGGTGTCCCCGGCCAACCTGCTCCCGGTGACATACCGGGACTGGCGGGACATCCTCTACGGGGCCGTCCCCATCTTCAACGTGACGGCGGCCTTCGGCTACTTCCTTTTTCTCCGGGGCCGGGTGGCGCGGGACAGGGAACAGCGGCCCAACCGCTTTCCCTGGCTCCTGCTGCTCCTGGCCGTGGCCTTCGGCGTGACCTTTTTCACCCTGGGGACGCTGGGGACAAACCTGTCCGTCGCCATGGAAAACGCCTTTTTCATGGTGATCCGCAACATCCGCGTCTTCGGCGTCATCGAGCGGGCGGAGGCCGTGGTGGTGGCCGTCTGGATCGTCACCGACTTCATCTTCCTGTCCTCCGTGCTGATGATCGCGGCGGAGATCTGGAAAACGGTGACGGGCGTGAAGCGCCGGACGTTCTTCGTCCTGCCCTGCGCTGTCCTCTCCGGCGCGGCGGCCTTTCTCATCGCCCCGGACGCTTTCGCCCTGCTCAAGTGGTCCGATTTTCTCATCCCCGCCATCAATCTGGCGTTTACGGTGATCCTGATCCCGCTGGCCCTGGCCGTGGGAAAAATACGAAAGAAATACTGAGGGAAATGCTATGGAAAAACGAAAGCTTTTCGCGGCCCTGCTGGCGGTTTTCGCCGTGAATATCGCCCTGATCGGCGTGCTCAGAACCGCCCCGGACGCCTATGCCGAGAGCTGGCGGCGCGGCTCCTCCGGGGAGACGGTGAAGAAGATCCAGCAGCGCCTGTCCGATTGGGGCTATTACAGCGGCGCCGTGGACGGTATCTTCGGCTCCGGCACCGAGGCGGCGGTGAAAAAATTCCAGAAATCCAACGGCCTCACCCCCGACGGGGTGGCCGGCCCCGCCACCCTGGCGGCTATCGGCCTGCCCTCCGGCGCGTCCGGCTCCTCCGGGGGGAGCGCCGACGTAAACCTGCTGGCACGGCTCATCTCCGCCGAGGCCCGGGGCGAGCCCTACAGCGGCCAGGTGGCGGTGGGGGCGGTGGTTTTAAACCGCATGGAGCACCCCTCCTTCCCCTCCACCATGTCCGGCGTCATCTACCAGCGGGGCGCCTTCTCCTGCCTGGACGACGGGCAGTTCGACAAGCCCGTGGCGGAGAGCGCCTACCGGGCCGCCCGGGACGCCCTGAACGGCTGGGATCCCTCCGGCGGCGCCATCTACTACTTCAATCCCGCCACCGCCACCAGCCGGTGGATCTGGTCGCGGCCCTACCTGCTGACCATCGGAAAGCACCGGTTCTGCAAATAGCTCCCGGCTGCTGTAGTTTGGATTATACCACAGAGATGATTATTTGTCAAGTAAAAATATTATAAATTTAATTAATTTTCTGTGAACAAACAGGGACGGGTCGAAAGCCGACCCGTCCCTGTGCTGTTTAAAAATCACGCGGTTTTTTACGCGAAAAGCTCCGTAGAGAGGTACCGGTCGCCGGTATCCGGCAGGAGGACCACCACGGTCCTGCCGGCGTTTTCCGGCTTTTTGGCCTCCCGGATGGCGGCATGGAGGGCCGCGCCGGAGGAGATGCCCGTCAGGACGCCCTCGCTCCTGCCCAGAAGCCGGCCAGCCTCGAAGGCGTCGGCGGCGCTGACCGGCACGATCTCATCGTAGACCTTCGTGTTCAGCACCTCCGGCACGAAGCCCGCGCCGATGCCCTGGATCTTGTGGGAGCCCGCCGCGCCGCCGGAGAGCACCGGGGAGGTGTCCGGCTCCACGGCCACCACCTTGACCGAGGGCTTTTTCTCCTTGAGATATTCCCCCACGCCGGTGATGGTGCCGCCTGTACCCACGCCGGCCACAAAGACGTCCACCTGCCCGTCGGTGTCCGCCCAGATCTCGGGGCCGGTGGAGGCCCGGTGGGCGGCGGGGTTGGCGGGGTTCACGAACTGGCCGGGGATAAAGCTGTTGGGAATTTCTTTGGCTAGCTCGTCGGCCCTGGCGATGGCCCCCTTCATGCCCTTGGCCCCCTCGGTCAGCACCAGCTCGGCCCCGTAGGCCCGCATCAGCTGCCGCCGCTCCACGCTCATGGTTTCGGGCATGACGATGATGATCCGGTAGCCCCTGGCCGCCGCCACGGAGGCAAGGCCGATGCCGGTGTTGCCGGAGGTGGGCTCGATGATGACGGAGCCGGGCTTCAGCGCGCCGCTCTTCTCCGCCTCGTCGATCATGGCCTTGGCGATCCGATCCTTCACGGAGCCGGCGGGGTTGAAATATTCAAGCTTTGCCAGAAGTCTCGCCTTCAGGTCAAGCTTCTTTTCGATGTTGGAAAGCTCCAGCAGCGGGGTGCCGCCGATCAGCTGGTCGGCGGAGGCGTATATTTTGGACATATTCATGACCTCCTGAAACGGACGCGCAGCTAGGCGCGGACAAATTACCTACTTTTCCAATAGGTTTAACGGGATTATACCCCCTCCGCCGCCTTTTGTCAAGAGGTCTTTTCAAGAAATTTTGATTGAAAAACCATTAACCCCGTTGTATAATGGGGTACACGCGCGCGGAGGGGGTGATTTTATGGCTGTCGTCTCCACCAAGGGGCGCTACGCCCTGCGGGTCATGGTCGATATGGCGGAGCACCGGCGGGACGGGTACATCCCGCTGAAGGAGATCGCCCAACGGCAGGGGATCTCCGAAAAATACCTGGAGAGCATCTTAAAGACGCTGGTGCGGGCCCGGCTCCTGACGGGACTGCGGGGCAAGGGCGGCGGATATAAGCTGACCCGCGAGCCCTCCGGCTACACCGTAGGGGAGATCCTGCGCCTGACGGAGGATTCCCTGGCCCCGGTGGCGTGCCTGGAGGAGGGCGCCGCCGTCTGTCCCCGGGCCGGGGAGTGCCGGACGCTGAAGCTCTGGAAGGGCCTCAACGACGTGCTGACCGGCTATCTCAATTCCGTCACCGTGGCCGACCTGATGGCACCGGCCCAGGCGGGCGATAACTATGTCATCTGACCGCCAAGCCCCATAAATCCCATTAAGAAAGAGGTCTTTTCATGGCTCTGAACCTTTATGAGATCGGTATCCTGGACTGGATTCAGACGCTCCGCACCGGCTTTGGCGACGCGTTTTTCCCGCTGATCACAAAGCTGGGGGACGCCGGCATCTTCTGGATCGTCCTGACCCTGGCCCTGCTTATCTTCCCCAAAACCCGCAAGCTGGGCCTCACCTGCGCGGTGGCGCTTCTCATCGACGTGGCCCTGGTCAACGGGCTCATCAAGAACCTGGCGGCGCGAACGCGGCCCTATGTGGTGAATCCCGATATCCAGCTTTTAGTGCCCAAGCCCGGCGAATACTCCTTCCCCTCGGGCCACGCGGCGGCGTCCTTCTCCTTTGTGGGGGCGCTCTATTTCAGCAAATGCCGCTGGTGGATACCCGCGGGGGTGTTGGCGGTGATCATCGGTCTTTCGCGCCTCTACCTCTATGTCCACTACCCCACCGACGTGCTCTGCGGCGCACTGCTGGGGATCCTCTTCGGGTTCCTGGCCGCGCTGATCGTCAGAAAAATCACCGCGTATCTGCAAAAAAGGAGGAAAACGGAATGATCCCCACCCCCGAGGAAGCTTATGAGATCACAAAAAAATATAACCAGGGCGAATTCCACCTGACCCACGCCCGGATCGTGGGCGACGTGATGGCCTGGTACGCCAAAAACCTGGGCTTTGAGGCCGAGGCTGACTACTGGAAGGCCGTGGGGCTCCTCCACGACGTGGATTTTGAGCTCTACCCCCAGGAGCACTGCCAAAAGGCCCCGGAGCTCCTGCGGGAAAACGGCGTGGACGAGTCTATCATCCGCTCGGTAGTCTCCCACGGCTACGGCATCTGCTCGGACGTAAAGCCGGAGCATATGATGGAGAAGGTGCTTTTCGCCGCCGACGAGCTGACGGGCCTCATCGGCGCCGCGGCCATCATGCGCCCCTCCAAAAGTGTGGACGACCTGGAGGTCAAGTCCGTGAAGAAGAAATTCAAGGATAAGAAATTCGCCGCCGGGTGCGACCGGGAGGTCATCGCCCGGGGGGCTGAGGCGCTGGGCTGGACGCTGGACGAGCTCATGGAAAAAACGATCCTCGCCATGCGGGAGAGCCCCAACGTGGCATGAAGCCCCGGGTTTTAGTGGCCATGAGCGGCGGGGTGGACTCCTCCGTGGCCGCCTTCCTGCTGAAAAGCCGGGGCTGTGACTGCGTGGGCGTCACCATGCGGCTCTTCGACAATGCCCTGCTGGGTATTAAGGGGGAGAGCACCTGCTGCAGCGTGGACGACGTGCAGGACGCCGCCTCCGTCTGCGCGCGGCTGGATATCCCCCATGTGACCCTGGATCTGTCCGGGGAATTCCGGGCGCGGGTCATCGACAAGTTCGCCGCCGAGTACGCCCGCGGCCGGACGCCCAACCCCTGTGTGGACTGCAACCGCTATATCAAATTCTCCTGTCTTATAGACTACGCCCGCCGGATCGGCTGTGACCGCGTCGCCACCGGCCACTACGTTCGGCTGGCGGAGACACAGGCCGGCCCGGCGCTTTTCAAGGCCGCCGACCTATCCAAGGATCAAAGCTATGTGCTGGCCTGCCTCACCCCGGAGCAGCTCTCTCACGCCCTCTTTCCCCTGGGGGAGCTCACCAAGGAGGAGGTGCGGGCCATCGCCGGACGCCAGGGCTTTCTCAACGCCCGGAAGAAGGACAGTCAGGATATCTGCTTTGTCCCCGGCGGGGACTATCTGGCGTTTTTAGAGCGATATACCGGTCAAAAAAGCCGCTCGGGGCCGCTTCTGGACGAGGCGGGCCGCATTTTGGGCGAACACCGGGGCGCCGCCGGCTACACCGTGGGCCAGCGCCGGGGCCTGGGCATCGCCGCCGAGAGGCCCCTCTACGTGAAAAACAAGGATATGGAAAAGAACACCGTCACCGTCTCCTTCGCCGAGGGGCTGTACGCCCGCTCCTGCCTGGTCACGGACTTTAACTGGATCGAGCGGCCCGGCGCCCTGCCTGTGAGATGCGCCGCCAAAACCCGCTACCGGCAGGCGGAGCAGCCCTGCGAGGTTCAAAGCTGTCCCGGCGGCATACGCCTTCATTTCGACGAGCCCCAGCGGGCCATGACCCCCGGTCAGGCCGCCGTCCTCTACCAGGGGGAGCGGGTGCTGGGGAGCGGGACAATAGACACGGTATTAGAGGAAGTGTGATAAATAATGAGCTATGCCTTTTTCGCCCTGATCTCCCGGATGAAGAACATCGACCGCTGGGCGCTGATGCGCAACGCCGACCGGGAGAACGTCATGGAGCACAGCCACATGGTGGCGGTGCTGGCCCACGCCCTGGCGGTGATCCGCCGGGATATCCTGGGCGTCCCCTGCTCCCCGGACAGATGCGCCGCCGCGGCGCTTTTTCACGACGCGCCGGAGATCTTCACCGGCGACATGCCCACCCCGGTCAAATACCACGACCCGGACATGCAGGCCGCCTACAGGCGGGTGGAGGCCGGCGCCATCCGCAAGCTGCTGGACGGTCTGCCCGCCGCCATGCGGCCGGAGTACGACGCGCTCCTGGGGGACGAGGGGGGTGTCCGGGACATTGTCAAGGCCGCCGACAAGCTCTCCGCCTACATAAAATGCGTGGAGGAGCTGAAAACCGGCAACCTGGAGTTCAAATCCGCCGCCTCGTCCACGCTTTTGAAGCTCCGGGCCATGCACATGCCCGAGGTGGACTATTTTCTGGACAACTTCATGGACGCCTTTGAAAAGACCATCGACGAGATCAGCGTATAAAACTGGTGGAAAAAGCCCTGGCGGGCTTTTTCCGACGCGCATGCCGCCGGAAAAAATGTTTAAATTCTGTCAAAAAGGTTAAGGAGGAACGTCATCTATGAAAGCCATCGTCACCGTCATCGGCCGGGACGCCATAGGCATCATCGCCAACGTCTGCACCCTTCTGGCCCAGAACGGCGTCAACGTACTGGACATCAGCCAGACCGTCATGCGGGAGTATTTCACCATGATCATGCTGGTGGACATCACCGGCTGTATGGTGAATTTTTCCACCCTGGCGGACATCCTCAGGAAGGACGGCCAGGAGCACGGCCTGGACATCAGGATCCAGCGGGAAGATATCTTCGAAGCCATGCACAGGATCTGAGGTGCCGCCATGATAACGACAAACGAGATCCTCGAGACTATCGAGATGATCAGCCAGCAGCATCTGGACATCCGCACCATCACCATGGGCGTCTCCCTGCGGGACTGCGGCCACCCGGATGTGAAGGTGTGCTGTGACAAGATATACGACAAGATCACCCGCCGCGCCGAAAAGCTGGTGAAGACCGGCGAGGACATCGAGCGGGAGTTCGGCATCCCCATCGTCAACAAGCGCGTCTCCGTGACGCCCATCGCCATCGCCTGCGAGGCGTGCGAGACGGAGGACTACGTTCCCTTCGCCAGGACGCTGGATCGGGCCGCCAAAACCGTGGGGGTCAACTTCATCGGCGGCTTCTCCGCCCTGGTGCAGAAGGGCTTCACCCAGGGGGATCGGAAGCTGATCCGCGCCATCCCGGAGGCCCTGACCGTCACCGAGCGTGTCTGCTCCAGCGTCAACGTGGGCTCCACCCGGGCCGGCATCAATATGGACGCCGTGGCCCTGATGGGCAAGACCGTCCAAAGGACAGCCGCGTTAAGCCAGGGCCTGGGCTGCGCCAAGCTGGTGGTCTTCTGCAACGCGGTGGAGGACAACCCCTTTATGGCCGGGGCCTTCCACGGCGTAGGGGAGCCGGAGTGCGTCATCAACGTGGGCGTGTCCGGCCCCGGCGTCGTCCACTCCGCCCTGAAAGAATGTGCCGGCCAGCCTTTGGACGTGGCGGCGGAGGTCATCAAAAAGACGGCCTTCCGGGTGACGCGCATGGGCGAGCTGGTGGCCCAGGAGGCCAGCAGCCGGCTGGGCGTCCCCTTCGGCATCGTGGATCTGAGCCTGGCCCCCACCCCCGCCGTGGGGGATTCCGTGGCGGATATCCTGGAGGAGCTGGGTCTGGAGAGCGTGGGCGCCCCCGGCACCACGGCGGCCCTGGCCATGCTCAACGACGCGGTGAAAAAGGGCGGCGTCATGGCCTCCTCCAACGTGGGCGGCCTGTCCGGCGCCTTTATCCCCGTCTCCGAGGACGCCGGCATGATCCGGGCCGCGTCGGCGGGCCGGCTGACCATCGAGAAGCTGGAGGCCATGACCTGCGTCTGCTCCGTGGGCCTGGACATGATCGCCCTCCCCGGCGACACCACGGCGGAGACTATCTCCGCCATCATCGCCGACGAGGCGGCCATCGGCATGATCAATCAGAAGACCACCGCCGTCAGGGTCATCCCCGTGCCGGGGAAGACCGTGGGTGATGTCGTGGACTTCGGCGGCCTTCTGGGCCGCGCCCCCGTCATGGCTGTCAACCCCGCCTCCCCCGCCGTGTTCATCCGCCGCGGCGGCCGCATCCCCGCCCCCGTCAACTCCCTGAAAAACTGAGTCTTCCCCTTGACCCCGGCCTGTTGACCGGGGTTTTCTTCTTGCCTTCTTTACGCCCGGCACCATTTGATTGAACAGATCAGGCTGACAAATAAGAAAACAGACCAATGAACGACCACAAGAAATATCAGCGCCTCAACGGCGTAGTTGGGGTCGCTCATGATGAGCAAAAGAGCCGTGGGAAACAGGAGCAGGAGAGCGGCACCTGTTACAATTAAACCTGTGGCTATGATCCCCGCCTGATATTCGTCATAGCGCTTTTTCCGAACAAGCGACAGCAAAAATATGCAGATCGCGGCGGCAATAAACCCATAGCCCACATATTTGAGATTCCCTTGCCGAACAAAGGCAGACCAGCCGTTCCAAAAGGGACTGTTTAAAGTCTTTCCATGGCCGAGAACGCGTTGAAATTCAAGATGTCCGCTTGTTACGATCAGCACCAGCGCGTAAAAAACAGATAGGACAGCAATGACGGCGGCGTTGATATATGGGTTTTTCAACAGCTTCATTTTCTTTCGCTCCCTTCAAAATCAAAAAAATTTTCAATGCTGGAGCCGAATAGTCTGGCAAGATCATACGCCAGCCAAATAGAGGGATCATATTTTCCCGTTTCTATGGCGTTGATTGCCTGTCTTGAAACCCCCACCTTCTCTCCTACCTCCTTTTGTGTCAGTCCAGTGGCCTCACGCATCTCTTTTAGTCTGTTTTTCAAAGCATGCCCTCCTTATGTCAAGTTAACCTGACATCACAGGTATATCACAGTTTGTGCCGTGTGTCAAGTAAACCTTACCGGCAGGAACAAAAAAAGGGAGCATTTCCTTGAATATTGACCGTGCTGGCCCTGATTGGATCAATATTTTCCTCCCGGCGCGTTTGATCCCAACCTCCCCGCCGCCGGGGTTTTTCTTTTCCCCCACAAATTCGGATTTTGCCCATTGTATTTGTTAAATAAGCTTGCAATCCGGGCTGTTTTTTGCTATAATAGAGGTTACTGTATGATGCCGGGAAATCGCCATTTTGGCCCCGCGGGGCGGGGGAAACGGCGAGAAAGGTTGGAAGAGATATGAACTCATTAGACGAAATATGGGCGGGCGTCCTGGAATTGATGGGGCAGGAGCTCACCTCCGTGGCCATCAGCACCTGGTTTGGCGACTGCCGGCCCGTGGGCTTTTCCGAGGCCGGCCTGACGCTCTGCGTCCCCTCGGAATTCAAGCGCAGCATCATCTTCGCCCGGTTCATGGAGCCGCTGAAGGCCGCCCTGAGTCAGATCTTCTCCGGGGATATGGAGGTCACGCTGGTGGGGGAGGAGAGCGCACGGGAGCAGGAGACTAAAACCGCCGGCGAGGCGGATTCCGAGGAATACACCTTCGAGCGCTTCGTGGTGGGCCCCTCCAACAAGTTCGCCCACGCCGCCAGCCTCGCCGTAGCCAAGGGGGAGACTCGCAGCTACAACCCCCTCTTTATCTACGGGGACTCAGGGCTTGGCAAGACCCACCTTCTCTACGCCATCCGTCACGAAGTCATGCTCCGGCATCCGGAATATTACGTGGTCTTTGTCCGGGGCGAGGACTTCATGAACGAGCTCATCGCCGCCATCCAGACCGGCAAGAACGTGGAATTCCGGGAGAAATACCGCAGCGCCGACTTTCTGCTCATCGACGACATCCAGATCGTGGCCGGCAAGGCGTCCACTCAGGACGAGATGTTCCACACCTTTAACACCCTCTACGAAGCCAAAAAGCAGATGGTCTTCACCTCCGACCGGCCGCCCTCCGATATGCCCAACCTGACGGAGCGCCTGCAATCCAGGCTCGGCATGGGCCTGCAGGCGGACATCCAGCCGCCGGATTTTGAGACCCGGGCCGCCATCGTGCGGAATAAATCCATGTCCCTGGGGCTGGCCCTCTCCAGCGAGGTAGTCAACTATATCGCCGAAAATATGACCTCCAACGTCCGCCAGCTGGAGGGCGCGGTTTTGAAGATCCGGGCCCAGAGCGACCTGATGAACGTCCAGCTGACCGTCTCCGAGGTGGCAAAGCTTCTGAAGGATATGTTTCGCCAGAAGTCCGCCTATGTGCCCACCCCGGAGGACATCATCCGGGAGACGGCCAAATATTACTCCCTGTCCCCGGAGGATCTGAAGGGCCAGCGCCGGACGCGCAACACCGCCCTGGCGCGGCAGATCGCCATGTATGAGATCCGCAAGCTCACGAATCTGTCCCTGCAGGACATCGGCGCCATCTTTGAGGGCCGGGATCACACCACCGTCCTGTCCAGCATCCAGAAGATAGAAAAGAACATGGAGGCCGACAGCGAGTTTGCCCAGCAGGTGAAGGACATCACCTCCAACATCAACGCCCATAATCTGTGACGCTTTCAACAGTTTCCCCCTGTTTCCACAGTTTTCTTTTTCTCTCTTCTGTTGAAAACCTTTCCCTTCTCTTTTTTCTGTTTAAAACCGTCCCGTTTTCCCACAACCGTATCTTTCCGCTTTTTCCGCTTTTCAGACCGGTTTTCGCCGCTTTCCACAAAATCCCCCGTACTACGGCGACTGCTGCTAAGAAAAAATATATTCTGTCTTTCTGTATTTCATACCACATTTTTTCATTACCACTCAAGGAGGAACGGACAATGAAATTTTCCTGTGAGAAGGATCTGCTTGCTAACGCCGTGACCATCGCCTCCCGGGCCGCGGCCACCAAGAGCGCGGTACCCAGCATGGAGGGCTTGCTGATCGAGGCCGCTTCGGATCTGACCGTCTGGGGCTACAATCAGAAAACAGGCATCCGCTCCACCGTCGCCGCCGACGTGACGGAGCCGGGAGCCGTCGTCATCAACGCCCGGCTTTTCGGCGATATCATCCGCCGTCTCCCCGACGATGTGGTGTACGTCTCTGTCAACGAGAAGAACATGGTCAACATCCGCTGCGCCATGAGCGAGTACAACCTGTCAGGCCTCTCCTCCGACGAATACCCCGAGCTGCCGGTGACGGACTACCAAAATTCCATCTATATGAAGGAGAGGGACATCAAATCCATGATCGCCGAGACCAACTTCGCCGTCATGGACAACGAGGCCCGGCCCATCTACACCGGCGCTCTCTTCGAGGTGAACAACGACATTCTCACCGTGGTGGCCGTAGACGGCTTTCGGCTGGCTCTGCGGCGGGAGCGAGTGGCCAAGACCGAAGTGGGCAAGATCTCCTTCGTAGTCCCTGGCGCCGCCCTCACCGAGGTGGAGCGCATCGCGGGGGATTCCGACGAGCCGGTAAAAATCACCCTGGGCACCTCCCACGTGATGTTCACCCTGGGCAGCAATCTGCTCATCGCCCGCCGGCTGGAGGGCGAATTCATGAATTACCGCAACTCCATCCCCCAAACGGGCAAATACAGCATCGGCGCCAACCGCCGGGACGTCATCGACACCGTGGAACGCGTCTCCCTGATCATCAGCGACAAATTCAAGAGCCCCGTCCGGTGCGAGTTCACCGGCGGCAAGCTGCGCGTCTCCACCGCCACCACCCTGGGCAAGGCATCCGACGAGTGCGCCGTAGACGGGGACGGCGAGGGGTTGGAGATCGGCTTCAACAACCGCTACATCCTGGACGCGCTCAAGGCCGCTCCGGCGGACAACATTCTCTTCCAGCTGTCTACCAGCGTCTCCCCCTGCGTCATCGTCCCCGCCGAAGGGGAGAAAAACTTTCTCTATATGATCCTTCCCGTGAGGCTGAGATCAAATGAGGGTTAAGGTCAAAGCAAGACTGAGACGTCCCCCGGCGGAGGACGTTCCTATTACTACGGAATTCATTAAGCTGGACTCCTTTCTGAAGCTTGCCAACGCCGTGGAGTCCGGCGGTATGGCCAAGAGCCTTGTGGCCGATGGGGCGGTGACGGTCAACGGCCAGGTCTGTACCCAGCGGGGCAAAAAGCTTCGCCCCGGCGACAGAGTGGAGCTGGAGGGCCAGGTCTTCCAGGTCACGGAGGCGCCATGTATTTAGACCGTGTGGAGCTGCGGGGCTTTCGCAACTACGCCGACTCCGCCGCCGCTTTTTCCAGGGAGATCAACGTCATCTCCGGCCTCAACGCCCAGGGGAAGACGAATCTACTGGAGGCCATCTATGTGCTCTGCACCGGCAGGAGCTTCCGCGCCCGGTCGGACAGGGAGCTTTTGGGCTTTCAGGAGGAGGAGGCGCGGCTCTTCGCGGAGGGTTTCAGCGACGGGCGGACGCATAAGCTGGAGCTTCTGCTCCGCCGGGGCCGCCGGCGGGAGATGACGGTCAACGGCGTCAAACAGAAGACCGCCCAGTCCTTCTCCGGCTTTTTCTCCGCTGTGCTGTTCTGCCCGGAGAATCTGGAGCTTATCCGGGGCGGGGCGGCGGAGCGCCGCCGGCTCATGGACAACTGCATCAGCCAGCTGCGTCCCCGCTACGCCGCGGCGCTGAACGAATTCAACAAAGCCTACGAGGGGAAGACCAGGATCCTGCGGGACTATGAGGAAAAGCCCTCCCTCCTGCCCCTTTTAGACGAGTACGACGTCCGTCTGGCCCGGATGAGCGCCGAGCTCATCCACATGCGGGCCCTGTTTATAAAGGCCCTGGCCCCGGAGTGCGGGCGCATCCACGGGGAATTTTCCGGCGGCGAGGAGTTGTCCGTACGCTACGCCACCGTGAAGACGATAGACGACCCCACCCGCCCCGTGGCCGAGCTTCTGCCAATGATCCTGGAGCACCAGCGGCGCCACCGGGAGGCGGAGCTGGCCTCCGGCCTGTGTCTCACCGGCGCCCACAAGGACGATCTGGAAATTGAGATCAACGGCGCCCCCGCCAGGGCCTTCGCCTCCCAGGGGCAGGCCCGCACGGCGGCCCTGTCTATAAAGCTTGCGGAGCTGGAGCTGCACAGAAAAGCCCGGGGCGAGTACCCGCTGCTTCTGCTGGACGACGTGCTGTCGGAGCTGGACGAGACGCGGCAGGACTTTATTTTGAACCGCATCGGCGGCGGCCAGGTGTTCATCACCTGCTGTGAGGACGAAAAGATCGCCGCCCGCACAGGCGGCCGGGTGCTGACCGTGGAAAACGGGGCCATCGTCTGACGGCGCGCCCAGAAAACCGGAGGAAAGAACGTGTATCTCTATTTGGGCCAGGACTGTGTGATCCGGGAGAAGACCCTCATCGGCCTCTTTGACCTGGACAATACCTCCACCTCCAAAATCACCCGGGAATTTTTGAACCGCGCCCAGCGGGAGGGGAACACCGAGACCGTGGCGGACGACCTGCCCAAGGCCTTCGTCGTCACCGGCGAGCAGGGAAGGCAGAAGGTCTATCTGACACAGCTCTCCTCCCAGACCCTCTTCAAGCGGGCGGCGGACGAGGAATTTATCTGACTATAAGGAGGCATTTTTATGGCTAAAATCAAAATGGATCCCATCGAAAAGACATGGCAGGACAGAAAGCGCGTCCTGGGTATGCCCCTGACCTTTACCAAGTACAGCCTGTCCGAGGACAGGATTTTCCTGGAAAAGGGGCTCCTGAATTTAAAAAGCGAGGAGGTTCTGCTCTACAGGATCCGGGATATCGACCTTAAAATGACCCTGGGCCAGCGGATGATGGGCGTAGGCACCGTGTGTATCTACTCCTCCGACGCCTCCTGTCCCCTTCTGGAGATCGAGAACGTGAAAAATCCCCGTGAGGTCAAGGAGCTGATCCACAAGGCCGTGGAGGCGGCCAAGGACAGGCGCCGCATCCGTCCCATGGAGGTCATGGGCAATAATCCCTTTGACGATCCCGACAACGAGGGGGATTTCGATCCCGACGAACTGGATAACTGATTTTTGATCATTTCTTTGGAGGCAATATTTCCATGGCAGAACTCACCGAAGCCACAGGCATCACAGGCAAGATCACCGAGGAGTACGACGCCAGTCAAATCCAGGTGCTGGAGGGTCTTGAGGCCGTCCGAAAGCGGCCGGGCATGTACATCGGCTCCACCAGCTCCTCCGGTCTTCACCATCTGGTCTACGAGATCGTGGACAACGCCATCGACGAGGCGCTGGCCGGCTACTGCGACCACATCAAGGTGACCATCAACCCGGGCGACACCATCACCGTGGTGGACAACGGGCGCGGCATCCCCGTGGACATCCAGCAGCAGACGGGCAAAAGCGCACTGGAGGTGGTCTTCACCGTCCTCCACGCCGGCGGAAAATTCGGCGGCGGCGGCTATAAGGTCTCCGGCGGCCTCCACGGCGTGGGCGCCAGCGTGGTCAACGCCCTATCCGAGTGGCTGGAGGTCCAGGTTCACAAGGACGGGAAGATTTACGAGATGAAGTTCTCCCGGGGCGACATCACCGAGCCCATCACCGTGGTGGGAACCACCGACCGCACCGGCACAACCGTCACCTTCAAGCCCGACCCCGAGATGTTCGACGATACCGTCTACGACTACGAGATCCTACACAAGCGTATGCAGGAGCAGGCGTTCCTCAACGCAGGCCTTCGGATCCGCATCGAGGACGACCGGGGCGAGGAGCCTGTCTTTGACGACATGCACTATGAGGGCGGCATCCGTGAGTTTGTGGAGTATCTCAATCAGCACAAAACGCCCCTCTCCGAGGACGTGGTCTACATGTCCGGCGGCAAGGAGGACTCCATCGCCGAAATCGCTTTCCAGTATAACGACGGCTACAACGAGATGCTCGTCTCCTTCGCCAACAACATCCATACCCCCGAGGGCGGCATGCACGAGACGGGCTTCAAAACGGCCCTGACGCGGGTGCTCAACGCATACGCGGCCAAGGTGGGACAGCTGAAGGGCGACGATAAGCTCTCCGGCGAGGACTGCCGGGAGGGCCTCACCGCCGTCATCTCCGTGAAGCTCACCAACGCCCAGTTCGAGGGCCAGACCAAGGCAAAGCTGGGCAACGCCGATATCCGCTCTCTAGTGGACTCCATCGTTTCCGAGCAGCTGGAGATCTATCTGGAGGAGAATCCCGCCTTCGGGAAGATGGTGGTGGAAAAGGCCCTCACCGCCAACCGGGCCCGGGAGGCCGCCAAGAAGGCCAGGGAATCCGTGCGGAGAAAGACGGGGCTGGAGTCCGGCCAGATGCCGGATAAGCTCCAGGACTGCAACGAGCGGGATCCCAGCCTTTGCGAGATTTACATCGTGGAGGGCGACTCCGCCGCGGGCTCCGCCATCCAGGGGCGGGATTCCCGCTTCCAGGCCATCCTGGCCATGTGGGGCAAGATGCTCAACGTGGAGAAGGCCCGGGCGGACAAAATCTACGGCAACGACAAGCTCTATCCCCTGATCGTGGCCCTGGGGGCCGGCATCGGGGAGGAGTTCAATATCGATAAGCTGCGCTATCACAAGATCATCATCATGGCCGATGCCGATGTGGACGGCGCCCATATCCGCACGCTTCTGTTGACCTTCTTCTTCCGCTATATGCGGCCCCTCATCGAAAACGGCTACGTATACTCCGCCGTGCCGCCTCTCTATAAGCTGACCCGGGGCAAGCAGCAGCGGGTGGCCTATTCCGACCCTGAGCGCGATCAGATCTCCGCTGAGATGCGGGGCGACAACCCCAACGCCAAGGTGGATATCAGCCGCTATAAGGGCCTGGGCGAGATGGATCCCCACGAGCTGTGGGAGACTACCATGGATCCGGAGAAGCGCACCCTCCGGCGCATCACCCTGGACGACGCCGTGGCGGCGGATCAGATCTTCACCGTCCTCATGGGCGAGGAGGTGGAGCCCCGGAAGGCGTGGATTGAGGAAAACGCCCAGTACGCGGTGAATCTGGACTATTAAAGCGGGCTCCGCGACGCTTAAGAACGGTTACGAGGTTATTGTTGTATGGCACATAACAGAGATTACAAGCCCGAGGACATCCTGTTCCCGGATCAGGTCATCACCCAGTCAGAGCTTGTCCACGAGATGCAGGAGAGCTACAAGCAGTACGCCATGTCGGTGATCATCGGCAGGGCCCTCCCGGATGTGCGGGACGGGCTTAAACCGGTTCACCGCCGCATACTCTATTCCATGTACGAGGGCGGGCTGACCCACCAGAACCCCTATAAGAAGTGCGCCACCGCCGTGGGCGACGTGCTGGGTCACTACCACCCCCACGGCGACGCCTCTGTCTATGACGCGCTGGTGCGCATGGCCCAGGACTTCTCCATGCGGGCGCCCCTCATCGACGGCCACGGCAACTTTGGCTCCGTGGACGGCGACCCCCCGGCGGCCTACCGGTACACCGAGGCCCGCATGTCCCGCATCGCCGACGAGATGCTCCGGGACATCGACAAGGACACCGTCAACTGGGAGCCCAACTTTGACGAGACGAGAAAAGAGCCCCGTGTCCTGCCCAGCCGCTTCCCCAACCTGCTGGTGAACGGCTCCTCCGGCATCGCCGTGGGCATGGCCACCAACATCCCGCCCCACAACCTCACCGAGGTCATCAACGCCTGCGTGTGCCTCTTGGATAACCCCGACGCCTCTTTCTCCGACCTTTTACAGCACATCACGGGGCCGGATTTCCCCACCCGGGGCATCATCATGGGCCGGGGCGGCATCCGTCAGGCCTACGCCACGGGCCGGGGCAAGATCGTCATCCGGGCGCGGACGGAGTTCGAGGAGTACGGGAAGGATCACCGCACCCGCATCATCGTCTCCGAGCTGCCCTACCAGGTGAACAAGCGTCAGCTCATCAAGAATATCGCCGACCAGGTGAAGGACAAGCGCCTGGAGGGCATCTCCGACATCCGGGACGAGACGGACCGGAACGGTATGCGCATGGTCATCGAATTAAAGCGCGACGCCAACGCCCAGGTGGTGCTCAACAAGCTCTTCACCCAGACCGCCATGCAGTCGGGCTTCTCCATCATCATGCTGGCCCTGACGGACGACCAGAAGCAGCCCAGGATCCTGCCCCTGCGGAATATCCTCACGGAATACCTGACCTTCCAGGAGGAGGTCATCACCCGCCGGACGCGCTACGACCTGCGCAAGGCCCGGGAGCGGGCCCACCTGTTGGAGGGGCTTCTCATCGCCCAGGACAACATCGACGAGGTCATCCGCATCATCCGCTCAAGCTACGACGACGCCAAGGAGAACCTGATGGCCCGGTTCGGACTGGACGACATCCAGGCCCAGGCCATTTTGGATATGCGCCTGCGCGCCCTCCAGGGCCTTGACCGGGAGAAGCTCCAGGCGGAGTATGACGAGATCGAGGGCAAGATCGCCTACTATCAGGATCTTCTGGCCCACGAGGAGAAGATCCGGGGCGTTTTGAAGGAGGAGCTCATCGCCATCCGCGACAGGTACGGCTCCGACCGCCTCACCGAGATCCAGGACGTGGAGGAGGAGATCGACCTGGAGGATCTGATCGCCCAGGAGGACTGCGCCTTCACCCTCTCCAACGCCGGCTACATCAAGCGGATGCCGGTGACCGAGTACAAGGCCCAGAACAGGGGCGGCAAGGGCATCCGGGCCCAGACCCTCAGGGACGAGGACTTCGTCCACACCGTCTTCACCTGCTCCACCCACGACTACATCCTGTTCTTCACCAGCGCCGGCCGGGTCTACCGGAAGAAGGGCTACAACATCCCCCAGGCCGGCCGGGCCAGCCGGGGCACCAATATCGTCAACGTCCTGCCCCTGGAGCCGGGGGAGAAGGTCACGGCCATGATCCACACCTCCGATATCGAGACGAACGACCGGTATCTGGTGATGGTGACGCTGAACGGCACCGCCAAGCGCCTGGACGGCGAGGCGCTGAAAAATATCCGCGCCAGCGGCATCCGGGCCATCACTTTAGACGAGGGGGACACCCTCATCGCCGTGTGCGAGACTCACGGGGACGACAATATCCTCATCGCCACCCACGAGGGCTACGCCATCTGCTTCAACGAAAACGACGTGCGCTCCATGGGCCGCACGGCGGTGGGCGTCCGGGGCATCCGGCTCCGGGAGGGAGATTTCGTGGTGGGGGCGGTGAACGCCTCCGAGGGCGGGATGCTCCTGACCATCACCGAGAACGGCTACGGCAAGCGCACCCCCATCGACGAATACGTCCGGGGCACCGACGGGACGCCCCAGAAACGCGGCGGCATGGGCCTTAAGAACTACAACGTCACCGAAAAGACCGGCCCCATCGCCGGGATCAAGGTGGTGCGGGACACCGACGACGTCCTGCTTCTGGCGGAGGACGGCACCATGATCCGCACCGGCGCGGACACCATCTCCGTGCTGGGCCGCGCCACCCAGGGCGTCCGCCTCATGCGGGTGTCCGAGGGCGCCCGCCTCCTCTCCGTAGCCGCCACCGAGAAGGCCGCCGACACCGCCGAGGACGACGCGGGAGACACCACCGAAGACAGCGCCGACAACGGCGCCGGGGACAACAATGGATAAGGTCACCGTATACACCGACGGGGCCTGCTCCGGCAATCCCGGCCCCGGCGGCTGGGCGGCGGTGCTCCTGTCCGGGGAGCACAGGAAGGAGATCTCCGGCGGCGAGGCGTCCACCACCAACAACCGGATGGAGCTGCTGGCCGTCATCAACGCCCTGGAGCTTTTGAAGCGGCCCTGTGAGGTGACACTTTACACCGACTCGCAATATATTGAAAGAGCCGTCAACCAGGGCTGGCTGCGCGCCTGGAAGGCCAGAGGCTGGCGGCGCCGTGACGGGGAGCTGAAAAACCCGGAGCTCTGGCAGCGGCTGGATAAGCTCCTGACCGCCCACGCCGTGACCTTCCGCTGGGTGAAGGGCCACGCCGAAAACGACCTGAACAACCGCTGCGACGCGCTGGCGGTGGCGGAACGGGACAGATTTTCCAAAAAGCCTTAACAGGCTTTTTGGAAAGGGGAACGTGCGGGTATTTTTTTCTGAATTTTGCGAAATTCAGAAAAAATACCCTGCTGTCGCCCTGCGCGCACGCAGAGCGCACGCTTGTGCGACAAAAGGGATTTTTCCCGACGCGCATGTCGCCGGGAAAAATATCAGATTTGAGTTTTGACAAGCTGAAAAACCCCTGACGGGCTTATGAGCGCGTCTGTCATCGGAAAAAATCTTTTGGAGGTATGACCATGGAAAGGGAAATATTCAGAGGCATAGGCACGGCGCTGGTGACGCCCATGAACGAGACCGGCGTGGACTACGACGCGCTGGCACGGCTTCTGGACTTTCAGCTGGAGGGCGGCGTTGACGCCCTGATCGTCTGCGCCACCACCGGCGAGGCGCCTACCCTGACGGACGAGGAGCACATCGACGTCATCGAATACTGCGTGGACCGTGTGGCGGGGCGCGTCCCCGTCATCGCCGGCACCGGCTCCAACTACACCGACCACGCCGTGGAGATGAGCGTAAAGGCCCGGAAGGTGGGCGCGGACGCCCTCCTTTGCGTGACGCCCTATTACAACAAGTGCACCCAGAAGGGCCTTGTCCAGAGCTTTTATAAGATCGCCGACGCCACCGACCTGCCCATGATCGTCTACTCCGTCCCCGGCAGGACGGGGATGAAGATCATGCCCGACACCTGCGTGGAGCTGGCGAAGCACCCCAGGATCGCGGGCATCAAGGAGGCCACCGGCGATATGGCCACGGTGGTGGAGATCCGCGCCAAGTGCGGGGATGCCTTCGCCGTCTGGTCCGGCAACGACGACATCACCGTCCCCATGATGGCCATGGGCGGCAGCGGGTGCATCTCGGTGCTGTCCAACATCATGCCCCGTCAGGCCGTGGAGATGGTACGGAAGTTCGACGCCGGCGATATCCGTGGCGCGGCGGAGCTCCAGTGCCGGTATAAGGCGCTGATCGACGCCCTTTTCTCCGAAGTCAACCCCATCCCGGTGAAGGCCGCCCTGGCGGAAATGGGCATCATTCAGGACGTCCTTCGCCTGCCCCTGACCCCCATGGAGCCGGAGCACCGGGCGAAGCTCGTTGCGCTCATGCGCGCCCACGGCCTGGTTTGACCGCCGGAAAAAAGACAAAATTCATTACAAATCATTACAAAAGAGTCGCGTAAAGCGTACACAGGAGGATCCGCATGATAAACGTACTGGTCTACGGCGCCCTGGGGCGCATGGGGAGCATCGTCGTCAACCGGGTGGAGCAGGCCGGGGATATGGCCGTGGCCGCCGGGGTGGACGTCTATTCCGAGGGCGGCGCCGTATACGGCCGCCTGGAGGAAGTGAAGGAAAAGGCGGATGTGGTCATCGACTTCTCCCACCACACCCTGACGCCGGCGCTGCTGGACTGGTGCGTACAGAAGAACACCCCCCTGGTGCTGTGTACCACCGGCCACGACGAGGCGGAAAAGGCCGCCATCCACGCCGCCGCGGAGAAGATCCCCGTGTTCTTCTCCGCCAATATGTCCATCGGCATCGCCCTGCTGGCGGAGCTGGCAAAGCGGGCCGCCGCCCTCTTTCCGGAGGCGGATATCGAGATCGTGGAGGCCCACCACAACCGCAAGCTGGACGCCCCCTCCGGCACCGCCCTGATGCTGGGCCGCGCCATCCAGGAGGTACGCCCCGGCGCCGTGCTGAATACGGGCCGGTCAGGCCTTGCCAAACGGGAGAAAAACGAGATCGGCATCCAGGCCGTCCGCATGGGCAACCTGCCGGGAACCCACGTGGTGTGCGTCTCCACCGACAGCCAGACCATCGAACTGAAGCACGAGGCCCACGACCGCTCCCTCTTTGCCGACGGGGCCCTCTCCGCCGCCCGGTTCCTGGTGGGCAAGCCCGCCGGGCTCTACGATATGGCCGCGCTGGTGACGGAAAACTGAGAGAGAACAGACCGAACGTACATAGAAGAGCATATGGATCAGATAGTGTGGAATCTTGTCTATATCGGCCTTTTTGTCCTGCTTATCGCCGGTGCGTCGCCGGTGCGGCCTCTCAGCGGCTTTAACGAAGATTACCTCTCCCGGGACTCCACCGGCTGTCTGCGCGGCTTTTTCGCCGTCGTTGTGGCCATGGGACATATGAAAGAAAATACCGGGGGGGTATTATGTTGTCTTCTCTGATATCTTCATCGGATATCTGGCGGTGGCGTTTTTCTTCTTCCTCTCCGGCTACGGGGTGGAGAAGCAATACTTAACGCGGGAGGGCTATTTTGACGGATTCCTCCGGCGGCGGCTCCCAAAGGTGATGATCCCCTACGGGATCGCGATACTCCTGTATTGGGGATATCACGCCCTGGCGGGAGAGGTGTACTCACCCCTTTATGTGCTGGATTCCCTGGTGAACGGGGCGCCGATTGTGAGCAGCTCCTGGTTCATTATCGTCATACTTGTTTTTTATATGGTCTTTTGGGCCGGCATGGCCCTTCAGAGGCGACTCGTGCCGGGGAAAGGAAAAAACGCCTTTTTGATCGGCGTTGTCGCGGTGTTCGCGCTGGTGTGGATGTATATTTGCCAAGGGCGGGATTTTTTGTCCTATTGGTTCACCACCGTCCATATCCTTGTGATTGGCATTGTCTGGGCAATCTATAAGGAGAAGCTGTCCGGCATCTTCCACAGGTTCTGGCTCCCGCTGACCGTCGTCTGCTGGGGGAGTGTGTTTTTCATCAACAACTGCTGGGAGTGGCTTTCGGGGTTTCTTCCCTTCCATCCGGTGGCGTTCCTGCGGATGCTTGAGACGCCGCTGTATGTCTTCGGCGTTCTGCTGGCTGCCATGAAGCTGAAATTCGGCAACGCGCCTCTGCGCTTCCTGGGGAAGATCTCGCTGGAGATCTATCTGACCCACGGGCTGTTCATCGACCTTTTTTCACGGCTGGGGGTTCCGGAAATTCCGGCTGTTTTTGCCACGCTCGCGGCCTCCGTCGCGGCGGCGTATCTCTTCCACCGCCTCAACGAAGCGATCCTCACGCGCCTTTACAAAAAGAAATCCGCGTGATCGACAAATCTTTATAAAAAACGGGCGGGTTCACAAAACCCGCCCGTATGTTATTATGTTTTTCAGGGATCCTTTTCGCGGATCAATCGGGCTTGGCCGCCCCGTCCGGGGATTCCGGGTGCGGCTCCGCCTTCTTCTCCTCCAGCGTCCCGGCCTGCTCCATGTGCTTGATCTCCCAGTGGATCAGGAAGGTGAGCGCCGAGCGGAGTATGATGATGCAGGCCACGATGGCGATCTCCTGGAAGCTCTGGACGATGACGGTGCGCAGGATCTCGCCGCCCAGCTTGAAGGACAGGGCCGTGGCCATGCCCTGGGCCAGGTTCAGGCGCATACCGGGATCCCGCTTGATATAGGCGATGATGCCCTGGATGCCGTCGATGATGAGGACGATGACGCCCACATACTCAAAAAGCAGGATGCCGTAATTGATGATGGTGTGCAGGATCTCCTCCAGAATATGTACCATGGTGTGCCTCCTCCTGTAAAGCTTCTCTATTTGTCCAGGTGGACGTTCAGGTGCGGGTAGGTCATGGTGACGCCCGTCTCGGCAAAGGCCTCGCGAATATTCTCCGTCAGGGCGCACTTGGCGGCGAACCACTTGGGGGTCTGGGCCCACACCAGCACCATGTAGGTGATGGCGGAGTCGCCGTAGGTCTTGACGGCGATGATGGGCGCCGGATCCAGCAAAAGGCCCTCCGTCCTGTCGATGGCCCGCAGGACGGCGATCTTAACGGACTCCGTCTCGTCGTTATAGGAGGCGGAGATCTCCAGATCCACCCGGCGCTTCTCGTGGGCGGTGAAATTCTCCACCTTGGAGTCCGCCACCGTGGAGTTGGGGATATGTACCTCCCGGCCGTCGGGCATGGCAAGGATGGTGTAAAAAAGGCCCACGTTTTTCACCGTACCGGCGGTGCCGCCGATGTCCACCCAGTCCCCGGCGGAGAAGGGGTGCGTCCCCAGGATGGTGATGCCGGAGAAGAGGTTGGTGAGGATGTTCTGCACCGACAGGGAGAGGGCCAGGGACACCACCGAGAGGATAGCCACCAGACTGGTCATGGGGATGCCCAGCTTGTCCGCCACGATGAGGAAGGTCAGGATCCACAGCACCACCCCGGCGGCGGAGCGGATGAAGCCCTTGATGGCGTCGTCCAGCTTGCTTTTTTTAAGGGCCCTGTCTGTCAACTTCAGCAGGAGCCGCCGGATCAGCACGCACAGAATAAGGAGCACGGCCGTCCCCAGCAGAAGCCCCAGGGACATGCCGCCAAAGTGAACCTCGTCCAGCTTTTCAAAGAATTTTTCCACGGTAAAACCCCCTCTCACCGGATGTCCATCAGGTCGTAGGGCGTGCCCTGATAGACAAAGTGGTTGATCCAGTTGGAGTAGAGCAGATTGGCGTGGCCCCGCCAGCGGACGATGGGCTCCTTTGTGGGGTCGTCGCCGGGGAAGTAGTTTTTGGGCACCTCGATGGGCAGACCCTGATTGAGATCCCGGAAATACTCGTTTTTCAGGGTGTCCGGGTCGTATTCCGAATGGCCGGTGACGAAGATCTGCCGCCCGCCCCGGGTGGACATCACGTAGATCCCCGCCTCCCGGGAGGAGGCCAGGATGCGCACGCCGGGGATATTTTCCACATCCTCCCGGCGGATGGTGGTGTGGCGGGAGTGGGGCGCGTAGAAAACGTCGTCAAAGCCCCGCATCAGGATGGAGCGCTTGTACTCCACCTCATGGGGGAAAACGCCGAAGAGCTTCTTCTCCAGCGGGTATTTTTTCACGCCGTAGTGGTAGTAGAGGGCCGCCTGGGCGCCCCAGCAGATGTGGAAGGTGGAGTAGACGTTCTTTTTGCTCCACTCCATGATCTCGCACAGCTCCTGCCAGTAGTCCACCTCCTCAAAGTCCAGCTTCTCCACCGGCGCGCCGGTGATCACCAGGCCGTCGAAGCGCTGATCGCGCACCTCGTCGAAGGTCTTGTAGAAGGCGATCATGTGATCCTGGGCGGTGTGCATGGCCTTGTGGGTGCTGGTCTGCAAAAGCTCCAGCTCCACCTGCAGAGGGGTGTTGCCTAAAAGCCGCGCCATCTGCGTCTCGGTGGCGATCTTGGTGGGCATCAGATTCAGAAGAGCGATCTTCAGGGGGCGGATGTCCTGGGTCACGGCCCGCGTCTCCGGGATCACGAAGATATTTTCGTCGTGGAGAGTCTGGGCGGCGGGCAGCTCGTTGGGTATCTTGATGGGCATGACGTTTACCTCGCTAAAAAGGAATCCGTTTTCATTATAGGCCATTTTTCCCCTTTTTGCAAGTGCCGGGAAAAATAATCGGGCCCGCCGCGGCGGACCTATACGCTGTATTCTGTAAAATTGGAAAAAGCTAAATCACCAGAGTATTCCAAAAAATGACGGGAAATTTGAAAAAAGCCCCAATTTAGGCCGCGGATTAATACAATATTTGAGATTTTCACGTAGTTTATGGAAAAATATCTGGAAAATCTGTTGACAAATACCGATAAAATGTTACAATAAATGCAAGGGAAATTCTGAATAAAGCGAAAAGGTGTCCTGGGGGATTGCGCGCCGGTTATTGCTTCGGCGGCGCGCGGCCGCGGGGGCGCCCTTGAGGCGCATGGACGGAAAATCCCGAAAAGAATAAGCCGGCGAACAATTATGGAGGGGATCAGCATGAAATCTACCGGCATTGTAAGGAAGGTTGACGAGCTCGGAAGGATCGTCATCCCCATCGAACTGCGCAGAACCCTGGACATCGCGGAGAAGGATTCACTGGAGATCTATGTGGAGGGCGAGCGGATCATCCTCGCCAAGCACGAGGACTCCTGCGTCTTCTGCGGCAAGACCAGAAATCTCAGTCAGCACAGGGGCAAGAACATCTGCGACACCTGCTACGAGGAGCTTCGTCGCGAATAAGCAAAACGCAAAAAGCAAGCTGCGGCCCGCCTTCCGGCGGGCCGCAGCATTTTTTATACAAGCTTCAGCAGCTCTGACGGGCGGGAGATGATGGTTTTGGCGCCGCATTCGGTCAGCAACTCCCGGGTGCGGAAGCCCCAGGCGACGCTGACGCAGTCGATGCCGGCGGCTCGGGCGGTCTTCAGATCCACGTCCGAGTCCCCCACATAGACCGTCTCGTAGGGATAACTCATAAGCTCCCGCATCACGGCCTTCACCGAGTCCGGGGCGGGCTTCCGGGCGATGCCGGGGCGCTCGCCGATGGCCACGGACACCCAGGCGCCGAAAAATTTCCGCACCAGGGCCTTGGCGTTGGCGTCGGGCTTGTTGGACACCACCGCCAGCTTGTGCTCGCTGGCGGCCAGGGCCCGGAGCGTCTCGGCAACGCCCTCATAGGGCGCCGTCTTGATGGCGTTGTGGGCCTCGTACCAGGCCGTGTACTCCTCTAAAAGCCCCTCAAAGCCGGGGGTCTCCCGCCCCTGGGGGAGGGATCTTTCCAGCAGGACGCCGGAGCCGTTGCCCACGGCCCGCCGGATCTGCTCCAGGGTGCGCGGCTCGAAGCCGTATTTGGTCAGGATGTGGTTGACGCTGTCGCGGATGTCCTCCAGGGTGTTGAGGAGCGTCCCGTCCAGGTCAAAGATGACGGTGGTGTATCTCATTCGGCGATGTCGATCCCCCAGTCGTCCATCACCCGGTTCAAAAGCTTCGTCAGGGCCACCAGGCCGTCCCGGGTGATGAGGACGCTGGCCACCTCGTCGGCCACCTGGGCGGACACGTCGGTGAGCGTCCCCTGCTTCATGGAGAAGTTGTGGTCGGTGTAGATGTGGGCGAAGGACAGGGCCACCTCCGCCTTGCCCTTGTTGTGGGTGACGTTGAAGGTGTTGGCGAAGACCGGCCTCATGCGCCCGCCTCCTCCCGCAGGGCCTCCTCCAGGGCGATGGAGATCTGATCGGGGCAGGAGGTGCCCCGCATACCGCACTGGGTGCCCCGGAGCTTGGGGATCACGTCCTCGGCCCGCTGGCCCCGGAGCAGGGCGCAGATGCCCTTGAGGTTGCCGTTGCAGCCGCCCTCGACGGTGATGTTCTGTATGACGCCGTCCTCCAGGACGATATCGTACCGGCGGGAGCAGACGCCGTGGGGAATAAATACCTTTTCCATGGTTCTCTTCCTTTCTTTTGCGTTTCGCTGTCCCTATTATACTCCCGGATGGCGCGTCTTGCAATCATAATTTCGTCCCTTTGCGCATAGTCTTCCCCAGCGAGTCGATACCAATGAGGAGGTCTGGGCCATGAGAAGACCGGTAAAGAGGATCACCCCCGGTACGGTGGCGGCGCGGCTTGCCGCCGTGCTGGCGGTTTGTCTTGTCCTGCGGGGGGCGGCGGAGCTGGCGGGCGGCGTCCGGGCCCTGCCGGAGGGCGTGGGCGCGGGGGTGCTGGCCCTGGCGCTGCCGGGGGCGTCTCTCCCCCTGCCGGACGCCGGGACGCTGGCCCTGTGGGGGACGTTGCCGGGGTATACGGCGGCGCGGCGGGTCTCCGACACGGTGCCGGAGGATACGGCCGCCGGCGGCCTTTTCTGGAGCGCCCCCGCCTCCGGGGAGACGCCGGAGGATCCCGACGCCGCCCTCCCGGCCGAGGATACCGCCCCCGCAGATACCGTCACCGCAGACACCGTCCCACCGGACACCGCCCCGGCGGACACGGCCTCCACGGAACCGGCGCCGGAGACGCCGGAGCGGGACGCCATCGGCACCACGATTTTAGGGAAGGGCAGCGGGTATCTGGACGCCGGGGACGGGATCTATGTGAAGAACAAGTCCAAATACACCCCGGATTTTCAGAAACTTCTGGAGACGCCGCTGAAATTTTCCGCCGAAAAAGGGGCGGTGCTGATCATCCATACCCACGGTTCCGAGGCCTATAACCCCGCCGGGGAGGATATCTATGTGGCCTCCGACCCCTCCCGCACCGAGGATACCCGCTTCAACGTAGTGCGGGTGGGGGATGAGCTGGAGCGGGTGCTGACGGAGCGGGGCGTCACCGTCATTCACGACCGGGAACTGTACGACTACCCCAGCTACAACGGCTCCTATGACCGCTCCCTGGCCTCCATCAAGGCGCACCTGAAGGCAAACTCGGAGATTTGTGTTGTCATCGACCTCCACCGGGACGCCCTGGAGGGGGACGGAAAGCTCTACAAGACCGTGGCCGACGTGGGGGATACGCCCTGCGCCCAGGTGATGCTCATCTGCGGTTCCAACTCCTCGGGCCTGAAGCACCCCGACTGGCAGGAGAATTTGTCCTTCGCCCTGAAGCTCCAGCACAGGATGGTGACGGACTACCCCACGCTGGCCCGGCCCCTGAAGCTCTCCCAATACCGCTATAACCAGCACGCCACCACCGGGTCGCTGATCGCGGAGATCGGCACCAACGGCAACACCCTCCGGGAGGCCCTGGCCGCCGTGCGGTATTTCGGCGCGTGCCTGGCGGACGTGCTGACGGAGGCATAGAGCGGTGAAAAAATCGCGGATTTTTCAAAATTTTCTCTTGACAAAGGCGATTTAAAGATTTAATATACTGCCATAAACCGATGATTCAGAGGAGTACCCGCGCATACTTGCTCACAGAGAGCCGCCGGCGGTGGGATGGCGGCAGGAAAGGGCGCGGCGAATGGACTGAGGAGGGCGAAGCGAAAGCCTTCGGGCAAGTAGCCGGGACGGATGCCCCCGTTACAGGGCGTGGCCGATGGAAGTTGGCCGTGAGTGGGCGCGAAAGCGCCAATTTGGGTGGCACCGCAGAGACTTCACGTCTTTGTCCCGAATTTTCCGGGACAAAGGCGTTTTTATTTGCCCCGGATGGCCAGACTAAGGTATTGGTAAAAACGGAAAGGAGCAAGAAAACATGGAAAACCGGAAGATCCCCTACAAAATCTATCTCAACGAGGACGAGATGCCCAAAAATTGGTATAACGTCCGGGCGGATATGAAGGTCAAGCCCGCGCCGCTGGTGAATCCCGGCACCCTCCAGCCCATGACCGCCGCCGACTTATCGCCGGTGTTCTGCGACGAGCTCATCGCCCAGGAGCTGGACAACGACACCCGCGAGGTGCCCATCCCGGAGGAGATCTTGGGCTTTTACAAAATGTACCGCCCCTCGCCGCTGGTGCGGGCCTACTGCCTGGAGGAGAAGCTTCAGACGCCCGCCCACATCTACTACAAGTTTGAGGGCAACAACACCTCCGGCTCCCACAAATTAAACTCCGCCATCGCCCAGGCGTATTACGCCAAGAAGCAGGGCCTTCGCGGCGTCACCACCGAGACGGGCGCCGGCCAGTGGGGCACCGCCCTGAGCATGGCCTGCGCGTATCTGGGCTTAGATTGCAAGGTCTACATGGTGAAGGTCAGCTACGAGCAGAAGCCCTTCCGCCGGGAGGTCATGCGCACCTACGGCGCCTCCGTCACCCCCAGCCCCTCCATGGAAACCAATGTGGGCCGGAAGATTTTGGCCGAGCACCCCGGCACCACCGGCTCCCTGGGCTGCGCCATCAGCGAGGCGGTGGAGGTGGCCACCTCCAACCCCGGCTACCGCTACGTCCTGGGCTCCGTCCTCAATCAGGTGCTCCTGCACCAGTCCGTCATCGGCCTGGAGACGAAGATCGCCCTGGATAAGTACGGCATCGTCCCGGACATCATCATCGGCTGTGCCGGCGGCGGCTCAAACCTGGGCGGCCTCATCTCCCCCTTCATGGGCGAGAAGCTCCGGGGCGAGCGGGATTACCGCATCATCGCCGTGGAGCCGGCCTCCTGCCCCAGCTTCACCCGGGGCAAGTTCGCCTACGACTTCTGCGACACCGGCATGATCTGCCCCCTGGCCAAGATGTACACCCTGGGCGCGGGCTTCATCCCCTCCCCCAACCACGCCGGGGGCCTCCGGTTCCACGGCATGAGCCCGGTGCTGAGCCAGCTCTACCACGACGGGCTTATGGAGGCCGTCAGCGCGGAGCAGACCGCCGTCTTCGAGGCCGCCGAGTTCTTCGCCCGCACCGAGGGCATACTCCCCGCCCCGGAGTCCAGCCACGCCATCAAGGTGGCCATCGACGAGGCCAAAAAATGCGCCGAGACGGGCGAGGCCAAGAACATTGTCTTCGGCCTGACGGGCACCGGCTACTTCGACCTTGTGGCCTACGAGCAGTTCAACAACGGCACCATGACCGACCACATCCCCACCGACGAGGAGCTGGCCGTTGGCCTCAACGCCCTCCCGCCCCAGCCCACCTTCTGATAGATTTATAAGGTGTCCGCCTTAACGGCGGACGGGGAGCGCCCGCACCCTCTGTAGGGGCCGATGACCACATCGGCCCACACGCCGCACCACCGTATTTCCGTTTTTTCGTATTCCCGAAATTCTATCATACAACCTCGTAGGGGCCGCCTCTCTTGGCGGCCCGCCGTATTCCCGGGGCACCCCATTCAAAAAGGTTGCGGCTCCGCCGCCATTTGAATTGTGGGCCGATGTGGTCATCGGCCCCTGTGTGGTCGTTTTTAAAAGGGGGAGTCCAGAGGGGGGAAGATCGAAATCTTCCCTCTGGTTGTTTTTCTCCTCTTTGTTGCTTTCTCCTCATTTGTCAACACAAAAGGGGAGAAAGCAAATCACTCCGCCCTATAAGGGCGGAAACCTTATTCCCCCCCGCCGGGGTAAGCCCCCCGCCGTGCGGCAGGACGGCCCGCCTGTTATCGCGGCCTTCGGCATCCTGAAAAAGATTCGCTTATCGGTTGAGTTTATTAAAACACACGGTTATTGAAATCATGCGCCATGTCATATATGATCTGTTTATCAGCTAACGGAGGGATCAAAGATGAATATGGACATCGGAGGCACGATCAAAAAGCTGCGGACAGACAAGGGGATGACCCAGGAGGAGGCCGCTGAAACTTTAGGCGTTTCCTTTCAGGCGGTCAGCAAATGGGAGACGGGGACGACCATGCCGGATATCACCCTGCTGCCGAAAATCGCGGTTCTTTTTGGCGTTCGGATCGACGATTTGTTTTCGGTAGATCATGAGGATGAGCTGAAGCGCGTTCAAGAGAGCTTATCCTACGGACTTTCCGAACAGAGTTATCTCTACGCAAAACGGATACTGGACGCCTCTTTGCAGGATGATCCGGATAACGTCCGCGCTTTGAAATTATATGCCAGCTTACATTTGACCAAGTCAAATGCCGATCTGCTGGAGGCGGGAAGGATGCTGGAGAGGGCAATGGAGCGCGCTCCGCTGGATGAGGAGATCTTTCACCTGTATTCCCAGGTGCGCGGCGGAGGCGTTTATAAGGCCCACAGCGACGACGACTGGTTTATTCGCGTATGTGAGCCCTATGCGAAAAAATATCCTCAAAATCAAAGCCTTATGGCTCATCTTATTGAAGCGATGATCCGCCAGAGGTATTTTGAGAAAGCGGAAGCGTATATCGACCGGATGCGGCTTGACAGCGGCCGGGAATATCTGCGTAAGGTTTTCCTCGGCGACCTTGCGCTGGCAAAGGGAAAAGCGGAGGAAGCGAAGGCGATTTGGAATACCGTATCCGGGGACGACAGCATGGGACAGTATGAAATCGGGGAGAGATTCAATCGGATCCATGACTATGAGCGGGCGATCAGGTGCTTTCAAAACGCGTTTCAGACAACCACGCCGCCCCGGCCTCTCGACGCCGTCTTTTCTCTTGCCTTTCTTTACACGAAGCTGGGCAGAAAAGCCGAGGCGGTGGAGGCGTGGCGGCTTATCATAGACACGCTGGCATCGGATCATCATGACCATGACAGCGAGACCGTAGAGTGGGCGCATAGAGAAATACGCAAGCTGCAGAGCGTATCATAATCTGAATAAAAGGTTGAGGCTCCGCCGCCATTTGAATTATTCGGGCCGCCAAAAGAGGCGGCCCCTACAGCGTCTATCGAAAGATAATCGGGAATTCGATACACGGGCCGAGCGGGTCTCTGGCCCCTACGGATGGCCGGTTGCGATTTCCCGGCGTATGACGTACAACGCGCCCGTACGGGCCGGACACCCGGCCGGCCCGTCCCCCGATGGGGATAGGAGGAGCGAACCGTGCGAGTGAGCCCGAACACTTGCAGGGCGAGCCATTGCCGGTTCCGCGACGACGCCGGCGGCCCGCCGACTTCCCGGCGCACTACGTACGCCCCCGCCGGGCGTCAGGAAGTTTTTTCACATTACTGTGTATAATTTCCCTCACGCCGGTCGATACTACCTCCGTAACAAAAGCGGGTAACCCGCGTTTTTGGAGGTAAAACGATGCACGAGAGGAAGAGCTTTTCGCAAATGGCGGATGAGTTCCTCAGCGGCAAGGGCTTTTACATAGTCCTTTTCGCGTGCGTCGCCATCATCGGCATTTCGGCGTGGCTGCTGCTGTTTTCGCGGTGGTCGCCCCTGGCCGGCGGCGATGAGAGGGACTATCTTGACGTCATGGGGGACGTGAGCACAAATCCCCAGGAGAAGGACACCACCGGCCCCGCCCCGGATACCGCCGGGGATCCCGGCCCCAAGGACACCACCGGCCAGAAGCCGGACGTCACCCGGGAGCCCAACAAGCCGGATACCAAGCCCCAGGGGAGCGCCGGGGCGTTGACCGTCACGGATACGCCGGACACGGACACCTCCGGCGGCCAGGATGAGCCGGAGCACGACGAGCCGGAGACGGTCAAGACCGTGAAGGATCTGACCTTCCTGTGGCCCGTATCCGGGCAGATCGTCAAGGGCCACTCCCCGGACAGGCTGGTTTACAGTGAGACTATGGGCGACTGGCGCGTCCACGACGGCGTGGATATCGCCGCCAAGCTGGGCACCCGGGTGCTGTGCTGCTGCAACGGTACGGTGACAAGCGTGGAGGACGCCGGCGACGGGCGCGGCACCGTCGTCACCATCGACCACGGCGCGGGCGTCACCAGCACCTACGCTAACCTGGCCGGCGTGCCCACCGTGAAGCCCGGCGACGCCGTGACCATGGGCTCCGTCATCGGCTCCGTGGGCGCCACCTCCCTCTATGAGACGGCGGAGGAAGCGCACCTGCACTTCTCCATGACCGTAGAAGGCCAGAGCGTAGACCCCACCGACTACCTCCCGAGGAGATAAACTATCGGAAAAACCAAAACGGGACAGCTTCGGCTGTCCCGTCTTCTTGTCAAAAAACTCAAATTCAATATTTTTCCCGATGACATGTGCGTCGGGAAAAATCCCTTTTGTCACGCAAGTGTGCCGCTTTGCGGTGCGCGCGGCGTGACGGCAGGGCAATTTTTTCTGAATTTCGCAAAATTCAGAGAAAATTGCCCACATGTTCCCTTTGTCGGAAAAGCCCCTCAGGGCTTTTTCGACAGTCTAACGGGACAGCTTCGGCTGTCCCGTCTTCTTATATTCGGTTCATTTCCTCAATCACGGCCCGGGGCTTTACGGTCATCTCCACCCAGGCGGGGCGAAAGCCGCTCCTTATGGCGTTTCTGGCGGAGGGGATATTGGACCAGGCACAGCAGTAAAAGGGCACCCTCCCGCGCCGCAGGATCTCCGCGGCCAGGGCGGCGGTGAGGGCCGAGGCGATCCCCTGCCGCCGGTACGCCGGCAGGACGTCCACGCCGATCTGCCACATCCGGTCGCAGTCGGCGGAGCACCCCGCCAGCCCCACAAGACGCCCGCCGTCATAGGCCCCGGCGGCCAGGACGTCCAGCTGCCGGCGCTCTTTGCACAGGGCGTTGCTCCACTCCGGCCGGTAGAGCCCCCGGAGTTCCGGCTGTTCCAGGATCCGCAGGTCAAGCCCGCGGGGGGCGGGGCGCGGCGCGCCCACATCGGGGAGAAAATACTCCGCCATAAAGCAGATCCCGGCGTCCAGCTCCGCCAGCCGGCCGCCCAGCCAGTGGATCCGGGGCGTCTCAAAAAGCCGGTAAAACGGGCCTTGGCGCAGATATTCCGCCGCGATCTCCGCCGCCTCCCCGGCGGCGGCCGCCACCACGTTGTTCCCGTAGGAGACAAAGCTGGCGACGATGGGCTCCTTCAAATATTTCCGCGCGCCCGCGCCCAATCGCAGCGGCACGAGGACGTTTTCGCGCTTCAGAAAATCCTCCGCCGCACAGCCCATGTCCTCCGCCGACTGCTCCATGGCGATTTGTAAGAGCTCTTTGTTGTCCATTTTCACCGCCCTCATTGATGCAATTATTGAAATAATCAAAAATAATGCTTGACTGATGCTTAGATTTATAGTATAATGCGCATATATGAAAGCAGCGCCCCGTTATCCCACCTGGACGGTGATGACCACATAGTTGATCATCATGTGCAAAAACACCGGCGCCCAGAGGGTCTTGGAGTAGTCGTAGGCCCACCCCAGCACAAGCCCCGCGGGCAGATACTGCAGCAGATAGAGCAGCAGGGAGGGGTGGAAGTCGTAGACCAAATAGCTCCACAGGTGGTAGACGGCAAAGAGCAGGGTGGAGACGGCGTAGGCCAGCAGGGCGTTTTTCCGCCGCAGGGAGCCGAACGCCACGCCCCGGAACAGCGTCTCCTCCACCACCGGCGCCAGCAAAACGCCGATGACCAGCATCTTGTTGGGGTTGAGCTTTGTGGAGGCGTTGACGGCGGCGGAGTTGGGGTTGGTCAGGTTCTCCAGGAAAAACTGCAGGCCGAAGCTTACAAGATTTGACAGAAACACATAGGCGATGAAGCCCACCAGCACGGCGATGACCGTCCTGCCAAAGCCGGAGCACATATCCGCGAAGGTCTCCCGCAGGTAGTGGAACAGGAAGCCCAGCAAATAGGCGAAGCCCACGGCGTAATAGAGAAGATTGAGCCAGGTGTCGCTAAGCTTGAAGCCCAACAGCGGGAACACATACGCGTTCAGGGCCGAGAGGATATAGGCCATGGCGAACATGTGGACAAATACATAGACCCACCCCAGGATCTGCTCTACGTAGGTCATGGGGTAGGGGAAGCCTGCGCCTGCGCGCTTTTTCGCGGTCATGATCTCACCTTCCTGATCAGTTTATCCAGGGTGCTCTGGCACTCCAGAGGCGTCAGCGTGTTGATGTCGATTTTCCGCAGCTCCTCCGTCACCTGGTCGGACACCAGGGAGCCCAGGGAGATCTGATCCCGCTCCCGGGCGGGGGCGGCCAGACGCGCCGGGACGGCGGAGGCCCTGCCGGCTGTCAGATCCGCCAGCACCGCCTTGGCCCGCCGGATCACCGCGTCCGGCACGCCGGCCAGCTTGGCCACCTCCACGCCGTAGCTGTCGTCGGCGCCGCCGGGGACGATCTTCCGCAGGAAGATGAGCTCGTCGCCCCGCTTTTTGGCGGAGATGTTGTAGTTTTTCACGCCCTCCACCTGTCCCTCCAGGGCCGTCAGCTCGTGGTAATGGGTGGCGAACATGGTGCGGGCGCCAAGCTTTCGCTTATCGGCGCAGTACTCCAGCACCGCCCGGGCGATGGCCATGCCGTCGTAGGTGGAGGTGCCCCGGCCGATCTCGTCCAGCAGGATCAGGGAGCGGGAGGTGGCGGCGCTGAGGATGGAGGCCACCTCGCTCATCTCCACCATGAAGGTGGACATGCCCCCGGCCAGGTCGTCGGAGGCGCCGATGCGGGTGAATACCCGGTCCAGAAGCCCCACCCGGGCCGCCCTGGCCGGGACAAATGAGCCGATCTGGGCCATGAGGCAGATGAGGGCCGTCTGGCGCATGTAGGTGGATTTACCGGCCATGTTGGGGCCGGTGATGATGGCGGTGCCGGCCCCCCGGGGGCTCAAGTGGGTGTCGTTGGGGACGAACAGCGTGTCCTTCTGGGTCAGCTCCACCACCGGATGGCGGCCGTCGGTGATGTCGATGCCGCCCTCGGCGGTGACCTCCGGCATACACCAGTTGTAGTCGGCGGCGCACTGGGCGAAGGAGCACAGCACGTCAAGGGCGGCGATCTCCTGGGCCGTGGACTGGACCCGCAGGACCTGATCGGCGATGGTTTTGCGCAGACGGGAGAAGATCTTGAACTCCAGCTCGTTGAGCCGGTCGCCGGCGGTGAGCAGCTCCTCCTCCAGATTTTTCAGCTCCTCGGTGATGAACCGCTCGCAGTTCACCAGCGTCTGCTTGCGTATGTAGTCCTCCGGCACGTCCTCGGACTGGGCCCGGGGGATCTCGATATAATACCCGAAGACCTTGTTGTAGCCGATGCGCAGCTTTTTCCCCGTCCGGGCCTTCTCCCGGGCCTCGATCTCGGAGAGGGCTGTCTTACTGCCCCGGAGCAGGGAGCGCAGACGGTCCACCTCCGGGTCGAACCCGGCCCGCACCAGGCCGCCCTCCCGGACGGAGACGGGGGGATCGTCGCAGAGGGTCTTATCGATGCTGTTTTTGATGTCCGTCAGGGGATCCATGGCCCGGATCTCCTGCATCAGGGGGGAGGTCATATTTTGGAGATGCCCCAGCACCTCCGGGATGCGCCCGACGGAGGCGGACAGGGCCGTCAGATCCTTGCCGTTGACGGTGCCGAACACCGTCTTGCCGATGATGCGCTCCATATCCCCGATGCCCCGCAGAGCACCTGCCAGCTCGCCCCGGGCCACGCTGTCGGAGAATAGCTCGTTCACCGCCGCCAGCCGCCGGCTGATGGGGGCCAGGGACAACAGGGGCCGGGCCACCCAGGAGCGGATGAGGCGGGAGCCCATGGGCGTTTTCGTCTTGTCCATGGCCCAGAGCAGGCTTCCACGCTTCTCCCGGGTGCGCATGTTGTAGAGAAGCTCCAGATTCCGCAAAGTCTGGAGATCCAGCTCCATGTACCGCCCGTCGGTGTAGAAATCCAGCTTGTTGATGTAGCTCAGATCGGCCTTTTGCGTCTCGGTGACGTAGCCGAGCAGGGCCCCGATGGCCCGCACGGCCTGCGTCTCCTGGCCCAGGCCCAGCTCGTCCAAGGAGTCCACGGCGAACTGGCGGCACACAAGGCCGGCGCAGGCGGCGTACTCGAACCGCTCATCCGCCGTCTGGGAGAGGGTGTGGAACCAGGTGCTCAGCACCGCCGTCAGATCCCGGCTGGCCGCCGCGCCGGCGTTCAGCACCAGCTCCGAGGGGGCGTAACGGCCCAGCTCGTTGACGATGCGGGCCGAGGCGCCGCCGTCAAAGGAGCGGGCGCAGATCTCGCCGGTGGAGATGTCCGCGAAGCACACCGCCGCGCCGGTGTCCTCAATGCAGATGGCGCCGATGTAGTTGGAGGCCCCGTCGGTGAGCATGGAGGCGTCGGTGGCGGTGCCGGGGGTGATGATGCGGATCACGTCCCGCTCCACCAGACCCTTGGCCAGGGCCGGATCCTCCATCTGCTCGCAGATGGCTACCTTGTAGCCCTTGGCGATGAGGCGGCCGATGTAGGCCTCCGAGGAGTGGTACGGCACGCCGCACATGGGCACCTGATCCTCCTTCTCCTTGCCCCGGTCGCGGGTGGTGAGGGTCAGATCCAGCTCCCGGGACGCCAGGCGGGCGTCCTCGTCGAACATCTCATAGAAATCTCCCAGCCGGAAGAAGAGGATACAGTCGCCGTGCTGGGCCTTGATGGCGTTGTACTGCCGCATCATCGGCGTGAATTCAGGCATACGGTGGCCTTCTTTCTTTTATAGTCTGCGCGAAAGCGACGGAAACGGGCAAAGCCCGTCATAAAGCTTTTTGCGGGTCTGTCACACAAGCTCCCCGAAGAGGGCCCAGGTGTTGCTGCCGGTGATCCTGACCTTGCGGAACGAGCCGAGAAGAGACGGATCGGCCCGCAGGCGCACAAGCCTCCCGCCGGAGGTGCGGGAGGTGAGGAAGTCCCCCTCCTGCCCGTCGATGAGCACCCGCCGGGTACTGCCCACATAGGCCCGGTGCTTCTCCTCGGAGATCCGGTTCTGCAGGGCCACCAGGGCGTCGAAGCGGCGCTGTTTTTCCTCCCGGGTGAAGGGGTCGGGCATTTTTGCCGCCGGGGTGCCGGTCCGGGGGGAGAAGATGAAGGTAAAGAGGGCGTCGAAGCGCACCTCCTCCACCAGACGCAGGGTGTCCTCAAACTCCGCCTCCGTCTCGCCGGGGAAGCCCACGATCACGTCGGAGGTGAGCACCACGTCGGGCATATAGGCCCGGGCCATACGGATGAGGTCGAGATACGCCTCCCGGGTGTACCGCCGGTTCATGGCGGAGAGCACCCGGTTTGATCCTGACTGGAAGGGCAGATGGATGTGCCGGGCGCATTTTTCCGACCGCGCCATGGTGGAGAAAAGCTTCTCCCCCGCGTCCTTGGGGTGGCTGGTCATGAAGCGGATGAGGAAGTCGCCGGGGATATCGTTGATCCGGGCGATGAGGTCGGAGAAATCCACCCCGTCCGGCAGATCCTTGCCGTAGGAGTTGACGTTCTGGCCCAGGAGGGTGATGTCCTTATACCCCGCCTCCGCCAGGGCGCGGGCCTCCGCCAGCACGTCCGCCGGGCGACGGGAGCGCTCACGGCCCCGGACGTAGGGGACGATGCAGTAGGAGCAGAAGTTGTTGCACCCGTACATCACGGGCAGCCACGCCTTCACGGCGCTGTCCCGGGCCGAGGGCAGGCCCTCCGCCACACAGCCGTCGGAGGGGGCCGTCTCGAAGATCCGCCCTTCCCCCTGAAGCTGGCGCAGAAGAAATTCCGGGAAGCGCCACAGCTCGTGGGGGCCGAACACCACCCGGACGTGATGGTAGGAGTTTTTGATCCTGTCCGCCATCCCCGGCTCCTGCATCATACAGCCGCACAGGCAGATGATCTGGCTGGGCTTGGCCTTTTTTGTGTGGGTCAGCGCCCCCACGTTGCCTAAAACCCGCTGTTCGGCGTGCTCCCGCACGGCGCAGGTGTTGATGACGATGACGTCGGCGGCGTATTCGTCCCGGGTCTCCTGATAGCCCATTTTTTTCAGCATCCCGCGGAGCTTTTCGCTGTCGGCCTCGTTCTGCTGGCAGCCGTAGGTGTCCACCAGGGCCAGGGGAGGCGTCTCCCGGCCGGCGTTCAGCTCCGCCACCCGCTCCATGATGTCCCGCTGGCGGGCCAGAAGGGCGTCCGTTATCTCGATTCTCTGATCCATACCGCAACTTCTCCGGTCAATTTTTATTTGTAAAGGTATTTTAACAAAAATAAGTGGAATTTACAAGAACTATCGTGTATAATAATCTGTAAATTGGTTCCTTGCGCTTTTTCCTTTGGACGGGGAGGTTGAACATATGAAAAATCTTGTCATCGACAAAGCCGCCATCAAAGCGAACCTGGACGCGGTGAAGGCCAGGGCGCGGGGCGTACAGATCTGGGCCGACCTCACCGGGGACGCCTTCGGCCTGGGGCTTGTGGCTACGGCGAAGCTCCTCCGGCAGGAGGGTATCCGCGCCTTTGCCGTCTCGGATCCCCGGGATGCCAGGGCCCTGCGGGACGCGGGCTTTACCGAGGAGACGCTGATGATGCTCCGCTCCACCGCCGACGAGAAGGAGCTGAGGGAGCTGATCGAGCTGAACGTGGTCTGTACCGTCGGCTCCTACGAGGCCGCCGTAGCCCTCAACGGCATCGCCGAGGAGCACAAGACGGTGGTGGAGGTGCAGATCAAGATCGACACGGGCCTGGGCCGGTACGGCTTTATCGTCTCGGAGACGGACAAGATCGCCAACATCTACCGCTTCATGTCCAACCTGGCGGTGGTGGGCGTCTTCTCCTCCTACGCCCAGTCCTGGAAGAGCCGCAAGGCCACTCTGCAGCAGCTGGAGGCGCTGAAGCAGGTGCTGGACGTGCTCCACAGGCAGGGCTTTGAGACGGGCATGGCCCACATCTGCGACTCGGCGGCCCTGTTCGCCTATGATTTCGACCTGCTGGACGCCGTGCGGGTGGGCACCGCCTTTTCCGGGCGCGTGGCCGGAAAGGCCGCCGCCGGGCTTACCAAGGTGGGGTACATAGAGGCCGGCATCGAGGAGGTGGGCTGGTTCCCCAAGGGCCACCGGGTGGGGGGCCTGGTGCTGAAGAAGCCGGCGCGGCTGGCGGTGGTGTCCGTGGGGTATTACCACGGCTTCGGCATCACCCGCCACGAGCAGGGCCAGAGCGTGTGGGACATGCTCCGCGCCTGGCGGCGGCGGCCCACGGTGAAGCTGGGGAACGCAAAGATTAAGATCGTGGGCGAGGTGGGCATGATGCACACCATCCTGGACGTCACCGACGTCAAATGCCGGGTGGGGGATGCCGTGACCATGGATGTGGATCCGGTGAACGTCAAGGGTTTGACGAGAATTTATAGATAAGATATCATATCGGAAAAAGCCCTGACGGGCTTTTTCGACAGCGGAGAGGAAATGACTATGCCAAAGATCATGGAAATGCCCGCCCACCTGGCGGATCTTATCGCCGCCGGGGAGGTGGTGGAGCGGCCGGCCAGCGTGGTCAAGGAACTGGTGGAAAATTCCATAGACGCCGGGGCCGGGGCCGTCACCGTGGAGATCCGCTCCGGCGGCATGGCGGAGATCCGGGTCACCGACGACGGCTGCGGGATAGCGGCCGAGGACGTGGAGACGGCCTTTTTGCGCCACGCCACCTCCAAGCTGCGCACGGAGCGGGATCTGGAGGCCATCGGCACCCTGGGGTTCCGGGGGGAGGCCCTGGCGGCCATCGCCAGCGTCTCCCGGGTGGAGCTGATCACCTGCGAGCGGGGCGCCGGCGAGGGCACGCGGCTTGTGCTGGAGGGCGGCGTCAAGACGGCCAGGGGGCCGGCGGGCCATCCGGCGGGTACCACCATCTGCGTCCGGGATCTCTTTTTCAACACCCCTGCCCGGCAGAAATTCATGAAAAACGACAGGGCCGAGGGCTCCGCTGTCACCACCGCCGTGGTGCGCCTGGCGCTGAGCCACCCGGAGATCTCCCTGCGCTACATCCGGGAGGGCAAGGAGGAATACCACACCCCCGGCGACGGGCGGCTCCAGTCCGCCGCCTACTGCACCCTGGGCCGGGAGTTTGCCCGGGGGCTTCTGCCGGTGTCCGGCAGGACGGAGGGACTGGCGGTCAGCGGCTTCGTGTCCACCCCCGCCGCCGCCAGGGGCAACCGTTCCTGGCAGTTTTTCTTCATCAACGGCCGGTTCGTCAAATCTAAGCTTCTCCAGGCGGCGGTGGAGCAGGCGTATAAAAATTCCCTGTTTACCGGGCGCTTCCCGGTGTGCCTCATCGAGCTTACCATGCCGTTGAACGCCGTGGACGTGAACGTCCACCCCACCAAGATGGAGGTGCGCTTTGCCGACGAGCGGGCGGCCTTTGACGCGGTCTACTGGGCCTGCCGGGGCGCGCTGGAGCGGGAGGACAAGCCGGGGGAGCTGGCGCTGTCTAAGAGCACCGAGGCGGCCCTGCATTCCTCCGTGGAGGTACGGGACATCCCCGGCCGCCAGGTTTTCGCCCCCGGCAGCGGGAAGGGCGCGCCCCTCTCCGGCGGCTTTGTGGTGGGGCGGGCCAACGTGAAGTCCGGGGACGAGTTTTATAAGCGGGTCACCGCCGACACCTTCCGCACGGAATACGCCGCGCCGGCGGGCTTCAAAACGGCCATCCGCCCCGCCCAAATCGAACCCCGGGAGTCCCTGAAAAGGGGCGAGGCGGAGCTGGAGCTGGAGGACGCGGTCACGCTCCATGACGCCGTCAGCGAGGCCCAGACCGTCCTGCCCCTCCCCGACCCGAAACCGGCGGCGGAGGCCGCCGGCGTCCCCGCGGGGCGGGACTGGCGGTATGTGGGGGAGGCCTTGGGCACCTATGTCATCGTGGAGCGGGGGGACAGCCTCTTTCTCATCGACAAGCACGCCGCCCACGAGCGGATCTTATTTGACAAGCTGAAAAACAAAAAGTACGAGATCACGGGCCAGCTGCTGCTGACCCCCCTGGTGTGCGACCTGGGCGGCGAGACGGCCGGGACGCTGACGGAGAACGAGGCGCTCTTAGGGGAGCTGGGCTTTGAGTTCTCCGACTTCGGCGGCGGCAGTGTGGCCCTCCGGCAGGTGCCCATCGATATGGATCTTTCAGACCCCGCCGGGATGCTGGAGGAGATCGCGGACAAGCTGAAAACCGGCGGCAGGCGGGACGTGGAGGCCATGCGGGACGACGTGCTCCATACCGTGGCCTGCAAGGCCGCCATCAAGGCCGGGAAACGGACGGATCCCCGGGAGCTTACGGGCCTTATCGACGCGGTGCTCTCCGGCGCCGTGCGCTACTGTCCCCACGGCCGGCCCGTCAGCCTGGAGCTGACGAGAGGACAGCTGGATCGGAGCTTCAAACGGGCATGAGCGGCGTTTTGGTGATCACGGGCCCCACGGCCACGGGCAAGACGGCTCTGGGCGTCCGGCTGGCAAAGCTCCTGGGCGGGGAGGTGGTGTCCGCCGACTCCATGCAGGTGTACAAATACATGGACATCGGCACCGCCAAGCCCACCCCGGAGGAGACGGAGGGCGTGCCCCACCACATGATCGACGTGGTCAGTCCCTTTGAGAGCTACTCCGTGTCCCGCTACGTGGAGGACGCGGCGGCGGTGTGCCGCCGGCTCCTGGACAGGGGAAGGCTCCCCGTCATCGTGGGCGGCACGGGCCTCTATATTGAGGCGCTGATCTCCGGCTGGGACTTCGAGGGCGGCCCCGGCGACGGCGCGCTGCGGCGGGAGCTGTCGGCGCTTTACGACGAGCTGGGCGGGGAGCGGATGCTGGAAAGGCTGGCGCGCACCGATCCCGAGCGGGCCGGAAAGCTCCACCCCAACGACAAAAAGCGCGTCGTCCGGGCGCTGGAGATCGCGGAAAACGGCGGCAATATCTCCCGGCACGACCGGGAGACGCGCACCATGCCGCCGCGTTTTCAGGCCAAGACCGTCGTCCTGGGGTACGCCGACAGGGCCGACCTCTATGAGCGCATCGACAGGCGGGTGGACGGTATGATGGCCCGGGGGCTGGTGGGCGAGGTGGAAAAGCTTCTGGCCATGGGCCTGACGGCGGAGCACACCGCCATGCAGGCCATCGGCTATAAGGAGATCTGCGGGGCTCTGACGGGGAAATGCTCCCTGGACGAGGCCGTGGAGACGGTCAAGCGGGAGTCCCGGCGCTACGCCAAGCGGCAGATCAGCTGGTGCAAGCGGTATGAGGACAGGCTTGATGTGATTTTTGAAAAAGTGCCGGATTTTGAAAAAGCCGTCGCTCTTTCGACAAATTTTGTAAGAGAATTGGTATAAACTGTAAGCCGCGAGCCCGGAAGGGCCGAAGGAACACGAGAGGTTCCGAAATATATAAAGCGCGCACAGCGCGGAAAGGCGGCTTACATATGATAAAAGCGTTGAATATTCAGGATTCCTTTTTGAACGAGGCCAGGAAAAAGCGGGCGCCGCTGACGGTGTTTTTGGTGAACGGATTCCAGATGCGCGGGGCGGTGCTGGGCTTTGACAGCTTCACGGTGATGCTGGAGAGCGAGGGGAAACAGCAGATGGTGTACAAGCACGCCATCTCCACCATCGCCCCGGCCAGATCCCTCAACATTCCGGAGCTGGAGGAGGAGCCGGAGATCCTGCCGGAGCGGGAGCCGGCCTTCCGGTAAGCGCGGCCCGGGTATACGGCGGTCAGGTAAAAAGGATCCAGGGACAGGCGAAAGCCTGTTCCTGGCGTTGTTTTGTCTCTTTAGCCGGAAGAGGCGCCGCCGGCGGGGGGATTATTTTCAAGATGACAAATTATATTTCGTGGACAAATCGGAAAAAGTGTGATATACTTCAAAGGTTATCAGTGCTCGTTGAGAGGCGGAAGGAGGCGGGGGCGTGGAGCGGAGCGACGCGATCATAAAATTCGTGGCGATCTTTGTGTTCGTCGCCATCCTGTTCTATCTGGGCATCTCCTTCCTCTCCAGCTACCGGGATCCCCTGCGGACGGTGACGGCCTCGGGCATGGAGCTCCACGACGGGCTGGAGACGACCGGGTTCATCGTCCGGGACGAACAGCTTCTGACGGCCTCCGGCTCCAATGTGGCCGTGACGGTGACGGAGGGAGCCAAGCTTGCCCGGGGCGAGACGGTGGCTGTCCGCTACTCCGGCGCCGCCGCCATGGAGCGCGCCCAGCAGATCAGCGAGATCCAGCTGAAGATCCGCCAGCTGACGGCGCTGAAAAACGGCAAGAGCGAGGACGAGCTGTCAAAAGAGACGATCCTCTCCCTGGCGAAGGCCGTGACGGCCGGGGATCTGAGCCGGCTTTATGAGATCGAGCAGGATGTGGACGCCTACATCATCTACGGCACCGCCCTGGCCACCGGCGGGGAGGCGGAGGAGATCGCCGCCCTGGAGGAGCAGCTGCGGGAGCTGAGCCAGAGCGCCTCCTCGGACACGGGCCGGGTGACGGCCCCCTTTTCCGGCACCTTCTCCTTTGCCGCCGACGGGTTTGAGAGCGTCACCCCCGAGGATATGCGGGAGCTGACCGTTTCCCAGTACAACAGCCTGTTTTCAAGCCCCCGGGAGGTGGACGCCAACGTGGTGGGGCGGCTCATCCGGGGCATCCGGTGGTATTACGCCACGCGGGTGGACGAGGAGAGCGCCGGGAAGCTGACCATCGGCACAAACGCGCGCCTGGCCTTCTCACGCACCTACTCCCAGGAGCTGACCATGCTGGTGGAGAGCATCAGCCCCGCCGAGGACGGCATGTGCGCCGTGGTGTTCTCCTCGGATAAATATATGCAGGATGTGGCGGCCCTCCGGGGCGCCACCGCCGAGATCGTTTTCGGCACCCTCTCCGGCATCAGCGTCCCCCGGGAGGCCGTCCATGTGGACGCCGACGGGGATCAGATCGAGAACGTGGTCTATGTGCTCCAGGGCATTTCCGCCGTGGCCGTCCCGGTGAACATCATCGCGGAAAACGGCGACTACTACATGGTGGAGGAGACACGCGACGGCCTCCGGGTGGGGGACATCATCATCGTCCGGGCGAAGGAGCTTTATCCCGGCGCGGTCGTGGAGGGATAGGCATGGAGAAGAGTCTTTTTGAGATACGGGACAGCGCCGCGCGGGTGCTGGAGCGGGTGGAGGCAGCGGCGGAGAGGGCCGGCCACGGGGCCGTGCTGGTGGCGGCCTCCAAGATGAACGATCCCGAGCGGGTGCGGGCCGCCTTTGACGGCGGCGTGCGCCATTTCGGCGAGAACCGGGTCCAGGAGCTGGAGAGCAAGCTGGCCGCGGACGCCTACGCCGGGGCGGCGGCGCATTTTATCGGGCACCTCCAGAGAAACAAGGTGAAAAGCGTGGTGGGCCGGGTGTCCCTCATCCAGTCGGCGGACTCCCCGGAGCTTCTGCGGCTCATCGGAAAGCGGGCCGGGGAGCTGGGGATCGTCCAGGACGTGCTGCTGGAGGTGAACATCGGCCGGGAGGCGGCGAAATCCGGCGTACTGCCGGAGGCGCTGGAGGAGCTGGCGGCGGAAGCCGCGGAAATTCCCGGGATTTTTGTCCGGGGACTGATGACCATCCCCCCGGTGGGGGAGAAAAAGGAAAAAACCATCCAATATTTTGAGCAAACGCGCAAGCTTTTTATTGACATCGGCGCGAAAAAATACGATAATGTCAGTATGTGTATCCTGTCCATGGGGATGAGCGCCGATTTTGAGGAGGCCATCGCCTGCGGGGCCAATATGGTGCGCGTGGGCACGGCCATTTTCGGACAGCGGTACGCCAGGGCGTAGACCCCTCGCGGCCCAACAGCGCTCCCGCGACCGTATGATCGCCGGAGGCATTAAAATAAATATAATTACTTTTTGGAGGCTGTACAAATGGGACTTCTGAACGAGCTCAAGAAACTTACCAAGCCCTATGACGACGAAGAGGACGAATTCGAGGACTTTACCCCCCGCGCGCCGGAGAAGATCCCTGTGACGCCCCGTACCGCCGCGCCCACACGCGTTCCCACCGGCAGTATGCCGGAGGACAGGCGCGACGCCAACAAGGTGGTGAACATCCACGCCACCACCCAGCTGCAGGTGGTGCTGGTGAAGCCCGAAAAATTTGAGAACGCCGCGGAGATCGCCGAGCACCTCCGGGACAAGCACACCGTCGTGCTGAATCTGGAGTCCACCAACAAGGACGTCTCCCGCAGGCTCTTAGACTTCCTCTCCGGCGTGGCCTTCGCCCAGGACGGGAAGATCAAGAAGGTGGCCCAGGGCACCTACCTCATCACGCCCTACAACGTCAACCTCATGGGCGACCTCATCGACGAGCTGGAGAACAACGGCTTATATTTCTAAGCCGATAAGGGAAAAAGATATAACCGGACGCGCGCCGGGCTCCGGCCGGCCGTGACCGGACAGGCGGCGCGATGCCGGCGCGGATCCCCCGCGGCGGTACAGGCGGCGACTACACGAAAGGGTTGATTTGCATGTTGACACCTCAGGATATCGAGAGCAAGGAGCTGCCCAAGGCCGTATTCGGCGGGTACGATATGACCTCCGTGGACGAGTTTCTGGAACAGCTGGCCGCGGATTACGCCACGCTCTATAAGGACAATATGGTCCTGAAGGGCAAGCTGAAGGTTCTGGTGGAGAAGGTGGAGGAGTACCGCTCCACCGAGGATGCCATGCGTATGGCGCTGTTGACCGCCCAGAAGATGAGCGACGATATGCTGGCCGAGACGAAGGCCAAATGTGACGAGATGCTGGCCGCCGCCGCCCGCGATTCCGACGAGTCCAGGGCCAGGGTGGCCGAGGACATCACCCACGAGGATATGAAGCTGGAGGCCGCCAAGGTCAAGACGGCCGCCTTTGTGTCCGCCTCCCGGCAGATCCTGGAGCAGTACCAGGCGTTTTTGGGGAAGCTGGACGCCGTGAACGCCCAGTACGGCGGGGCCGCGTCCGCGCCCGCCAAGCCCGTGGAGCCGGCCCGGGAGCCGGTGTTCTCCCCGGAGCCGGAGCGCGTTCGGATGCCCGCCGCCCAGCCGGAGAGCGAGCCGGAGCCCGAGGCCGCGCCGGCGTTCTCCGCCGAGATCCCCGCGCCCCCGGAGGGCGTGGATCTGGGGGAGGAGTTGGAGCCGGAGACCCCCGCAGGCGGGGGTAAGGACGACGCTCCCGCGGCCGCCGACGATATGACCGCCGCCACCCGCCGCATCGACATCGACTCCGTGCGCCGCTTCTACTCCGGCGACGGCGAGACGAAGCGACAGGCATGGGACGAGGAGGACGAGCTGGCCACGCCCCGGCCCAAGTTTGATTTCTCCGACCTGCGCTTCGGCGCCAACTACGAGGACGGGGAGCCCAAGAAAAAGGGCGGGAAAAAGGACAAATAACGGCGTTTTTCACAGAATGTAAATCAGTCAGGAAATTGAGGAGCTCCGAACATGCCACAGGATTACAACCAGACAGTCAACCTTCCGAAAACCGATTTCCCCATGCGCGCCTCTCTGCCGGCCAGGGAGCCGGGGATGCTGGAGCGCTGGCAGGAGATCGATCTCTATCACGAGATGCTCCGGCGCAACGAGGGGAAGCCCCTCTTTGTGCTCCACGACGGCCCTCCGTTCTCCAACGGACATCTGCACATGGGCCACGCCCTCAACAAGGCCATCAAGGACTTCATTGTCCGCTATAAGTCCATGACCGGGTATCGCACCCCCTTCACCCCCGGCTGGGACAACCACGGGATGCCCATCGAGTCGGCCATCATCAAGCAGCAGAAGCTGAACCGCAAGGCCATGAGCGTGCCGGAATTCCGCTCCGCCTGCCAGGATTTCGCCCAGAATTTTGTGAATATCCAGCGGGACGAGTTCAAGCGCCTGGGGTATGTGGCGGACTGGGATCGGCCGTACCTGACCATGGATCCCAGGTTCGAGGCCGAAGAGGTCAAGGTCTTTGGGGAGATGTACCGGAAGGGCTACATCTACAAGGGCAAGAAGCCCGTCTACTGGTGCCCCCACGACGAGACGGCCCTGGCCGAGGCGGAGATCGAGTACAGCGAGGATCCGGTTACCACGATCTTTGTGAAATTCAGGGTCAAAGACGACATGGGGAAGCTCGCCGCCTACGCGCCTTTGGACAACATCTACTTCGTCATCTGGACCACCACCACCTGGACCATCCCCGGGAACCTGGCCATCTGCCTGAATCCCGGCTACGACTATACCCTGACCCGCGCCAGCAACGGCGAGGTGTACATCATGGCCAAGGAGCTTAGTGAGTCCGTCCTCAAAAAGGCCGGGCTGGAGGCCACTGAGGTCCTGGCGACCTTTAAGGGCGCGGAGCTGGAGCTGATGACCGCCCAGCACCCCCTCTTTGACCAGACCAGTCTTGTGATCGTGGGCGACCACGTCACCCTGGACGCCGGCACCGGCTGTGTCCACACCGCTCCGGCCTACGGCGCCGACGACTTCTTCGTCTGCCAGAAGTATCCCCAGATCCCCTCCGGGCGCGACCTGGTGGTGAATGTGGACGACTCCGGGCACTTCACGGCGGACGCCGGGAAATACGAGGGCCTGGACGTGCTGAAGGCCCACGAGCCCATCTACAACGACCTGGTGGCCTGCGGGGCGCTTCTCGCCTCCGAGAACATCACCCACTCCTACCCCCACTGCTGGCGGTGCAAGCACCCCATTATTTTCCGGGCCACCGACCAGTGGTTCTGCTCCGTGGACGCCTTTAAGGAGGAGGCCGTTCAGGCCGCCTGCGCCGTCACCTGGATGCCCGATTGGGGCCGCGACCGCATCAGCTCCATGATCCGGGAGCGTGCCGACTGGTGCATCTCCCGTCAGCGCCACTGGGGCCTGCCCATCCCGGTGCTCTACTGCTCTGAGTGCGGCAAGCCTGTCTGCACGGAGGAGACCATCGAGAAGATCTCCGACCTCTTCCGGGAGAGGGGCTCCAACGCCTGGTTTGAGCTCACCGCGGACGAGATCGCCCCGGAGGGCTTTGTCTGCCCGGCGTGCGGCGGCCGTCACTTTGAGAAGGAGACGGACACCCTGGACGGCTGGTTCGACTCCGGCTCCACCCACATAGCCTCCATGGAGCTGGACGCCCCCGGCTGCTGGCCGGCCGACCTCTACATGGAGGGCGGCGATCAGTACCGCGGCTGGTTCCAGTCAAGCCTCCTCACCGCCGTGGCGGTAAAGGGCGGCGCGCCTTACAGGGCTGTCCTCACCCACGGCTGGACGGTGGACGGCGAGGGCCGGCAGATGCACAAGTCCCTGGGCAACGGCATCGCCCCGGAGGACATCATCAAAAAATACGGCGCGGATCTGGTGCGGCTCTGGGCCGCCAGCGCCGACTACCGCAACGATATGCGCTGCTCGGAGAACATCTTCAAGCAGCTCTCCGACAAGTATCTGAAGATCCGCAACACCGCCCGGTATATCCTGGGGAATCTCAACGGCTTTGACCCTGACGCGCCGGTGGCGTTTGACCAGATGCTCCCGCTGGACAAGTGGGCGATGGTGCAGATGAACGCCCTGGTGGAGAAGTGCCTGGCGGCCTACGAGCGGTACGAGTTCCACGCGGTCACCTACGCCATCCACAACTTCTGCGTGGTGGAGATGTCCAGCTTCTACCTGGACATCATCAAGGACAGGCTGTACTGCGACGCAACCGACTCCCTTTCCCGCCGCAGCGCCCAGAGCGCCATCTACGCCATTCTGGACGCCATGGTGCGGCTCCTGGCCCCCATTCTGGCCTTCACCAGCGACGAGATCTGGCAGTCCATGCCCCACGACAGGACGGCCAACGGCCTCCATGTGATGCTCAACGACATGCCCGCCGTCCACCCGGAGTACCGGTTTGACGATACCGAGGCCCAGCGCTGGGATAAGCTCATCGCCCTCAGGGCCGACGTGCTGAAGGCGCTGGAGGTAAAGCGTGCCGACAAGTCCATCGGCAAGCCCCTGGACGCCCAGGTGACCCTGTACGTCTCCCCGGAGGCCAGGGACGATTTTGACAGGCTGGCGGGGATGGATCTGGCCCAGATGTTCATCGTCTCCCGCGTGACCGTGGTGTACGGACAGGGCGAGGGCCTTCCCGGCGAGAGCTTCCCCGGCGTGACCGTGGCGGTGGCCCCCTGCGACGCGCCCAAGTGCCTGCGGTGCTGGAACAGAGCCGAGACGGTGGGCTGTGACCACGATCACCCGGAGCTGTGCCGGAGATGCGCCGACGTGGTAAAAAACCTTTAAGAGAATCATCCATCAGCGGGCGGGTCAGGAACCCGCCCGCGCCAATATAAGGGTGTCTGTATGCTTTATTTTCTCATCGCGGCGGCCTGCTGTGCCGTGGATCAGCTTTTTAAAGGCTGGGTGGTCCGCCACATCCCCCTGGAGGGGTATGTGGAGCTGATCCCCGGCTTTGTGAGCCTGACGCATATCCGCAACACCGGCATGGCCTTTTCCCTGCTTTCGGAGCACACCTGGATCCTGGCGGCGGTGTCCGGCGCGGTGGCGGTACTGCTGGTGTGGCTTCTCTGGAAGGGAAGCTTTACCGGCTGGGAGAAGCTGGGTCTGGCTCTGGTGCTGGGCGGCGACCTGGGGAATCTCATCGACCGGGCGTTTCTTGGCTATGTGGTGGATATGATCGACCCGGAATTTGTGCGCTTCGCGGTGTTCAATCTGGCGGACAGCTTCATCGACGTGGGCGCGGCGCTGTTTTGCCTCTTATACATCCTCCGCACTCTGCGGGAGGAGCGGGCGAAAAAGGCGGAGAGGCTGAAGGAGGAGGCCCATGACGGCGACGCTGACGGTAACTGAGTCCGGGCGCGTGGACGCCCTGATCGCGGCGGCCATGCCGGAGCTCAGCCGCGCCTTTGTCCAGAAGCTCCTGGAGGAGGGGCGCGTCACCTGCCGGGGAAGGGCCGTGAAAAAAAGCGCCCGGCCCGCGCCGGGGGATCAGCTGACGCTGGACATCCCGGAGCCGGAGACGCCGGAGATCGCGGCGGAGGATATCCCGCTGGACATCGTCTACGAGGACGGTGACGTCATCGTGGTCAACAAGCCCAAGGGGATGGTTGTCCATCCCGCCCCCGGCCACGCCGGCGGGACGCTGGTCAACGCCCTGATGGCCCACTGCGGGGAGGAGCTCAGCGGCATCAACGGCGTATTGCGCCCCGGCATCGTCCACCGGATCGACAAGGACACCTCGGGCCTTATCATCGCCGCCAAAAACGACGCGGCCCACAGGAGCCTCGCCGAACAGCTGAAGGATCACACCCTGTCCAGGACCTACGAGTGCGTGGTCATGGGGAACCTGCGGGAGGATACCGGCACCGTGGACGCCCCCATCGGCCGCCACCCCACCGACAGGAAGCGCATGTGCGTGACGGAGAAAAATGCCCGCCCCGCCGTGACCCACTGGGAGGTGCTGGAGCGGTTTCCCGGGTTTACCCATGTGCGCTGCCGCTTGGAGACGGGGCGCACCCACCAGATCCGGGTGCATATGGCGAGCATCGGCCACCCGATCCTGGGCGACACCGTCTACGGGGCCAGAAAGCCCGTTCCGGGCCTTGAGGGCCAGTGCCTCCACGCCAGGGAGCTCCGCTTTGACCACCCCGCCACCGGGGAGCGCATGACGGTGACGTGTGAGCTTCCGGCCTATTTTCAGGCGGTACTGAAAAAATTGCACGAGCAAGCCCTCCGATAGCCCTTCGCTTCAGCGAAGGGCATTTTGCTGAGTATTCGTTTGAACAAAATTAACATATAATTCCTTGCTTTTTGAGCGGTTATGCGGTACAATGAATTTTGTTCGATTTTGCGGGGAGGTGACGCGGTGAACGCCAAAATACGACGGCGGGCCACGCCGGTGAGGCTCATTGTCCTGAGCTTCCTGGGGGTGATCCTGCTGGGCTCCCTTCTGCTGATGACGCCGCCGGCTTCGGCGGCGGGCGTCTGGACGCCCTATGTGGACTGCCTCTTTACCGCCACGTCGGCGGCCTGCGTCACGGGCCTGGCGGTGGTGGATACCGCCGGGTACTGGAGTCTTTTCGGGCAGGTCGTGATCCTTCTGCTCATCCAGGTGGGGGGCCTGGGGGCCATGACCATCATCACGGGCTTTTTCTCCATGGTGCGCAAGCGGGCCAGTCTGGCGGACACGCGGATGCTGATGCAGGCCGCTGGCAACGACAGCTACGGCGGCGTTGTAAAGCTGGTGCGGCGGCTTTTTACCGGCACCTTCCTCTGCGAGGCCGTGGGGGCCGCCCTGCTGGCGATCCGCTTCGTCCCCCTCTTCGGCTGGGGCAGGGGCCTGTGGTTCGCGGTCTTTCATTCCATTTCCGCCTTCTGCAACGCGGGATTCGACCTGATGGGCGATTACCGGGGCGGCGCGTCTCTCTCCGCCTTCGCCACGGATCCGCTGGTGGTGCTGACCATCGCGGCCCTGATCGTGGTGGGCGGACTGGGCTTCATTGTGTGGGACGATCTGATCAACACCAAATGCCGGCTCAAGGAGTTGAAGCTCCACTCAAAGCTGGTGGTGGTGATGACCGTCTTCCTGATCGCCGCGCCTACGGCGCTCTTTCTCCTCTTTGAAAATTCCGCCGCCTTCGCGGGGCGCTCGATGGGCGACAAGCTGCTGCTGGCGCTCTTTCAGGCGGTGACGCCGCGCACGGCGGGCTTTGCCACGGTGCCCATGTCGTCCCTTTCCGACGCCGGGGCGCTGCTCACCATGGTGCTGATGCTCATCGGCGGCTCCCCCGGCTCCACCGCCGGCGGCCTCAAGACCACCACCGTGGCCGTGGTGCTGATCTGCACCGCCGCGTCCATGAAGAAGTCGCCTCCGGTGGTGTTCAAGCGGCGCATCGACGACGACACGGTGCGGCAGGCCACGGCCATCGTGGTCATCTATCTGACGCTGATCCTGGCCGCCACCTGCGGCCTGTGCGCCCTGGACGCGGTGGGTCTGCGGGACGCGCTTTTTGAGGTGATCTCCGCCGTCGCCACCGTGGGCCTCTCCACGGGGATCACGGCGGGGCTGGGCGTGGCCGCCAAGCTGATTTTGACGGCGCTGATGTTCGCGGGGCGCATCGGGGGCCTGACCATGGCCATCGCCCTCACCGGCGAGCAGGGCGCGTCGCCTATGCGCTTCCCCACGGGCAAGCTTTTAGTCGGTTGACAGGAGGTATAGTATGAAATCCGTTCTGGTGATCGGCCTGGGCCGGTTCGGCCGCCATCTGGCGGTGCGGATGCAGGAGCTGGGCAACGACGTGATGATCGTGGACAAGGATCCGGAGCTGGTGGAGCTGATGGCCAACCAGTTTACCGAGTGCTCCATCGGCGACTGCACCAGGGAGCCGGTGATCGAGTCGCTGGGGGTGGAGAATTTTGACCTGTGCTTTGTGACCACGGGGGACGATTTTCAGTCCTCCCTGGTGACCACGGCGCTGCTCAAGCGCCACGGGGCCAAGCGGGTCATCTCCAAGACCACCCAGGACATCCAGGAGATGCTCTTAAAGCAGATCGGCGCCACCGAGGTGGTCTACCCCGAGCGGGAGATCGCCGAGCGGGTGGCCGTGCGGTACAATTCCGACAATATTTTCGACTTCATCCCCCTGACGGAGGATGTGGCTATCTATGAGATCAAGACCCCCAGAGCCTGGGTGGGGGACACCATCGTGGGCGTGGACGTGCGGAAAAAGCACAACGTCAACATCATCGCCATCAAGAAGGGCGAGAAGATCCTGGCAGCCCCCGGCCCCGGGTATATCTTCTGCGAGGGGGATCACATCATGGTCATGGGCGCCTCCTCCGACGTCTTTAAGCTGGCGGGCAGGGCGTAAAATGGCCGAAATGAGCTTCCGCGACCCCGCCCTTGTCCCCCGGGGGACGGAATTCGGCGTGGTCATGGCGGACGACACCATGGAGCCGTATCTGAAAAAGGGCGAGACGGTCTTTGCCGCCCGGCCCGGCCCCCTGGCCCCGGGGGAGGTGGGCATCTTCCTGGTGGACGGGGCCCTTGTATGCCGGCAGTATCTGGAGGACAGCGAGGGGAACGCCTACCTCTTTCCCCTGAACCGCGCCCGGCGCGAGCTGGACAGGACGCTCCCCGCCGGAGCCGTGACGCTCTTTGCCCGGGTGCTGATGCCGGAGCCGGCCCCGCTGCCGGGGATTGAGTAAAGCGGAGAACAACTTCTTATCAACGAGAACGGAGGACGGAAAAATGGCAGAGAAAAAACAGATCGTCACGCGGGCCCAGCGGGAGAAGGACACCTGCTGGAGCATCGAGGATCTTTTTCCCAGCGACGAGGCCTGGGAAAAGGCCTTTGAGGCGTGCCAGGAGATCCCCGCCCAGGCGGCGGCCTACCGGGGGCGTCTGGGCCAGTCGGCGAAGACGCTTCTGGAGTTTTTGGAGCTCAGTGAAAGGACGGAGGAGCGGCTGGATCCGGTGTTCTCCTACCCCATGCTCCGCCACGACGAGGACACGGCCAACCCCGTCTACCAGGCCATGCAGGGAAGGCTTTCCAGCTTTGGGGTGAAGCTGGGCAGCGCCACGGCCTTTGAGGGGCCGGAGATCAACGATATCCCGGAGGAGACGCTGGAGCGGTTTTACGCCCAGGAGCCGGGGCTGGAGAAGTACCGCCGGTACCTCACCCGCGCCCGCCGGGGCCGGGAGCACACCCTCTCCCGGCCGGAGGAGGAGCTGCTGGCCGCCGCCAGCCAGATCTCCCGGGGGCCGTCCCAGATCTTCAACGCCTTCTCCGACGCGGATATGCGGTTCCCCGCCGCCCGGGACAGCCAGGGCGCGGAGCACCCGGTCACCCACGGCAGCTACCTGGCGCTGATGACCAGCCCCGACAGGACGCTGCGGAAAAACGCCTACGAATCCCTTTATCACACCTACGCCGGCTTTAAAAACGGCCTGGCCGCCATGCTGAACGCGGAGATCCAGAAGAACGTCTTTCAGGCCAGGGCGCGCAAATACGATTCCGCCCTGCAGTCGGCCCTCTTCCCCTCGGAGATCCCCGAGAGCGTGTACCACAACCTGCTGGAGGCCGTCCATCAGAACCTGGACAAGATGTATAAATATGTGGCCCTGCGGAAGAAGACCATGGGGCTTGACGAGCTGCGCATGTACGACCTCTATGTCTCCATCGTCCCCGAGGCGGATCGGGTCATCGATTTTGAGGAGGCCAAACGCGACGTTCTGGAGGCCGCGCGGGTGTACGGCGAGGAGTACAGCCGCGTCCTGCGCTCCGCCTTTGAGGGCCGCTGGATGGATATCTACGAAAATCAGGGCAAGCGGGCCGGCGCCTATTCCAGCGGCGCGCGGATCCACCCCTACGTCCTGCTCAACTACAACGACAACCTGGAAAGCGTCTTCACCCTGGCCCACGAGATGGGCCACGCCATGCACTCGTATCTGAGCACCAAGAACCAGCCCACGGTGTATGCCGGGTATGTGCTCTTTGTGGCGGAGGTGGCCTCCACCTGCAACGAGGCCATCCTCATGCGGTATCTTCTGGACCGCACCACGGACAGGCGCCAGCGGGCGGTGCTGATCAACTATTTCCTGGAGCAATTCCGTACCACCCTGTACCGGCAGACCATGTTCGCGGAGTTCGAGCTGAAGACCCACACCCTGGCCGAGGGGGGCGAGGCCCTGACGGCAAAGCGCCTCTGCGACATCTACGCGGAGCTGAACCGGCTCTACTACGGGCCCGACATGGTGGTGGACGACGAGATCGCCATGGAGTGGGCGCGGATCCCCCACTTCTACCGCCGGTTCTACGTCTATCAGTACGCCACGGGCTTCTCCGCCGCTATGGCGCTGTCCCAGCGCATCCTCACCGGCGGCCCGGAGGCGGTGCGGGACTATTTGAAATTCCTCTCCGGCGGCTGCTCTACCGACCCTGTCTCCCTGCTGAAAATCGCCGGCGTGGATATGAGCGCCCCCCAGCCGGTGAACGACGCGCTGAAGCTCTTTGGCGAGCTCATCGACGAGCTGGCGGGGCTCCTGGACGAGTGATCGTCACATAAATACACAAAAAACCTCCCGGAAACGGGAGGTTTTTGTGTTTGATAGACGGTCGTGAGGCCGGGGTTGGAGGCGCCTTTTTCTCTTAACTTCGCAAGGCTATTTTGGGGTGAGAATATGCCAGATATCGGCGCCGGAAAAGCCGCATTTTCGATATAGGCGCTCGGGATCGGACGGATCGTTGATTTTTCCAGAAACCGTCGCGAACCGTGCCGTATTCCGCATTTTGGAAAGCAGCGTATTGACGACGAGTTGGCCGTAGCCGCGTCCACGGAAGGGCGGAAGAACCTGTATCCACTCTAAAATCAGCTCGCCGGCTTCCTCGTCATAATCGGCTATGCCGCCCGCCAGTACGGTCCGCGTGCTTCTCTCCCTCAGCAGGATCCACAAGTCAGGGCAATAGACGGGCGTGCGCCGGTATCGCTCCATTTGTTCGGCGGTAACGCTTAAATCGGTATAGCTTTTGTTGATAAGCTGAACAAATGCGGATACCGAATCTCCGCCCGGGACTATTTCGACCTCCCGCAGAGCCGTTTGCCGGATGTTTTTCAGATCGTGATACAGCCGGAAGTACGGCTCGTCCCTGTACGCAAGGAGCAGACCGTCGGTCATCTCCCGTTGATGGACGATGAGCATATTTTGGGGTACGGCGATGCTTTTATACTTCCAGTAGGGGATGCTTGCGGTTCCGCAAGGGTCGAGCAAATATTGTTGTAATGAGATCATCGCCCTGCCTCATGACTTCCGGGGCCGCCGGGAAGGGGATGCGTCAGGTGAGCTGGAGATACAGCTCCTTATACTGGGCGGCGGAGCTGTCCCAGGAGACGTCCTTTTCCATATCACGCTGAACCATCTCGTCCCAGCACCAGCGGTTTTCGAAATAGAGGGTCTTGGCCCGGTTGATGGCGTCCAGCAGCAGGCCGGCGTCGTAGCGGTCAAAGGTGAAGCCGTTGCCGGTGTTGGTGAACATGTTGTAGGGCTCCACGGTGTCCTTGAGGCCGCCGGTTTCCCGGACGATGGGGACGGTGCCGTAACGCATGGCGTTCAGCTGCGTCAGGCCGCAGGGCTCGAAGCGGGAGGGCACCAGCAGGGCGTCCGCCCCGGCGTAGATGCGGTGAGAGCGGGCCTCGTCGTACAGGATGCAGGAGCACACCGTTCCCTTATACGCGTTTTCGTAGTACCGGAAGGAGTCCTCATACATGGCGTCGCCGGTGCCCAGGATCACCACCTGGGTGTAGTCGTCCACGATCTGGGACATGATGGCGTTTACCAGATCCAGGCCCTTCTGGTCGGTGAGGCGGGAGATGAGGCCGATGACCAGCTTGCCCTCGTCCACCTGAAGGCCCAGCTCCTCCTGGAGGGCGCGCTTGTTGGCCTTCTTCTGCTTCAGCACGTCGGCGGCGCTGTAGTTGTGCGGGACGTTTTTGTCGGTGAGGGGGTTCCAGATGTCGTAGTCGATGCCGTTGACGATGCCCCGGAGCTTCCCGGCGTGATACCGAAGATGGGCGTCCAGATTCTCCCCGTAGGCGGGGGTCTGGATCTCCCAGGCGTAGGTGGGGCTGACGGTGGTGATGGCGTTGGAGTAGGTGAGGCCCCCCTTGAGCATGTTGGCGTCCACCCAGTTCACCGTCAGGGCGTCCTTGTTGAACACATAGTCCGGCAGGCCCGACCAGTATTTGATGGTGGGGATGTTGTAGACGCCCTGGAATTTCAGGTTGTGGATGGTCAGAATGGCCCTGGCGCGGGAGAGCTTGGTGTTTTCAAAGAGCGTCCTTAAATACACGGGCACCAGCGCCGCCTGCCAGTCGTGGCAGTGGATGATGTCGGGGATCCAGTCCATATAGTTGAGGGCGGCCAGGGCGGCCTTGGCGAAATAGCAGTACTTGGGGATGTCGTCCACCAGGTTGGTGTAGGGGTTCCCGCTGCTGAAGAACTCCTCGTTGTCGATGAAGTCATAGACCACGCCGTCCCAGACGTACTCCATGATGCCCACGTAGTAGGAGCGGCCGTCGGCGCACAGATCCATCCCGAAGGCGCCCCGGTAGACCATCTTCTGCTGGTACTCCCAGGGGATGCACCGGTAACGGGGCAGGATGACCTTCACGTCGCAGTTGTGCTTCACCAGCGCCTTGGGCAGGGCGTACATCACGTCGCCCAGACCGCCCGTCTTGACAAAGGGATAGCACTCCGAGCCGATGAACGCCACGCTCCTTCTGGGGGTGTCGGGGACGGGATCGGCCTCCACGGGGGCGGTTTCCACAGGGGCAGTCTCCGCGGGTTCAACCTTGGCAGGAACGGTTTCTACGGGGGGTACAGCGGCCTCCACGGGGGCCTCGGCGGCCGCGTCCGGCGCAGCCTCAGGCTTTTTCACCTTGACCGCCTTCGGCTTCTTCTCCGCCCCGGCTTTGGCCTTTTTGGCGGGCTCTGTTTTGGGTTCGGCGGGGGCCTTGGCCTTCTTTACGGGTTCGGGCTTGGCCTCGGCGGCGGATTTTTTCTTTTCGGTCGTCTTTTCTGTTTTATCTGTCGGCATAGTAAACACCTCCATCAAAAATCAAGCGGAAATTCCTACGTTATATAATATCCGTGAATACGGGTATCATAACACAACTTTTCCCCGGATTCAAGAGATTGGGCAAAAATGTAAGCCGGTTTTTCCACGGCTTGACAGGGGGCGGGAGTTGTCGTATAATAAAATGAACACGTTCATAAAGGGGGCGGATCCGGTGCCCAAGATCATCCAGGGCCTGGCGGAAAAGCTGGCGGCGGAAGCGCGGCGGCAGTCCATGGAGTCCGGCTACGGGGCCATGACCATCCGCTCCGTGGCGGAGGCCCTGGGGGTCAGCCCCGGGGTGGTGTACAACTACTACCCCTCCAAGGAGAATCTGGCGGCGGCCTTCATTCTGGCCGACTGGAGGGAGAGCCTGGCGGCCATGGAGCCCGGGCCCGGCGACACGCCGGAGACGGCCCTGCGCGCCATGCACCGGGAGCTTCTGGCGTTTTTGAAGCTGCACGGCGGCATCTTCCGGGATGCTCGCGTCAGCGGCTTTACGAGCATATCCGCGAAATACCACACCCTGCTTCGCGCCCAGCTGGCCGCCCCCATCCGCAGGTTTTGCCCCGACGGGTTCACCGCCGAATTCATCGCCGAGGCCATGCTGGCCTGGACCATCGCTGGCAAGAGCTTTGAGGAGCTCTCCGCCCCCATGCTGAAGCTTTTCTGATCCCCTATCCCACGCTCCACGCGGGGCCTCTCCGCTGATATGGAGGAATTTGAAAGGAGAGGGACGGCGGGAGATCCCGGCCGCCTTACCGGATCTGCCCTGTTCCCACGGCCCCTTCACGCCTCCCGTTCTCCCCACCGGAGGACGGGAGGCGCCCATACCATACCGTCCACAAGGGCCGAAGGGCCTTTGCGATATCCATTTGAAATTTCAAGAAAAAGGAGATCCTTCTTATGACTGTACTGATGATCGTTCTCAGCATCCTTATGATCGTCTGCGGCGTGGACTGCATGGTGACGCCGGTGGAGACCTTCGCCTCCCTGGGCTGGATCGCGGGCGCGGCCGTTGTGGTGGCCGGCGTCTCCGCCATCTTCCGGTACGCGGCGGGCCGGGACGGCCGCAGTGTCTGGGAGCTGGTGGGCGGCATCGCCGGCGTCCTGTTCGGCGGCTTCCTTCTGGTCAACGTTTTCGCCCAGTTTGCCACCAACATGGTCATCGCCTACGCCGCCGCCGTGTGGCTGGTGATCTACGGCATCACCGGCATCGCCGAGGCGCTGAAGCTCCGCAGAATCAACCAGGAGCTTCCCAACGAGCTGCGCACCGCCGGATGGCTGGTGGTGATGCTCCTGGGCGCGGCCACGGCCGTTCTGGGCGTGGTGTGCATTTTCCAGCCCATGATCACCATACTTTCCGTGGGAATGCTCATCGGCGCGTCCATCCTGATCTCCGGCATCAAGACCCTGATCCTGTCCATTCAGATCATCCGGGCGAAATAAACGCGTTGTGAAAAAACGCCGTTATGGCGGAGAAAGGGATGGGATAGCGATATGAAAATGGTGATCCGCCGTGTGGCGGCTGTCCTTCCGGCGGTCGTCCTGCAGGTGCTCCTCTACCTGCTGCTCTTTACCTGGCTGAAACCCTGGGCCACGGCCATCAGTATCCTTCTGGGCGCTCTGGCGCTTGTTTTCGTGCTGTATCTGGTGACACGCCGGGACGAGTCCACCTACCGGATCCTGTGGCTTTTGCTGATTTTGACCTTCCCGCTTCCGGGCGCGCTGCTGTACCTCATGCTGGGCAACAGGCACTCCATGGCGCCCATCCGCAAGCGGCTGGAGAAGGCCGCGCCCCTGCCGGCGGAGGAGGACGCCTCCGGCCCCCTCTATGAGGCGGTGGAAAAGGAGGACAGGCGGCTGGCCCAGACCCTCCGCATGATCCAGCGGGACACGGGCTTTCCCCTCCGGCAGGGCGGGGAGACGGAGTATTATCCCCTGGGCGACGATATGTTCCCCCGGATGCTGGAGGAGCTGGAAAAGGCGGAGAAGTTCATCTTCGTGGAATATCTGATCATCGAAAACGGGCTTTTCTGGGACTCCCTCACCGAGGTCATGGCCCGGAAGGCCGCCCAGGGCGTAGATGTGCGCGTGATGTACGACGATCTGGGCAGTATCTCCACCTACACCCAAAAGGACGCGGAGGCCCTTCGGAAGCGGGGCATCCAGTGCGTGGCCTTCAACCCGCTTTTGTATGTCAGCGGGACGGTCAGCTGCCGGACGCACCGGAAGATGATGATCATCGACGGAAAGACCGCCTTCAGCGGCGGCGTGAATCTGGCGGACGAGTACATCAACCACATCACCCGCTTCGGCCACTGGAAGGACATCGGCTTTATGGTTCGCGGCGAGGCTGTCCGCAGCTTCACACGGATGTTCGCCCAGCTTTGGAACGCCTTTACAAAGGATCCGGTGCCGGAGAGCTGTCTGACCGCCCCCGCCGGGGAGAGCGCCGGGACGGACGGCCTTGTCCTCCCCTATTACGACTCCCCCCTGCGGCCCGAGGCCACCACCAACGAGCTGTATATCGACCTTCTGGCCCAGGCGGAGCGGTACGCCTGGTTCTATACCCCCTACCTGCTCCCGGGGGAGGCCCTGCTGGACGCCTTTGTCCGCGCCGCCCGGCGGGGAGTGGACGTGCGCATCATCACGCCGGGGATCCCCGACAAGAAGATCGTCTACCGCATGACCAGGAGCTTCTATCCGGTTCTGCTGGAGGCCGGCGTGAAGATCTACGAGTACACCCCCGGCTTCCTCCACGCCAAGGCGTGCCTGGTGGACGACAAGGTGGGCGCGGTGGGGACGGTGAATCTGGACTACCGGAGCCTGTTTTTGCAGTTTGAAAACAATACGGTGTTCTACCGCTCCTCCCTGCTCCGGGCGCTGAAGGCCGACTATCTGGACACCCAGTCCAAATCCCGCCAGCGCACGCCGGAGGATCTGCGCGTCACCTTCGGCAAATGGCTCATAGACGGCTTCCTCCGCCTCATCGCCCCGCTGTGCTGAGCGAGTAAAAACAAAACCACTGGCGATAAAGACAGAGCCGATGAGCTGTGATGCGTCTCACAAGCTCGTCGGCTTTGCGTTTAATGCTCCGCGAATATAAGTAATGTTCATTGGATCACCTCGCGGCGCTCGATTTATCGTTCCGATCCGCTTCCAACCAAACGGGCAGTTACATGCTTCTTCTTTCCTGGTTTGGCGCTGGCAGCTCCTCATACATGGCGTTGAATAAGCCTGTCAAAAACTCCCTGTTGTCAACCTCGTCTACCAACAGCATCTCTTTTGCGCCCTCATAGGGGCGTTCATAGGCCGCTGTTGGCATATAGCTGATCGCCGCTTTTACCGGCTTTACAAGTAATCTGTCATCATAGATACCGCCTGTGATTTTGCCGCGGTAATAGATGATAAATTCACCCATCATAGCCCGAACTGTAATGCCATCCAATTCGGATAATTGCCCTAAAATAAATTCTAAGTATTCTTTACTCGATGCCATGATGTCACCTCAACGCCTGTTTTTTGCTCTTATCCGCTTATCGTCCCGCTCACTGTCTTTTCATCTGCCGCAAAAAGGCGAATACCGCTATGGCAGTCACGGCGGCGGCGTAGGCGGATACCCACCAGAGATGGGGGAACGCCTCCGCGTAATCGCCGCGCAGGACGGCCCGCTCCAGATCCACGGCGTGGACGAAGGGCAGGAGGTTCGCGATTTTCTGGAACGAGCCGCCCACCAGCCCCAGGTCGAACCAGATGCCGGAGAGCCACGCCGTCAGGTTCGTAAGTAAAGCTCCGCAGATGCCGCCCACCTGTTTGTCCGTGAAAATGCTGCCGCACAAGAGGCCCAGTGATACAAACAGCAGCGCGGGAATATTCCGCTGGATCGCGGTCAGTAAGAGCAGCAAGACGATGGGGAAACCCGCCCCGAACATGAGGTTCAACGGATCCCGCAAGATCTCCAGATCGTTCCGCTTGGAAAACGCCAAACCCTTCACGGTTGTCCCTCCTCGTATAATAAGATTAGCAGAGATTTTATAAGTGTTATCTGCTGAGTTCACTCCGGAAAAACCAGCAGGCAAAGGGATGCCCGTGGTACAATAGCTGTAGGACAGCAGGGACAAGTTCTTTTCCCTCCCGTTGCGCCGCAAGGCGGCTTCATGCAAAGTCAGTCCCCCTGGACCGGAAGTAAGCTGCAAACTCATTAGCTGTTTGCCGGAAGCGAGGCCGCCCTTTCAGCAGTGAGGGCTTTCGCATCGGCTCGCTCCGGAATGATTCTAATAAGCGAGGTTGCTGACGCTCCGGTTACCATGGGTATCCCTTTGCCTGCTGATCCTGAAATCCCGCTGAGGGGAGGTGAAAATTATGGATCCACTTTACGTTGGCATTGATGTGGGAAGCAGAAACAACGTGGCATACCTCATGAGACCGGACGGCAGCAAGTATGGCAGCTTCTCTTTACAAAACAACCGGGGCGGTGCTAAACTGCTGACAGAGAAGATCGTGTCGGCGATGGGGGCTATGGGGCTCTGCGATGTGGTCATCGGCATGGAATCCACCTCGGTCTACGGAGACAGCCTGGTATACGCGCTCCGGGAGGATGGTCGA